>NZ_CAJMYZ010000022.1:0-180474 GCF_905220155.1 Paraburkholderia sp. J7 | reverse complement strand
ACGCGCCACGCAGCTCGCCGGCACGCTCTCGGGCGGCGAGCAGCAGATGCTGGCCATGGCGCGCGCGATCATCAGCAAGCCGAAGCTTCTGTTGCTCGATGAGCCGTCGATGGGTCTCTCGCCAATCATGGTCGAGAAGATCTTCGAGGTGGTGCGCACGATCTCGTCGGAAGGCATCACGGTGCTGCTCGTCGAGCAGAACGCGCGCCTCGCGCTGCAGGCGGCGAACCGCGGCTACGTGATGGACTCGGGCCTCGTGACGATGGAAGGCGAGGCCAAGCAGATGCTCGACGATCCGAAGGTGCGCGCCGCGTATCTGGGCGAGTAAGCTGCACGGCGTTGCGGTCCTCGCGGCCGCATAAAACAAAAGCCGCATGGGTGGGTCACCCATGCGGCTTTTTTCATGCCATCGACGAACCAGGCTCAGGCGAGCGCTTCGGACTCCTGCACGGCGAGCCGCTTGCCGAGACTCACTACGGCGTCGGCGCGATAGCCGAGCCGCTCGTAGAACGCGAGCACCTCGGCCTTGTCGGTGAGCACCTGAAGGTTGAGTTTCAGGCAGCCCATCGCGGCGAGCGCATCTTCCGCGTGACGCACGAGCCGCGTGCCGAGACCGTGACGCCGCGCTTCGGGCGCGACGGCGACCGAATAGAGCCAGCCGCGATGCCCGTCGTAACCGGCCATCGCCGTGCCAACGAGTGCGCCGTCAACGTCGCCGTCGTTGCGAATCGCGACGAAGAAAAGCTCCGGCTGCGTGCCGAGCTTGTTCGCGATCGACAGCCGCGGATTGCGGTGCGGCCGGCTCGTGTCGTTGTACTCGGGAAACGCCTGCAGCCAGAGCGCGATCACGGCTTCCGTATCGGCTTCGCTGAACACGCGGATCGTGACGGTCATCGCCCGTGCTCCGTCCGATTACAGCGCGTCGAGAATCGTGCGCAGCATCGCCATCATCTGGTCGATTTCCTGCGTCGTCACGTTCAGCGCAGGCATGAAGCGCAGCAGGTTCGGACGCGCGGCGTTGAGCAGCAGGCCGTCGGGTTGCATGAGGCGCGCCTTCTCGACAATCTCCGGGCCGATGTCCTTGCCGAGCAGCAGCGCGCGCAGCAGGCCTTCGCCGCGCTCGCCCTGGAAGCCACGTTCGGCCGAAAGTTCGAGCAGCTTTTCACGCAGATATTCGCCGCGCGCGCGCACGCCTTCGAGGAAGCCGGGCGCAACCAGTTGCGAGATCACCGAATGGCCCACGGCCGTCATCAGCGGGTTGCCGTTGTACGTGCCGCCCTGGTCGCCCGCTTCGAACACGGCGATTTCCTTCTTCGAGAGCAGCGCCGCGAGCGGCACGCCGCCGCCGATGCCCTTGCCGAGCGTCATGATGTCCGGCTCGATGCCCGAAAGTTCGTAGGCGAAGAGGGTGCCGGCACGACCGCAGCCGCTTTGCACTTCGTCGACGATCAGCAGGATGCCGTGCTTTTTCGTGAGCGCGCGCAGTTGCTGCATGAATTCGCGCGTGGCGGGAATGACGCCGCCTTCGCCCTGGATCGGCTCGAGCATCACGGCGACGGTCTTCGCGTTGATGAGCTTTTCAACCGAGGCGATATCGTTCAGGTCGGCCTTCGGGAAGCCCGGCACTTGCGGCGCGTAGATCGTGTCCCAGCCCGGCTTGCCGCTCGCCGACATCGTCGCGATCGTGCGGCCGTGGAAGCTGTGGTCGAACGTGATGATCTCGTAGGCGCCGTCGCGATGCTTCTTGCCCCACTTGCGCGCAAGCTTGATCGCGCCTTCGTTGGCTTCCGCGCCGCTGTTGGCGAAGAACACCTTGTCGAAGCAGCTGTGCTCGGTGAGCAGGCCCGCGAGCTTCGCCATCGGTTCGTTGTAGAAGGCCGGCGACGGGTTGATGAGCAGACGCGACTGCTTTTCCAGCGCCTCGATCATGCCTTCGTTGCAGTGCCCGAGGCTGTTGACGGCCCAGCCCTGGATGAAGTCCAGATATCGCTTGCCTTCGTTGTCGTAGAGCCACGACCCCTTGCCATGCGTGAAAACGATTTCGGGCCGGTTGGTGATGTACATCAGCGACTCGATCGGGTACTCGGAATAATTCATGGCAACGGGCTCCGCGTTGGGGCTGCTAAAGGGTTGAGAACGGGGTTGCAAACGGGGTTACAAACGATACGGCGGAAAAACAAAAAGCCACGGACTGGCCGTGGCTTTCGTGATTCGAACTTGCTGTGCGTTGCGAAGTGCAACGCGCGTCCGCGAGTAGCCAGGCCCTAAAGATGGGGCGAGCGGCGACGTCGGAGGGCGGACAGGATGCAGTTCATGGGCGCAAGAATACGACAAGCCGAACGGCGATGTAAACCGTCAATGTGCCGATTTTGTCCAATCGGCCGAAGAATTTTTCGTGACGGCCAGCTTTGCCGGTCGATGCGGGTCATTGCATTGTGCACGCAACGACCCGCCCCAACGACGTTCAGACGGCGTTCGCGAGGTCCGCGGCGCTCGTGAACGAGTCCGCGTAGAACTCGTCTTCGGGCAGACCGTGATGTTGCGTAAAGTCGCGCTGCGCCGACTCGACCATCACCGGTGCGCCGCACGCATAGACCTGATAGCCCGAAAGGTCCGGCAGATCCTCGATCACGGCGCGGTGCACGAAGCCCGTGCGGCCGGTCCAGTTGTCGTCGGCGGCGGGCTCGGAGAGCACCGGCACGAAGCGGAAGTTCGGGATGTCCTTCGCCCATTGTTCGGCGAGGTCCATCAGGTACAGGTCCTTCTTCTGGCGCGCGCCCCAGTAGAGCGTCATCGGGCGGTTCAGGTTCTTGTGGACCGCGTGCTCGACAATCGCCTTGAGCGGCGCGAAGCCGGTGCCCGAAGCGAGCAGCACGATGGGCTTGTCGGATTCCTCGCGCAGGAAGAAGGTGCCGAGCGGCGCTTCGAAGCGCAGGATGTCGCGCTCCTTCATCTGCGAGAAGACATGGTCGGTGAACTTGCCGCCGGGCATATGGCGGATGTGCAGCTCGATCGGGCCTTCCTCGTGCGGCGCGCTCGCCATGGAGTAGCTGCGGCGCGTGCCGTCCTTGAGGATGAATTCGAGGTACTGGCCGGCGAGATACTGCAGACGCTCGTTGGCGGGCAGCTGCAGCTTGAGGACGACGACGTCGTCGGCCTTGCGTTCGATGGCGGCGATGCGCGTAGGCAGCTTGCGCACCTGCACGTCGCCCACGCCCGCCACTTCGCGGATATCGATTTCGAGGTCGGTTTGCGCCGTCGCACAGCAGAAGAGAGCCATGCCGCGCGTCCTTTCGTCATTGGACAGCGCCGAAGCCGCGTGAGCGCGCTGCTCCACTTCGCCGTGGCAGACCGTGCCCTTGCACGAGCCGCACGCGCCGTTCTTGCAGCCATACGGCAGGCCGATGCCCTGGCGCAGGGCCGCGTTGAGAATGGGTTCGTCGGGCTCGACCTGGAATTGCCGGCCGCTTTGCTTGAGCGTTACGTTGAAAGCCATATTCAGGGAAGTGTAAGTCTGTATCCGAGGGTTGATTCCGGGTGCGGGCCAGTTCCGGACTTTTCCGGCTAGTGTCCGCGTTTGCTTGCCGGCCTTCGCCGCGAGGCCCGGGCCGCTAAAATGGTTCCACCATGATTGCCACACGAACCTTGCGCCGTGCGCGCATCCTGATTGTCGGTTGCGGCGACGTCGGCCTGCGCTGCGTCGCCCAGTTGCGCGAGCGGCCAGACCGCGCGCGCGTGTTTGCGCTCACGCGCCGATCCGAGCGCGCAGACGCGGTACGGGCCGCGGGAGCAACGCCAGTGCACGGCGACCTCGATTTCCGCACGAGCCTCACGCGGATCGCGGGCCTGGCTAGCACCGTCCTGCACCTGGCGCCGCCGCAAAAAAACGGCGACGACGACCTGCGCACGCGCCGCCTGCTCGCAGCACTCGCGGCGCGCCGCCGTGCGAGGGCGCGGCCTGTGCTGGCGGGTGTGGCACCGCACGCATTGCGGCCCCCATTACGTGCTCTCGCGGGCCGCATGCGCCGCAGCGCTTTCGGCCCCGCTACAGGCGCGGGAGCATCCGTTATTGTACCCGAGCGCATCCGGCGGTTTTCTCGGCCCCGGCGCCAGCGTCTCGAACGCACGAAGCTCGTATACGCAAGCACGACGGGCGTGTACGGCGATTGCGGTGGTGCGCGCATCGACGAAACCCGCACGGTGCAGCCGGCTAACGCCCGCGCCAAACGCCGGGTATCGGCCGAACGGCAACTGCGGCGCGCAACGGCGCGCGGCGGCGTGCTGAGCGCCACGATCGCGCGCATTCCCGGCATTTACGCAGCGAACCGCCTCCCGCTCGCACGGCTCGCGAAGCGCACGCCGGCGCTCGTCGTGAGCGACGACGTCTATACGAGCCACATCCACGCGGACGATCTTGCGGCGATTCTCCGGCGCCTCGCGACACATGGCCGCCCGGGGCGCACCATCCACGCGACGGACGACAGCGAACTGAAGATGGGCGAGTATTTCGACCGCGTAGCCGATGCCTTCGGCCTTGCGCGCGCACCACGCGTGAGTCGCGCGCAGGCCGAGCGCGAACTCGAGCCCGTCTTGCTGTCGTTCATGCGCGAGTCGCGCCGGCTCGCCAATACGCGTCTGAAGCGCGAACTGGGCGTGCGTTTGCGTTATCCGGATGTCGATGCTTTCTTGCGCACGCTGCCGCCGCACCCGTGACTTCGGGCGGGCGGCGCGGCGCAAAGCGTGCCGTTCACGTGATGGCCGGCAGCGCTTCGAGCAGGAGGAAGCACATTAGCGCTCCGATAAGCGCCCCGATGAGGTTCGGATGGTACTGATGTCGCATATGCATCGACGCGAGCAGGCCCCCAATCAGAACCGCCCCAAGCGCCATGAAGGCCATCAACACGAGTGAGATTTCGAATGAGCCGTTGATGATCATGATGCCCCTCCTTGCAACTTGTAATCGTTCTACAAACGAGTATAGGGCGGAAGCTCGGCAAGGACATGCTGCGGCGCGGCGATAACGATGCCAGTTTGCAAGCATCGGTGCGTCAGCACACTGAGCGGCGGGCGCTCGCGCCGCCCGGTGGTGGTTTACCCCTTGTTGCGCAACGCGTCGAGCGCGTCGTCGTCGAGCCATTGCCAGGCGCCGGGAGCCAGTCCGGCGGGCAGGGAAAAGCCGCCGATGCGCTCGCGGTGCAACGCCTCGACGCGGTTGCCGGCCGCCGCCACCATCCGTTTGACCTGGTGATACTTGCCTTCGAGCACGGTCAGCTCCAACTCGTGGTCCGCCCGTGCGTTGGCCGCGACGGCGGCGCTCGGCTGGCGCTCGCCGTGCAGAAGCACGCCTTCGCGCAGGGCGTGCAGCTGGGTTTCGTCGAGCGGGTGGCGTGTCGTCGCCACGTAGAGCTTTGGCACCTTGCGCTTGGGTGACGTGAAGGCATGCACGAACTGGCCATCGTCGGAAAGCAGCAGGAGGCCGGTCGTATCTTGATCGAGGCGGCCGACGCATTGCACGTTGCGCTCGGCGAACTGTGGCGGCAGCAGATGAAACACGCTCAGGTGATGCTGCGGATCGCGCGAGCACTCATAGCCCGCGGGCTTATTGAGCGCGATGTACGCGCGCTCGTGAAACGGCCACGGCGTGCCGTCCACGCTGAAGACGAGGCCCGCCGTGTCGAACGTGGCGAGCGGGTTGGTGCACGGCTCGCCCGCGATGGCGACCCGCGCGTCGGCGATGAGCGTGCGGCATTGGCGGCGTGAGCCGAAACCCTGAGTGAAGAGAATGCTTTCGAGATTCATGACGGACGGCGAACAGCGTAGAGCGGGGTATTTTATCCGTCGCGACGTGTAGCGCGCCCCCGCGCGATCCAGGCACGCCCTGCCAATTCGCCGCGCACGGCTTGACCACGTATTTCGGGCGGATGGCGTAACGTAGCGCGAGGTATTGGCAGGCCCGGCCCGGTTGCCGGGCCTGGACGCCTACGTATTTGACCCCCCAAGTATCTTCTCGCGCAGCGCCCGGCCTCGGTGCGCGCGCTGCGCGTTACGGCTCACGTGGAGAACACCATGGCGAAGACGATAGCGGATCATCTGGCAAAAACGCTCGAGGCGGTTGGCGTCGAGCGCATCTGGGGCGTGACGGGCGACAGCCTGAACGGGTTGTCGGCGAGTCTGCGCAAGCTCGGCACGATCCGCTGGATGCATACGCGGCACGAAGAAGTCGCCGCTTTCGCGGCGGGCGCCGAAGCCGCGGCAACCGGCCGGCTCGCAGTGTGCGCGGGCAGTTGCGGGCCCGGCAACCTGCATCTCATCAACGGCCTTTATGACTGCCATCGCAACCGTTCGCCGGTGCTTGCGATCGCGGCGCACATTCCGTCGACGGAAATCGGCCTCGGCTATTTCCAGGAAACGCACCCGACCGAACTCTTCCGCGAGTGCAGCCATTACGTGGAACTGGTGACGAACGCATCGCAGTTTCCGCGCGTGCTCGACACCGCGCTGCGCACGGCGATCGACCAGAAGGGCGTCGCCGTGATCGTGCTGCCCGGCGACGTGGCGCTTCTGGATGCGTCCGACGAGGAGCCGGCGTGGGCCCAGGCGGCGCGTCCGGCGACCTTGCCTTCGTCGGCGGATATCGACCGGCTCGCCGAACTGCTCAATCGTTCCGAGGCGGTGACGCTGCTATGCGGGAGCGGCTGCAAGGGATCACATGACGAAGTGGTGGCCTTCGCGGACGCGCTCGGCGCGCCGACGGTGCATGCGCTGCGCGGCAAGCAGTATGTCGAATGGGATAACCCATACGATGTGGGGATGACCGGGCTGATCGGCTTCAGCTCGGGCTACCACGCGATGATGTCGTGCGACACGCTCGTCATGCTCGGCACCGACTTCCCGTATCGCAACTTCTATCCGCAGCACGCGAACATCGTGCAGATCGACCGCGACGCGGCCGCGCTCGGCAAGCGCGCGCCGCTCACGCTCGGACTCGTCGGCGACGTGCGCGAAACGCTGCGCGCGCTCACGCCGAAGCTCACGCGCACGACCGACCGGCGCTTTATCGATCGCGCGCGCGAGCACTACGCGAGCGCGCGCAAGGGGCTCGACGAACTCGCGCGCCCGGCTGCCGCGGGCAAGCCGCTGCATCCGCAGTACGTGGTGTCGCGGCTCGATGCGCTCGCCGAGGACGACGCGATCTTCGCGGTCGACGTGGGCACGCCCACGCTCTGGGCCGCGCGCTACCTGACGATGAACGGCCGGCGCCGTCTGCACGGCTCGTTCAATCACGGCTCGATGGCGAACGCCATGCCGCAGGCGCTCGGCGCGCAGGCGGCGCACGCCGGGCGGCAGGTGGTCTCGCTCTCCGGCGACGGCGGTCTTTCGATGCTGCTCGGCGACATTCTCACGGCGCGCCAGCTCGATTTGCCGATCAAGATCGTTGTCCTGAATAATGGCTCGCTCGGTTTCGTCGCCATGGAGATGAAGGCTGGCGGCTACGTGGAGACGGGCACCGATCTGGTCGCGACCAACTTTGCGGATATTGCGAAAGGCGCGGGGCTCTTCAGTGTGCGCGTGGAGACGTCCGAAGCGCTCGATGAGGCGTTGCGCGCGGCCTTCTCGCACGCAGGACCGGCGCTCGTCGACGTGGTGACGACGAAGCATGAACTGGCCATGCCGCCGAAGCTGCAGTGGGCGCAGGCGAAGGGGTTCAGTCTCTACATGCTGCGCGCGGTGCTGAGCGGGCGCGGAGACGAGGTGGTGGAGCTGGCGCAGACGAATTTGCGCTGAGGCTCGTGCGGCAGACCTGCGTCAGTCAGTGATCGAGACGCAGGTGTTGTCCTCGGGGTGGGTGATAAATTCATCGACCCGGCCAGCGCGCACGTCGAGCAGCAACCGGTCCAGCACTTCGAGCCTGGCGGATCGGTCGTTGCCCGATTTGATCAGCGTCGCTGCGGTGCGTCCAGAGACGGACTCGTGGGCCTCGATGAGGATGCGTATGGCTTCCTCTCGTGTCATGAAAATGCGGTCCATCGTGCTCTCCCGGCGTGCTATCTCAATAACACCGATAACGATAGCAGCGGGGTGCGGCGAGACACGCGGCATCTGCGAGATGCTTGATCTTCGTCCAATAACAGGCGTGTCGTATTCGAGCGGGCAAGAAAAAACCCGCGAAGCCGTGAGCTTTCGCGGGTTTCTGGATTCCGGCGGCAAGTGCTGAAACCTGCCGGAAAGTATTCTGGTGCCTCGGGCCGGAATCGAACCGGCACTCCTTTCGGAACCGGATTTTGAGTCCGGCGCGTCTACCAATTTCACCACCGAGGCGTGTGCTCGCGTGCTGCGAGCAACCGAGCGCACACGTGTGCGCGCTCGAAGTAGCCGTAGATTATGACGCAAATTGTCCGCCCGGGCAACTACACGGCGGCCGCAAGCCCTCAAATCGTCCGCGAGAACCGTTCGGGCTGCTGTGCGCCAAGATAGCGGTCGAACACCATCGCAATGTTGCGCACGAGCATGCGCCCGGCGGGCAGTACCTCGAGCCGGTTGGCGCTGCGCGCGACGAGACCGTCGCGCTCGAACTCGCGCAGCCGTTCGAGCTCGGTCGCAAAGGTCGCCGGAAACCGCACGCCGTAGGCAGCCTCGAACTCGTCGTAGCGCAGTTCGAGATTGCACATGAGTTCCGTAATGATGTCGCGGCGCAGACGGTCGTCGGCAGTGAGGCGCACGCCTTTCGCGGTCGCGAGCTTGCCCGCGTCGATGGCCGCGCCGTAGCCGATCAGGTCCTTCGCGTTCTGCGCGTAGACGTCGCCGACCTTGCCGATCGCCGAAGCGCCAAAGCCGATCAGGTCGCAGTCGGCGCGCGTGCTGTAACCCTGGAAATTGCGATGCAGCGTGCGTTGCGCCTGGGCGCGCGCGAGCTCGTCGGTGGGCAGCGCGAAATGATCCATGCCGATGTAGACGTAGCCCGCTTCGGTTAGCTGCTCGATCACGAGCCTCAACAGCGCCATGCGCTCGGCGGGCGAGGGCAAGGTGGCTTCATCCATCTGACGCTGCATCTTGAACAAATGCGGCATGTGCGCGTAGCCGAACACCGAGATGCGATCGGGCGCGAGCAGCAGCATCGTCTCGAGCGTGCGGCCGAATGTTTTGACGTTCTGGTGCGGCAGGCCGTAGATCAGATCGACGCTGATCGATTCGAACCCGTTCGCGCGCGCGGCGTTCATGACGTCGACGGTCAGCTCGAGCGGCTGGATGCGGTTGACCGCCTTCTGCACAACCGGATCGAAGTCCTGAACACCGAGGCTCAGCCGGTTGAAGCCGAGCGAACGCAGATGCGCAATGGTCTGCGCCGTGGCTTCGCGCGGATCGATCTCGATCGAGTATTCGCCGGCGTCGTCGGGCTGCAGCGCGAAGTGTTCGCGCGTGGCGGCCATGAGCGCGCTCATTTCGTCCAGCGAGAGAAAGGTGGGCGTGCCGCCGCCCCAATGCAGTTGCGAAACCGGGCGCTTCGTGTCGAAGAGGGCGGCCTGCAGCTCCAGTTCGCGGATCATCTGCGCGAGATACGGTTTCGCGCGGCCGCGGTTCTTCGTGATGACCTTGTTGCAGCCGCAATAGAAGCAGACTGTGTCGCAAAACGGGACGTGGAAGTACAGCGAGAGGTCTGTATCGCTTGCGCCCGGATCGGCAGCCGCACGGCGGTAGTCGGCGGGATCGAAGTCGTCGCGGAACTGCAGGGCGGTGGGGTAGGACGTGTAGCGCGGGCCGTTGGCGCCGTATTTGGCAAGCAGGTCGGGGCGAAAGAGCAGGTCTGCGTCGCTCATGCAAAGCTCACTTGGAAGGGCGGCGCACGGGTGGGCAGCGTCCGGCGCCGCGGAACGCCGCGCACAGGTGGCCTGTCCTTTGTCCTACAGCGCCAGATTGACAAAGTGTACGAGCGGGTAGGAAGAAGCGATTGTGTAAAAAGGTCGCATGCGGGCAATGGCACAATGCGTCTGGTCCGTCGCGGCATGGTGTCGTAGTCTCCAGCGCGCCTCGGACACAATTTGTCAGAGTTCCAGGAAGCCGAAGTGAGTACCGTTTTTCCCGCTGATGTCTCAGTGCATGCATGCCGCCCCGGTTGCGGCGCGTGCTGCATCGCGCCGTCCATTACGAGCCCGATTCCGGGCATGCCCGCAGGCAAGCCGGCCGGCGTGCGCTGCGTTCAACTCGGCGACGACCTGCGCTGCATGATCTTCGGCTCGCCATTGCGCCCGGCATGCTGCTCGGGGCTGCAGCCGCAGCCCGAGATGTGCGGAGCATCGCGCGAGGAGGCCATCGTCTGGCTCACGCGTCTCGAGGCGCAAACGCAACCGCAATCGCAGACGCCGGCCACGCGCTGAACCGGCGCAAACTGCGGCGGCCAGCCGTGATGCGCCAGAATGACGGCGCATCAAACCCGGCCAAACAAGGAGATTTCGCATGATCCACACCGCAACGCGCGTTTCCCGGCGCGCCTTCCTGTTCACAGCCTGCGCTGCGGCGGGAACGGCGATGTCGCTCGGCGCGTGTGCGACGGGGATTTTCCCGTTCATTCCCGATCACTACACGTTTTCGCAACAGCAGGTGCAGGACGCGGTGCAGCGCAAGTTTCCTTATCACCGCTCGATGCAGCAGATTTTCGACGTCTCGCTCACGAATCCCGTGGTCACGCTGCAGCCCGATCGCAACCGCGTGGCGGTGCGGCTCGATGCGCACCTCGAAAGCCCGTTGATGCAGCAACCCGTGAGCGGCGCGTTCACGGTGTCGAGCGAACTCGCCTACGACAGCGCGAGCCGCGCCGTGGTGCTGCGCTCGCCTTCGGTCGATGGCGTCGACATGACAGGCAACGCCGCCGCCTATGCGTCGCAGGTGAGCGCGGTCGCCGCGCTCGTCGCCACGCAGTTGCTCAACAACTATCCGGTCTACACGTTCAAGCCCGACCAGCTCCAGTTTGCCGGCGTCAACTACGAACCCGGTACAATCACCATCCTTACAAACGGCATACGCGTGCAGATCGTCGAGAAGTAAGCAGACGGAACACCGGCACACGCGGCCGTCGTCGGTCGCGTGGCGCGGCGTGCGCCGTCCCGACGCTCAAAAAGAGGGATAAAAGGGATGGACTGGTTTTTGACCTGCAAGGCGTTGATTCTTGGCATCGTCGAGGGGCTGACGGAATTTCTGCCCGTTTCGAGTACCGGGCATCTTATTGTCGTCGGCAGCTTGCTCAACTTCGAAGGCGACTATGCGAAGACCTTCTACGTGGTGATCCAGTTCGGCGCGATCCTCGCCGTGTGCTGGGAGTTCCGGCGCAAGATCGGCGAGGTCGTCGTCGGGCTGCCCTCGCGGCCCGATGCGCGGCGCTTCACGCTCAACGTGATCGTCGCCACCATTCCGGCAGTCGTGCTCGGTCTGATGTTCGAGAAGGCGATCAAGTCGGTTCTCTTTGCGCCGGTGCCGGTCGCGTTCGCGCTCGTAGGCGGCGGCCTTGTCATCCTGTGGGTCGAAAATCGCCTGCGCGGTCCGAAGGGACTGCCGGTCGCGGCGCAACACAGCGCGCGCGTGAACTCGATTGACGAGATCACGCCGCTCGACGCGTTCAAGGTGGGTTGCGCGCAATGTTTCGCGCTGATTCCGGGCATGTCGCGCTCGGGCTCGACCATCATCGGCGCGATGCTGTTCGGCCTCGAGCGGCGCGTCGCGACCGAGTTCTCGTTCTTCCTTGCGATTCCCGTGATCTTTGGCGCAACCGTGTATGAGCTATACAAGAGCTGGCACGAGCTTTCCGCGGACTGGCTCGGGCTCTTCGGCGTTGGCTTCGTCGCCGCATTCGTCAGTGCGTTCGCATGTGTGCGCTGGCTGCTGCGCTTCGTCGCGTCGCACGACTTCACCGCTTTCGCCTGGTACCGCATCGCGTTCGGTCTTGTGATCCTGCTGTTCGGCTATGGCGGCGGCCTCGGCTGGGACGACTAAAAACACAACGGGCGCCGCGTGATATCGCGGCGCCCGTCGTTTTACTGCAGGGTTCCTGGTTTCAGTCCGCGCGGCGACGGAATACGAGATCCCACACGCCGTGGCCGAGCCGCAGACCGCGGCGTTCGAACTTCGTCACCGGTCGGTAGTCGGGGCGCGGCGCGTAGTCGGCGGCCGTGTTCTCGAGAGCGGGTTCCGCGCTGAGTACTTCGAGCATCTGCTCGGCGTAGTTCTGCCAGTCGGTTGCGCAATGCAGGTACGCACCCGGCTTCATGCGCGAGACGAGGTGCGCGACGAACTTCGGCTGAATCAGGCGGCGCTTGTGATGGCGCGTCTTGTGCCACGGGTCGGGGAAGAAGATGTGCACGCCGTCGAGGCTCGCCGGCGCGATCATGTGCTCGAGCACTTCCACGGCGTCGTGCTGGATGATGCGGATGTTCTCCAGATTCTGCTCGCCGATCAGCTTCAGCAACGCTCCCACGCCAGGTTCATGGACTTCGACGCCGAGGAAGTCGTCCTCCGGGCGCAATGCGGCGATTTCCGCCGTGCTCGCGCCCATCCCGAAGCCGATCTCCAGGATGCGCGGCGCGTGCCGCTCGAACACGGCGTCCCAGTCGGTGGCTTCCGGCGCGTAGGGCACGACGAAGCGCGGGCCGAGTTCGTCCATCGCACGACGCTGGCCGGTCGAGACACGGCCGGCGCGAGTCACGAAGCTGCGGATGCGGCGGTGGTGCAGCGCGTCGCCGGCGGGCGACCCGGATTGCTCGTTCGTGTCGGAGGCGGCGTCTTGTGCGTCTGACGATGTGCTGTCGGGACGGGCGGCGTCGTTGGGTTCGTGATTCATCTTCGCGGGTGGGTGTGAGAGCGGCGGATTTCGCGGCTGTCGATAATCGGGGCAGGCTTGGTGCTGGCCATTTCGCGGGCTGTTCAGGGCAGCATATTGCCCGGCGCGAGGCGCCACGGTGTGGCCTGATGCCTTGTGGGCCGCTTTTGCGTTCGCCAGAACCGGCGGCGGCCATCGGCCCGGCGGGGCGGGCGCGGCGCACGTGAAGCGCAGCGGCTCCAAAGCCGTCGCGCATTATATCAGCGCACTCGCACGGGTCCGGCGGCTGGCGGGCGGCGGCGGGGTGGCTGCTCCTCGCAGCGGCACCTCAATCGGCCGAAACCACGACCCGCATGCGCGTGGGTTCGTTCAGCTCGAACGCGTTCGCACGCCCGGCGCGCACGTCGAACAGGAGTCGCGTGAGGTCGGCGGCAGTGGCGCGCAGGCGCTCGGCTTCGGCTAATGGGCGTTCGTCGGCGTCGGCGAGAAGGGATTGGCGCGAGCGCACGATCAGGGCGATCGCGCTCGGCCGGGACATGAAAAATTGATCCATCGGAGGACTGGTGCGCCATAGGGCGCGCAGCGAGTCGTTATGCGGCAGTCGAGCGAAATGCGTGGCGGCTGACCTGCTCGCGGCGCGTGCGGGAGGACCCGAGGAGCGCCAGAGTGCATAGTGCAACGGAGGAATTCAGGTCGTGCCCGGCATGTGCCGGTCGGGCGGGCAAGGCGTCCCGGGAGGGGCGCAGTTCAAAAGCCCTGGCCTCGAAGAGAGGTCGGCAAGCCGACGTGGAGCGGGCGATGGGAATCGAACCCACGTCATCAGCTTGGGAAGCTGAGGTAATGGCCATTATACGACGCCCGCAGAGCGCGCCATTTTACGCGGTTTTGACCGCTTTGCGCAACGCTGCGGTCAAACTACGCGGCGCGCTGGGCGCGCCGCCGGCGCACTGGCGTGTGCGTGGATACGTCCCCGGACGCCGCTCAGATACCAAACAGCGTGAGCGAAACAGCTGCGCGCGTGACCACCATCAGCAGCACCTGCACGATCACGAAGAGCAGGATCGGCGAGAGGTCGAGGCCGCCCAGGTTCGGCAGGATACGGCGCAGCGGATTGAGGAACGGCGCCGTCAGCTGGAACAGCACCGGCATCGCCGCCGAGCGCGGATTGAGCCACGAGAGCAGCGCCATCAGGATCGTCAGCCAGATCAGCAGGTTCAGCGCCCACTTCACCAGCGTGAGCACGGCAACGATGAGAAGCGTCGGCAACAGAGCTAGCGGGTCCACGCCCGCGATCCAGACCATGAGCAGCACGTAAGCAATGGCCGAGATCAGCGCGGCGACCACGCTTGCCCAGTCGATGCCGCGCACGCCGGGAATCACGTGCCGCAGCGGCAGCACCAGCCAGTTGGTGACCTGCTGGATCGCGTGGGTCACGGGGTTGTACGGCGGCACACGCACGTACTGGAGCCAGGCGCGCAGCAGCAGGGCGGCGCCGAACAGCGTGAAGACCGTATTGAGCAGAAAGCGGGCGATATCGCCGAACATCGGTGTTGTTTCCTTCTTGTGTTGGGTGGCGGCGCACCTGGCGTGTGGCGGCCGATGAAAGGTCTAGTCGAAGTCCGCTCGTCCCTGCAGGCCGAGCGGAGCACGTCAGACGGACACCTTGACCTCGCTGATCAGAATGGTGCCATTTCCGCCGTCGGTGTAGTTGGGAATGTCGTCGAGGAGGGTGTCGGCATTCGGTTGAAATGCCGCGTAGAACGCGTCCATCGTCTCGAACAGAAAGTGTCCAGCCGCGACGTACGGCGGCGGCGTGCCCGGCGGCCCCGCATTGATGCCGATGTCGACCGACCAGCCCTTGAGCGATTCGCCAAAGAGCTTTGCCGCGAGCGGCATGTGGTGCGTGCAGTAGTACCCGGTGTCGAAACGCCCGTTCTCGCGATACGGATAGAGGATGCTGACCTTGATCATTGTGCGTTCTCGTCGGTGAGTCCCAAGGGCGCGCGTTGCGTGCGGTTGCGATGCGCGCGCCGTCGCCACATTACCACGGCTCACGCCTCGCCAGTATGGGCGAACGATGCAGCCGCACGGGTTTGGCGCGCAGCTGCAGGTGCGGTTTCCGGCGTGCGCGCCGCACAGAATGGCTGCACTCGCAGCAGGCTTTTCTGCGAACAGATACAGTGTTTCCGACAGACCGCGTCAGACAGGGGCCTTACGACCCGAGTGTTGCGCCGCAGCCGCGCGGTGCGAGAAATGTTCGCTTTCGTACCGAGCACGTGCCGACCGAGCGACTACAAATGACACGGACGGGCGCGACGTCGCTACCGACCGCTTCACGCGGCACGGTTTCTGCTGATGGCTGGCGGGCGCGCCTGTGCGCAGCACCCGAGCCCAGCACGGGGCAGCCGCAACGAACAGTGCGCGGCGCGTATACGGCGCCCGTGAGGCTATCTCGCAACACTGCCATTGTTGTCGCGGAATCTAAGCACAATACTTTTCATTGTTTCGGTTTCGTTGTTGCAGTCGTGCAATTGGGTTTGTTCCTGTCGGTAGTCCGATTCGGGGAGTTCACCATGAGCATCTTCGCTTACCGAAAGCATCTGCGGTTTCTCACGCCATTTCAGCGCCGCCGCTGGTGGGATCAGAAGAAGCGCCTGACACCGCGCGTTCGCATCAGCGGCGCCTATGTGCCACCGAACGTCACGCGCGAGTTCACCTACGTGAAGGTCGGATAGCGGAGAGTGTGTTCCAGTGCGGCGGCGGATTGCGCGCCGTCGGCAAGTCGGACGAGATGCCCGGTTCCAGAACCGGGCATCGTCGTTTACAGTCTCGCCGCGCGCAGGCGGCTGCGGTCGAAGGTCGGCAGCCCAACCAATTTGTAATCAAACATTACCGGGAGACTCGCCTCCTGACGCCCTCGCGCAGGTAACAATGACAGCGCCCTCGTTTTTGTAACGAATGGCGTCGTGACCGGCCGCGTGTGCGGTGATTTTTCACGGCAGCCGCGCCCACTGGGCTTGACGCGCTGTTAAGCGCCCCCCAAGTCGCATTGCAATTCGAAACAAATGGCTACCAATGCCGGCCGCCGTTTTCGATACATTGAATGCGTGGGCAGTGCCCGTAATATGCGCGTCGCCGCTGGCGGCCGCCAGGAGAAGAGAAGTGAAAAAGACCGTATCGTTCATCGTTGCCGCCGCGCTGGGTGTGGGGTTCGTCAGCGCGGCCCAGGCGCACGTCTCGGTGGGTATCGGCATTGGCATTCCGGTGGCCCCGGTTTATCCCGTCTATGCTGCGCCGGTCTACGCACCGCCGCCCCCGCCCGTGGTCTATGCGCCGCCGCCGGTGGTGTACGCTCCGCCGCCTGCTGTCGTCGTTGGCGGCTACTACGGCCGTCCGTACTGGCATCACGGCTACTACCGCGGCGGCGGCTATTACGGCCATGGGTACTACGGCCACGGCGGCTACTACCGTCGTTGAGCGTGACGGGCGGGGCACGCCGCCCGGCCGCAAGTTTGACGAACAGCGCAACGCCGGCTCACGCCGCGTTGCGCTGTTTGTTTTTTGGCCCCGCTTTCACCGGCGGCACTGCGCGCTTGACGCGGATTACGTCACGCCCGCGCCCTGCAGGATCAGGTCGCGATAGCCGTGCACGATCACGCTGTACGAGAAGTATGCGAACAGCAGCGCCGAAAGCACGTGACAGGCGCGCAGCAGACCGGTGCCGGCCCGCTTGCGGCCGTGACTGGCCAGTCCGCAAAGGAACAAGGTCCAGCCGAGCCCGCCCGCAAAAAAGCCCAGCAGAAAGAGCGAAGCAGCGCCGGCGCTCGTTGCTCCCGACTTGGCGATAAGCGCGCCGCCGACAGCGGCAAACCAGAGAATGGCGCTCGGCGACGAGAGCGCGAGCAGCACGCCGCGCCCGAAACTGCGCCATGGGTTGGGCAGCGGCGCGGCGTTGTCGGCTTCGCCTTCCACGGGCGGCGCCGATGCCGGATTGAGCGCTTCGCGCGCCATCTTCCACGTGAGCATGAGCAGCAGGGCGGAGCCGCCGATCCACACGATCCAGCGCACGGGCGAAAACTGCAGCAGCGCGGCCATGCCCGCAAGCGCGAGCGCGGCATAGATGAGGTCGCCGAGACACGAGCCGAGCCCCAGCCAGAAGCCCGAACGGAAGCCGTGCGTGAGCGTGAGCGAGATGATGGCGACGTTGACGAGACCGATGTCGAGGCAAAGCGAAAGCGACAGAAAAAAGCCGTCGGAAAGCAGGGAAACGTGAGACATGAAAACGATTTCTTGTTGGTATGGGACTGCGTGCCGCGCACGCCCGCATCGCAGGAAGCGGGCGTCGCGGCTCAAACGTGCTTCAAACGCCGATGCACAGATACTTCAGCTCGACATATTCGTCGATGCCATATTTCGACCCCTCGCGCCCGAGGCCCGACTGCTTCACGCCGCCAAACGGCGCGACCTCGTTCGAAATGAGTCCGGTGTTGATCCCGACCATGCCGTACTCGAGCGCTTCCGCCACGCGCCAGACGCGGCCGATGTCGCGGCTATAGAAGTAGGAGGCGAGGCCGAATTCGGTGTCGTTGGCGAGGCCGATGACTTCGGCTTCGTCGCTGAAGCGAAATACCGCCGCGACCGGGCCGAAGGTTTCCTCGCGCGCGATCAGCATGTCGCGCGTGACGTCGGCAAGCACGGTGGGCTCGACATAGCGCCCCGAGCTGACCTTGCCGCCCGCCACGAGCCTCGCGCCCTGGGCAGTTGCGTCGCTAATGTGCTGCACGACCTTGGCGACGGCCGCGTCGTCGATCAGCGGCCCCTGGTTCACGCCATCTTCGAAGCCGTTGCCCACCGTGATCTTGCGTGAGGCGGCGGCGAGCTTCTCGACGAAGGCGTCGTACACCTTGTCGTGCACATAGAAGCGGTTCGTGCAGACGCAGGTCTGGCCCGCGTTGCGGTACTTCGAGATCATTGCGCCTTCCACGGCGGCGTCGAGATCGGCGTCGTCGAACACGATGAAGGGGGCGTGGCCGCCCAGCTCGAGGGCGATTTTCTTGACTGTCGGCGCGCACTGTTCCATGAGGATGCGGCCCACTGGCGTCGATCCGGTGAACGAGAGATGGCGCACGACATCGCTTTCGCACAGCGCTTTGCCGATCTCGATGGAGTTCGCCGAGTCGGCGGTGACCACGTTGAACACGCCCTTGGGCACACCCGCGCGCTGCGCCAGTTCTGCGAGCGCGAGCGCGCAAAGCGGTGTTTGCTCGGCGGGCTTCACGACGATCGTGCAGCCCGCGGCGACGGCTGGCGCGACCTTGCGCGTGATCATCGCGATCGGGAAATTCCACGGGGTGATCGAGGCGCACACGCCGATCGGCTGCTTGAGCACGACGAGCTTGCGGTCGTTGGCGGGGCTCGCGAGCACGTCGCCGTTCACGCGCTTGGCCTCTTCGGCAAACCACTCCAGGAACGACGCGCCGTAGATCACTTCGCCGCGCGCTTCGGCGAGCGGCTTGCCTTGCTCGGCGGTCATGATCGCGGCGAGGTCGTCGGCGTGCTCGATCACGAGGTCGAACCAGCGCCGCAGCACGGCCGCACGCTCCTTGCCGGTCTTCGCGCGCCATGCCGGCAGTGCGGCATTCGCGGCCGCGATGGCGCGATGCGCCTCATCGGCGCCGAAGTCGGGCAGGCTCGCGATTTCGCTGTTGTCGGCGGGGTCGAGCACGGCGAACGTGGCCGCTCCGCCACTCCATTCGCCGTCGATGTACGCGCGGGTCTTGAAGAGGGCGGGATCGTTCAGTTGTGTCAGGCGCTCCGATGCGGACAAGCTCATCTTAGAGTCTCCTCAGGTTCACTGGCGCCGCGGCTCGTGCCTTGCACGAGGCGCGACGCGGTAAGCGCGGCGTCGCGAAAAAGGCGTCGCGGATCAATCGGCCGGCGTGGCGCTCGAGGCTTCACGCCTGGCAATCAACGCCCGGTAACGCCGGGTCGCGAGGCCCGGCGCGCTAGCTGTGGCCAAGGCCGAGCTCGTCGTAGAGACGGTCGACGCGCGTTTTCACGGCCGCATCCATCTCGATGGCGCGGCCCCATTCCCGGTCTGTTTCTCCGGGCCACTTGTTGGTGGCGTCCAGCCCCATCTTCGAGCCGAGACCGGCCACTGGAGAAGCGAAGTCGAGATAGTCGATCGGCGTGTTCTCGACGAGGACCGTGTCGCGCGCAGGATCGATGCGCGTGGTGATCGCCCAGATCACTTCCTTCCAGTCGCGGATGTCCACGTCATCGTCGACTACGACGATGAACTTTGTATACATGAACTGGCGCAGGAAGCTCCATACCCCGAACATCACGCGCTTGGCGTGCCCGGGGTAGCTCTTCTTTATCTGCACGATCGCCATGCGGTAGCTGCACCCCTCGGGCGGCAGATAGAAGTCGGTGATCTCGGGAAACTGCTTCTGCAAGAGCGGCACGAACACTTCGTTGAGCGCAACGCCGAGCACTGCCGGCTCGTCGGGTGGCTTGCCCGTGTACGTCGAATGGTAGATCGCATCGCGTCGCATGGTGATGCGCTCGACCGTGAAGACGGGGAACCACTCCTGTTCGTTGTAATAGCCCGTGTGGTCGCCGTAGGGGCCTTCGAGCGCGTGCTCGTACGAGGCGCTCGCGCCTTTGGCGGGGCGCGGCGGCGCACCAGCAGGTGCGGGGCCGGGCTCGCCCGCGTGCGGGTAGATGAAGCCCTCGAGCACGATCTCGGCGCGCGCGGGCACCTGGAGCGTGTCGACGCCGGGCGTCAGGCATTTCGCGAGCTCGGTGCGGGCGCCACGCAACAGGCCCGCGAACTGGTATTCGGACAGCGTGTCAGGCACCGGCGTGACGGCACCGAGGATCGTGGCGGGGTCGGCGCCGAGCACGACCGCCACCGGATACGGCTTGCCGGGGTTCTTCAGCGCAAACTCGCGGAAGTCGAGTGCGCCGCCGCGATGCGCGAGCCAGCGCATGATGAGCTTGTTGCGGCCAATGAGCTGCTGGCGGTAGATGCCGAGATTCTGGCGCGTCTTGTTGGGACCGCGCGTGACAGTCAGGCCCCACGTGACGAGCGGTCCGGCGTCGCCGGGCCAGCAGGTCTGGATCGGCAGCTTCGCAAGATCGACGTCATTGCCTTCCCAGACAATCTCCTGGCAGGGTGGCGCGCTCACGGTCTTCGGCGCCATGTCCCAGACGGCCTTGGCGAGTGTGAGGAGTTTGCCTGCGTCCTTCAGGCCGCGCGGCGGCTCGGGCTCCTTGAGTGCCGAGAGCAGGCGTCCCACGTCGCGCAGCGACTCCAGCGCAGCGCCGTCGCCGCCGCTTTCCGGCGCGTCGATGCCCATGCCGAGTGCGACGCGCCGGGGCGTGCCGAACAGATTGCCGAGCACCGGGAACGCGTGCGTCGAACGGTTCTCAAAGAGTAGGGCCGGGCCGCCGGCGCGCAGGACGCGGTCGCACAGCTCGGTCATTTCCAGCACCGGAGAGACAGCTTGCGGAACGCGGCGCAATTCGCCGAGCGTCTCCAGGCGACCAACGAAGTCGCGCAGGTCTTTGTATTTCATTGGGGGCCAGTCTTGGACAACTCAGTGGGCAACTCGCTGGGCAACCCGGCAGGCGCGGCTCGCGCCGCCAGTACAGGGGCTGGATCGAACAGCTGCACGGCGGTTGCAGGATTGCTGCGGTTCACGGCCGGCGCTTGAAGCCGGGCGAAACGCGGCGTAACGATTGTCGATTTTACCTGTGTTGGTTGGCGCACGCTGATAGCCAATCCGCATAACAAGCCGCAGACCCCCTTGGCGCGCGGTTTCCGACCGATTGAACGGTGTTCATCATTACAATTAGTTATAGATTTGACAATCTATAGTATTGACGATCTATAACAGGCTGCTAGAATCCGTCCACACTGGTTGCAGGGTTTGAAATTTTTAACCACCTTCCCGGCCCTTCAGACGCAACGCGTCGCCGTTTTGCCGAACCCCTGCACGGCTTGCATACGGTCTAGATTGGTTGTTCTTGTCAGCGCCCCTTTGCGCTGGCTTTTCGCGTGAGAACTCCCGGCGCGCGCACATTGCGTGCCTGGTTGTCCAGGAGGAGTTCCACTCACGGCGACTTGCCGTTTTCCCGACACCGCTGCCGCACCAGCCAGGGCGCGCGGTGTCTTGATCCTGTGATTGGCCGTCTGCCTTGTGCCGACTCCTTAGCCGGATCATGCAACATGGGGAGATCTGTAGATGAATACCTGGTTATCGTGGTGGCGCGCCGACGAGCGTGTAGCTCTGGGTCTGCGTGCGCTGCTGCGTCGTGGCACGCGTCTTAGCCATCACCTGTTCAGCATTGTTGGCGGCTGTGCCGTTCTGTTCGCGCTTGCCGTCTGGCTGCTGCCCACGTGGCGCGGCACGCTGGCCGCTCGCGTGATGCCCTTCGTTTCCGCGGCGGTGCAGGCCGGTCCGGCGCGCCTGCTGCAAGGCAACCCGCTGCCCTCGTTCGCGCCCCGCGGCGCCGCGACCAACGACGACAACGCCGACGGCGCGATGCTGCCCACGGCGCTCGCACCCGCTAACGGTGCCGCCGGCCCTGTTGGCGCCACGGGCGTTGCGCCCGCGGGCTCCAACGGCCCGGTCGCGAAGGTTGCGACCGCCGTGTCGAACGGCGGCATCGCCACACTCGACGCTGTGGCGCTCAACGGCCTCGATCCGCGTGCGCTGCCGAGCAACGTCGGCTCGCTCGCGCGCATGATTCCGCCCCAGCGCATCA
Source organism: Paraburkholderia sp. J7 (assembly GCF_905220155.1). Classification (NCBI taxonomy): domain Bacteria; kingdom Pseudomonadati; phylum Pseudomonadota; class Betaproteobacteria; order Burkholderiales; family Burkholderiaceae; genus Paraburkholderia; species Paraburkholderia sp. J7. The sequence continues at coordinate 158,894 of NZ_CAJMYZ010000022.1, read as the reverse complement.
CGCCCGACGCACGCGACGACCGCGTGCTCGTTTCGGCGCGCGAACAGGCGCTCGTCGCCACCTATCTGGCGCGCCGCTACCGCGTTGCGCAGGAGCCGGTTGGCGAACTCGTAAAGGCGGCGTTCGACACCGGCCGTGAAGTGGGGCTTGATCCGCTGCTGCTGCTCGCCGTGATGGCGATCGAATCGGGTTTCAACCCGTACGCCGAAAGCGGTGTGGGTGCGCAGGGCCTCATGCAGGTCATGTCGAAGGTGCACTCGGACAAATTCCAGTATTTCGGCGGCCAAAGGGCGGCGCTCGATCCGCTCGCGAACATCAAGGTCGGTGCGCTGGTGCTCAAGGATTGCATCGCGCGCGGCGGTTCCCTGCCGGGCGGCCTGCGCCTCTACGTCGGTTCGAGTTCGCCCGACGACGGCGGCTACGGCGCCAAGGTAATGGCCGAGCGCGGGCGTCTGCGCGACGTCGCACGCGGCCGCAACGTGCCGATCAACGCGCCGCAGGCGCCCGTCACCAGCACGGCCAGCACGCCTGCGCCGCAGAAGGTGGCGAGCATCAACGGCGAGAAGCGCGTGCACGTGACGCTCGACAACGCCCACGCGATGGTCGAGAAGTCGTCGGCGAACAGCGGTTCCGAGCAGGACGACGCCAGCACGAGCACGACGGCTCAGAAACACGGTTCGTCGGAACTGGGCGCCTGAGTACCGGGCTGAAAGATCAGACGTAACAAAAAAGGCACCCTCGGGTGCCTTTTTCTTTTTCTGTTTGCCGACCCGCGCGGATCAGCGGCCGAAGAACGTGTGCAGCCGGCCGACCGCTTCTTCCAGACGCTCGTACGCCGTGGCATACGAGAGCCGTACATATTGGCGCGGCGCGGCGACGCCAAAGTCCATGCCGGGCACCATCACCGTGCCCGCGTCATGCAGCATCGCGCGGGTGAGCGCGTCGCTGTCGCCGGCGGTGGGGTGCGCGACATTCGAGCAGTCGGCGTAGACGTAGAACGCGCCGTCCGGCACCACGGGCACCGTGAAGCCGAGCGACTCGAGCGCCGGCACGATGAAGTCGCGGCGGCGCTTGAATTCGAGCCGGCGCGCTTCGTAGATCTTGAGCGTGTCCGCCTCGAAGCAGGCAAGCGCGGCATGCTGTGCAAGCGCCGACGCGCAGATGAACAGGTTCTGCGCGAGCTTCTCGAATGCACCCACCAGCGAGGGTGGCACCACGAGCCAGCCCAGGCGCCAGCCGGTCATGTTGAAGTACTTCGAGAAGCTGTTGACGGTCACCACGTCGTCGCCGAACGAAAGCGCGGAGACGGGCGGCGCGTCGTACGAAAGCCCCTGATAGATCTCATCGACGATCGTAAAGCCGCCGCGCGCGCGTACGGTTTGCACGATGCGCCTGAGTTCGTCGGGCTCGATCGACGTGCCAGTGGGGTTCGACGGCGAGGCGAGCAGCACGCCGCGCGTGCGCGGCGACCACAGGTGCTCGACATCGGCGGCGGTGAGCTGGTAGCGCGCCTCCGGGCCGCTCGGCACGAGCACCGGCTTGCCTTCCGCGGCGGCCACGAAGTGCCGGTTGCACGGATAGCAGGGGTCGGGCATCAGCACTTCGTCGTCGCGGTCGACGAGCGCCGTGCATGCGAGCAGGAGCGCCGCCGAGGCGCCCGCCGTCACGACGATGCGCGCGGGGTCGACCGTGAGGCCGTAGGCGAGCTGGTAATGCGCGGCGATTGCCTCGCGCAGCGCGTGGATACCGAGTGCGCTCGTGTATTGGGTGACGCCGCGACGCAGCGCGGCGGCGGCGGCCTCGACGACGGGCTCGGGCGCCGTGAAGTCCGGTTCGCCGATGCCCATGTGGATGATGTCGCGTCCGGCGCGCTCGAGCTTTGCGGCTTCCTTCGCCAGTTCCATGACGTAGAAAGGCTGGATCTCGTCGACGCGCGCGGCTAGCCGCAGCAGCGGTTCGGCAACGATGTTCATGCGGGTAGTTCCAGTACTGACAGATCACGCGGCGCGCGGGGCAGGGCGCTCAGGCGCACCGCTTGCCCCGGCGGCTCGCGTTCTTACGACTTGCGGGCGTTTTGTGCTTCGGTGGCGCGCAGTTGCGCCGCGAGCTTGTCGAGCACGCCGTTCACGTACTTGTAGCCGTCCGAGCCGCCAAAGGTCTTCGTGAGCTCGACCGCCTCGTTGATCACGACGCGATACGGAATGTCGACGTGATGCTTGAACTCGTAGGTCGCGACGAGCAGCACAGCGCGTTCGACCGGCGAAAGCTGCTCGATCGGACGGTCGAGGCACGGCGTGATGGAGGCGGACAGTTCGTCCGACTCGCGGATGACGCCGTGCAGGATCGCGTCCAGATGCTCGTGATCGGCCTTGTCGTAGCCCTGCGAACCGCGCAGCTGCGCGTCGATCTCGCCGGCGGGCACACCCGACAGCAGCCACTGATACAACCCCTGCGTGGCCAGTTCGCGGGAGCGGCGGCGCGCGCTCTTCATTGCTGTTCCTCTTCGTCTTCCTCGTCTTCTTCTTCGTCGTCGCCGCCGTCAAGCTGCTCCAACGCCACCGTCAGGTTCGCCATTTCAACGGCGACACGCGCGGCGTCACGACCCTTTTCCGTCATGCGGGCCACGGCCTGCTCGTCGTTTTCGGTGGTGAGCACGGCGTTTGCGATAGGCACGTTGAAGTCGAGCGAGACGCGCGAGATGCCCGAGCCGCTTTCGTTCGAGACGAGTTCGAAGTGGTACGTCTCGCCGCGCACGACCGCGCCGAGCGCGATGAGGGCGTCGAACTGGCCGCTTTCGGCGAGCTTTTGCAGCGCGAGCGGGATTTCGAGTGCGCCCGGCACGGTGACGAGCAGCACGTCTTCGCCCGTCACGCCGAGGCGCTCGAGCTCTTCGATGCAGGCGTCGGCAAGGCCGTTGCAGACGGGTTCGTTAAAGCGCGACTGGACGATGCCGATGCGCAGTCCGTCGCCGTCGAGGTTCGGTTGGTATTGTCCGATTTCCATGTGGTGTCCGTAAGTTCGGTTGAGCGTGGTGACGCGTGAAATGAGCGCGATGCGACTTCAGGCGCGCGACGAGGCAGGGTCAGCGGCTTCCGGCGGGCAGGGCGCTTCTGCATTGCCGCCGGGCATCGGCACGAAGCCGGTGACTTCGAGGCCGTAGCCCGACATGCTGCCGAGGCGGCGCGGCTTCGAGAGCACCTGCATGCGGCCCACGCCGAGTTCGCGAAGGATCTGCGCGCCGATGCCGTAGGTCTTGAAGTCCACGGGCCGGCGCGCGAGCGCCTCCGCGCGCTCTTTCTGGTCGAACGCCTTGAAGACGTCGATCAGGTGTTCCTTGGGTTCGCCGCAGTTGAGCATGACGATCACGCCCACGTCGCGCGAGGCGATCTCGCGCATGGCGGCGTCGAGCGTCCAGGAATGCGTGGACGAGCCCGTTTCGAGCAGGTCCAGCACCGAGAGCGGCTCGTGCACGCGCACGGGCGTATCGATGCCGGGCTTGGGCGTGCCGCGCACGAGCGCAATGTGCGGCGTGCGCGTGGGGTGATCGACGTACATGATCGCGCGGAACGGGCCGTGCGCCGTTTGCATGGTGCGTTCGGCCACGCGCTCGACGATCGATTCGGTACGGCTGCGATAGTGGATCAGGTCGGCGATGGTGCCGACCTTCAGGCCGTGCTCCTGCGCGAACTCGATGAGGTCGGGCAGGCGCGCCATCGTGCCGTCGTCCTTGATGACCTCGCAGATCACGGAGGCAGGCGTCAGGCCCGCGAGCGCCGTGAAGTCGCAGCCCGCTTCGGTGTGGCCCGCGCGCACGAGCACGCCGCCCGGCTGCGCCATGATCGGGAACACGTGGCCGGGCTGCACGATGTGCTCGGCGCGCGCGTCGTGCGCAACGGCGGCCTGGATCGTGCGCGCGCGGTCGGCGGCGGAAATGCCGGTCGTGACGCCTTCTGCGGCTTCGATGCTGACCGTGAACGCCGTGCCGTACTGCGTGCCGTTGCGGTAGGTCATGAGCGGCAGGTTGAGCAGCTTGCAGCGCTCCTGGGTGAGCGTGAGGCAGATCAGCCCGCGGCCGTACTTTGCCATGAAGTTGATGGCTTCAGGCGTGACGAACTCCGCAGCGATGACGAGGTCGCCCTCGTTTTCCCGGTCTTCTTCGTCGACGAGGATGACCATCTTGCCGGCTTTGAGCTCGGCGATGATCTCAGGGGTGGAGGCGAGCGTCATGTTGGGATTCTGGCTGCGATTCTGGCTGGAAAGGCCACATTTTACGCCACGCGGGCGGGCGCGTCGCCCAGAACGCGGGACAGCGCCACGCCTTTTGCCTGGTGGCCCTGTGTTCCGGCGTATCTGCGCGGCGGCGGGCGGGCTTCCGTGTTGGCCGAACGGCCGACTGGTGCGCGAATCGCACATATTCCACACTAGTAACGCTTGACGTTATTAACGCGAGACGTTACTATCCATGCCGATTACTTCCTTTGCATGCCGCGACACCGCGGCGCTTTTCGCCGGGCGACGTGTCGCCCGCTTCGTTGCCATTGAAACGGTCGCGATGCGCAAGCTGCAGCAGATCCACGCGGCCGCCACGCTCGCGTTCCTGAGGGCGCCGCCGGGTAACCGGCTGGAGAGTCTCTCCGCGGAGCTGGAAGGCTGGTACAGCATCCGCATCAACGGGCAGTGGCGCATCTGCTTTCATTTCGCTGGCGGCGAGGCATCGGACGTACGCATCGTGGACTATCACTGAGGAGCAAAACCATGGCACGTGAAGTACCGCTTGCCACACCGGGCGAGATTCTGAACGAAGAGTGGCTCAAGCCGATGGGCATCAGCCAGTACGCACTCGCCAAGGCGATCGGCGTGCCGCCGCGCCGTATCAACGAGATCGTGCTCGGCAAGCGCGCCATCACGGCGGACACCGCAGTGCGCCTTGCGGTGTATTTCGGCACCGACGCGCGCAGCTGGATGGAACTGCAGGCGCACTACGACACGGAAATCGCCAGCGAAGCGCTGGCCGAGGTGCTCGCGCGCATCACGCCGCACGCGCGCGCCGTTCCCGCCTGAGCCGGCTTGCGGCGGGAGGGCGCGAGCACCTGGGCGTGCGGCGTCAGCGCAGGATCACGTCGTCGGCGAGCCCCTTTGTCAGTTCCAGCGCCTGGCGCTCGAACAGGCGCCGGTACAGGCCGTTCTCGCGGCGCACGAGGGCGTCATGCGTGCCTTCCTCCGCTACGCGTCCGCGCTCGAGCACCAGCAACCGGTCGAGCGCGCGCACCGTCGAAAGCCGGTGTGCGACAACCACGGTCGTGCGGCCCTCCATGAGTCGCTCCATGGCTTGCTGGATCAGCACTTCGCTTTCACTGTCGAGACTCGAGGTCGCTTCGTCGAAGATCAGGATCGGTGCATTTGCGAGAAACGCGCGCGCGATCGCCACGCGCTGGCGCTCACCGCCCGAGAGCTTCACGCCGCGTTCGCCCACGAGCGTGTCGTAGCCATGCGGCAGCGCCACGATGAAGTCGTGGGCGCTAGCAAGCTTCGCCGCACGCTCGATCTCGGCGTGTGTGGCGCCAGGCCGGGCGTAAGCGATGTTCTCGGCAAGCGAGCGGTGAAACAGCACCGGCTCCTGCTGCACGATGGCGATCTGCGAGCGCAGCGACGTCTGCTGTACGCGCGCGATGTCCTGGCCGTCGATCGTGATGCGCCCTCCGGAAACGTCGTAAAGGCGCTGGATCAGCTTGATGAGCGTGGTCTTGCCGGAGCCCGAATGACCGACGAGGCCCACGCGCTCGCCCGGTGCGATGCGTAGCGTAAGGTTCTCGTAAAGCGCCCTCGCGTCCGCGTTCGCGCCATAGCGGAACGTCATGTTCTCGAAGCGGATGTCGCCCTGATCGACCACGATCGGCGGTGCGTCGGTCAGGTCCTCGATGCCGAGCGGCGCCGCGTCGAGCGAGACGAGCTCTTCCATGTCGTTGACCGAGCGCTGCAGGTTGCGCACGTGCATACCCACATCGCGCAGATAACCCTTGAGCAGGAAGAACAGCGTGAGCGCGAACGTAATGTCGCCCACGCTCGCGAGACCGCGTGCCCAAAGCAGCAGCGCTGCGCCGAGGATGGCCGCCTGCATGCCAACGAGCAGCGCGCCCTGCACGCCACCATTGAGCGTGCCGCGCCGCCACGTGCGCCGCGTGCGGCTGCTCCACTTCGATACGACGCGCGCGAGCCGCGCTTCCTCGCGCGTTTCCGCGCCGAAGGCTTTCACGACGGCGTTGCACGAAATGGCGTCGGCGAGTGCGCCGCCCATCTTCGTGTCCCACTGGTTCGCGAGCCGAGCCGAAGGCGCAACGTAAAAGAGCGACAGCGAGACCGTGATCGCCAGATACACCGCCGAGCCAAGGCCGACCACGAGGCCCATGACATGCCACTGCACCGCGAGCAGGATGGTCGAGCCGACCAGCATGACGAGCGACGGGAAGAGGGCAACGAGCAGCGTGTCGTTGAGCAGGTCGAGCGCCCACATGCCGCGCGTGACCTTGCGCACCGTGGAACCCGCGAAGCTGTTCGCGTGCCAGTCCGTCGAGAAGCGTTGCACGCGGTGAAATGCCTGCGTGGCGATCTCGCTCATCATGCGCAGCGTTAGCGTGATGATGTTGCGGTACGCGGCCTGCCGCATGATCGTGCCGGCGAGCCCGAGCGCCGTGAGCGCCCAGAACGCGACGACCGCCGCATGCCATGCGGCAGCGCTGCTCGCGGCGCCGTCGTGGGTGAGGGCGTCGACGAGCTGGCCTGCGTAGTGCGGCGTAAGCACGTCCGCGAGCGCGCCGAGCAGCGAGGCGAGCGCCACGGCCGTCACGCGCGCAGGCTGGCGCGCCCAATGCCGGAAGGTGAAGCCCAGGACCTTGCGGAACGTTTGTCCGCCCGATTCGGGTTTGTTATTTAGCTCTGTCATGGACAGCATGCCCCGGACGTGGCGCCCGAAGACTCTCCTGAAGGAAGCATGAAGCGTTGAGACGGAAAACGGGACTAGCGCGCCCTGGCATGTGTTGCCGGACGGCCTGACCGCGAATTCTCGGAAATACACGGCGCGGCGTTTGAAAACAGGCCGCGCGGGACGCGCTATGGCTGCGCTGGAAGCGGGAAGGTCGCGTGGCGAGACGCGACTTGCAACATCACCCGGACCATCGGCATGGCGGCGCTCGTTTCAATCGTTGCCAACTGTGCCTCCTTGTTCGATTCGGGTGATGGGAACGCGGCAGGCCGTGCGGCGAGCGCGTAGGGAAAGGCTAGATTCTATCAGCGCCCCGGCGCGCGTGCTTGCGCGCGCCCGGGGCATGCATTGCGCTGGCTCAGCCGTTTTCAGTCCTGTGCGGCCGAACCGGCTGCCTTGTCGGCCGAGAGCATGCGCTCCACATACCGCGCAATCAGATCGATCTCGAGATTCACCTTCGTGCCAGCCTGAAGATGCTTGAGCGTGGTCACTTCCACGGTGTGGGGGATCAGGTTGATCGAGAATTCGCAGCCGTCGGCGCGATCGTCGACCGAGTTGACCGTGAGGCTCACGCCGTTCACGGTGATCGAGCCCTTGTAGGCGAGATAGCGGCCGATTTCCGCCGGCGCGAGAATGCGCAGCTCGTGCGACTCGCCCACGGGCGCAAAGCGCGTGACGGTGCCAAGACCGTCCACATGACCCGAGACGATGTGGCCGCCCAGACGGTCGTTTGCGCGCAGCGCCTTCTCGAGGTTCACTTCGCCCGTTGCTGCGAGGCCCACGGTGCGGTTCAGGCTTTCGCGCGAAACATCGACGTCGAAACTCGTTGCCGACTTCTCGATGACGGTCATGCACGCGCCCTGGATCGCGATGCTGTCGCCGAGCTGCACGTCGTCGAGGCCGAGGTCGCCCGCGTTGACGGTCAGGCGCACGCCGGCGTCGGCTTCGGTGCCGAGCGGTTTGATCGATTCGATGCGGCCCACTGCCGCGACGATTCCGGTAAACATCGTGCTGTTCCTTGTGTTCAGTGCATCAGTGAGGGTCAGGCGTCTTGCGTCGTGACGACGCGCGCAAGAATGCGCAGGTCGTTGCCGAGACGATCGACGGAATGAAATGCGAGGCGCGTGCGCTCGTCGAGCGTTGCGGGCGCGGCGATGTCGATCATGCCGAGCGAGTTCGTGCCGAGCAGCGACGGCGCCACGTACACGAGCAACTCATCCACGCAGCCTTCGCGCAGGAGCGACCCGTTGAGCTTGTAGCCGGCTTCCACGTGCAGCTCGTTCACGCCGCGCGCGGCGAGTTCCGCGAGCATGGCCGGCAGATCGACCTTGCCTCGATCGTTGCCAAGCGCAACGATTTCGGCGCCGCGCACGCGCAGCGCTTCGGCGCGTTCTTCGTTGCTCGCATCGAGCGCCGCGCAGAACACGAGTGTCGGCGCGCCCACGAAAATTTGCGCGAGCGGCGAGACGTCGAGCCGGCTGTCGATCAGCACGCGCTTGGGCTGGCGTGGCGTGTCGACGGCGCGCACGGTCATGCGCGGATCGTCTTCCTTCACCGTGCCGATACCCGTGAGAATGGCCGAGGCGCGCGCGCGCCAGGCGTGGCCGTCGGCGCGCGCGGCTTCGCCCGTGATCCATTGGCTTTCGCCCGAGGGCAGGCCGGTGCGGCCGTCGAGCGATGCGGCCATCTTCATGCGCACCCACGGGCGCTTGCGCGTCATGCGCGAAACGAAGCCGATGTTCAGCTCGCGCGCCTCGTTGGCGAGCAGCCCGCAGCGCACGTCGATACCCGCGTCGCGCAGGATCGACAGGCCACGGCCCGATACGAGCGGGTTCGGGTCCTCCATCGCAGCGATGACGCGTCCGACCTTCGCTTCGATCAACGCGTTCGCGCAGGGCGGCGTGCGGCCGAAGTGGCTGCACGGCTCGAGCGTCACATAGGCCGTCGCGCCGCGCAGGTCGTGGCCGCGCGCGCGGGCGTCCTTCATCGCCTGGATTTCGGCGTGGTCCTGTCCCGCCGGCTGCGTGAAGCCCTCGCCAATTACCACGCCGTCCTTCACCAGTACGCAACCCACGCGCGGGTTCGGGTCGGTCGTGTACAGGCCGCGCTGCGCGAGCGCGAGTGCACGCTCCATGTGGACGAAATCGGATTGCGAAAACATCGTCAGGCTTTCTCTCGGGCGGCGGTCAGGTGGTGGGCCGGCGGGCGGGCGCCGCGCCGGCTGTCGATAGCGTGAAGCCTTACTGTGTCACGTTCTCAGCCGCGGCTTCCGCTGCGAACGCGCTGCGCGCCGCGGCGATCGTCTCGTCGAGGATCGCATCGTCGTGGGCGCTCGAGACGAAGCCGGCCTCGTAGGCCGAAGGCGCGAAGTAGACGCCCGCGTCCAGCATGCGGTGGAAGAAGCGGTTGAAGCGCGCGATGTCGCTCTTCGTGACTTCGGCGAAGCTGCCTGGCACCTTGTCCGCGAAATAGAGGCCGAACATGCCGCCCACCGAATCCGCCACGAACGGCACTTTTGTTTCGTGCGCGGCTGCTGTTAGCCCCTTCGCGAGGCGTTCGGTCTTCGCCGTGAGTTGCTCGTAGAAGCCCGGCGCCTGGATGAGCTGCAGCGTCTTCAGACCAGCCGCAACCGCGATCGGGTTGCCCGAGAGCGTGCCCGCCTGGTACACCGTGCCGTTGGGCGCGAGATGATCCATGATCTCGCGACGGCCGCCGAACGCGGCCGCAGGCATACCGCCGCCGATCACCTTGCCGAGGCACACCAGATCCGCCTCGACGCCGTAGAGCGCCTGTGCGCCGCGCAGACCCACGCGGAAGCCGCACATCACTTCGTCGAAAATCAGCACGCTGCCGTGCTTCGACGTCAGGGCGCGCAGCGTGTGGATGAATTCGGGTGTGGCCTTCACGAGATTCATGTTGCCGGCGACCGGCTCGATGATCACGGCGGCGATTTCGTCGCCGAACGCCTTGAACGCTTCTTCGAGTGCCGCGACGTTGTTGTATTCGAGCACCGTGGTGTGCTTCGCGATGTCCACGGGCACGCCGGCCGACGTCGGGTTGCCGAACGTGAGCAGGCCTGAGCCCGCCTTCACGAGCAGGCTGTCGGCGTGGCCGTGATAGCAGCCTTCGAACTTCACGATGCGATCGCGCTTCGTGAAGCCGCGCGCGAGACGCAGCGCGCTCATGGTCGCCTCGGTGCCGCTCGACACCATGCGCACTTGCTCCATCGACGGGACGATCTTGCAGATTTCCTCGGCGATCTCGATCTCGGCCTCGGTGGGCGCGCCAAACGAGAAGCCGTTCGCGAGCACGCGCTGCACGGCTTCGAGCACTTCCGGATGCACGTGGCCGACGATCATCGGGCCCCACGAGCCGATGTAGTCGATATAGCGCTTGCCTTCGGCGTCCCAGAAGTACGGCCCCTGCGCGCGCTCGACGAAGCGCGGCGTGCCGCCGACCGAGCGGAACGCGCGCACGGGCGAGTTCACGCCGCCCGGAATGGTGCGCTGGGCGCGCTCGAAGAGGGCTTCGTTGCGGTTCTGCGTGCTGGACTGGGTGCTGGACATGAGTGCGGGACCTGCGAAAGTGGTGTGGCGCGCGGCCCTGACGAAAGGGGCCGGCGTACGGACCCATGCGGCGCCGCAAGGGCGCGGGCGATGGGGCTGTTCTCTCGAAATTGTACCGGAGTCGCGCGGATCGGGCCGGAGCCCCGGGTTGGCTCGGTGCACCTCCGGGCAGCCGCATTCAGCGCATTGGCTGCCTGCGTTTGCGCGCTGGCGGCGCGAGGTGCGGCGCCGTGTCGCGCACTTCGACTTTGGCGGCCGCGCGTTTGCGGGCGGGCCGAATTGCGCCCGGTGCGGGTGCATCGTTCGCCGCCGATGCCGCGTGCGCGTCGTGCCACGCCTGCATGGCCGCGAGCGCCGGCGCCGGCATCGGCCGCCGCCCGGTCAACTCCGCCCAGCGCTTTTCCAGCGCGCCTTCGGCAACCGGCTTGATGACCGTGCCCGAACTCTGCGCGTCCCAGGTTTGGACCGAAAACGGATGCGCCCGCAAATTGTCGCGGGCGATCACGACTTCCTCGCCCGCGTCGACGAGCCAGTCGTAGACGAAGTCGATGCACAGCCGGTAGCCGCGCTTGTACGCGGCGTCCGGCACCTCGTAGGGCGCGCGCGTGACGTAGCCGGAACCGAAGAGCCCGCGCGGCTCGGCGGCCACGCGGTGCAGGAACACCCGGTCGCCCGGCAGGATGCCGCGTGCGAAGCCGCATCCCCAGGTGTCGGCGACAGCCTCTCCAGCGCGCACGCGGCGCGCGAAGTCGGGCAGTTCGGGCCAGGGCCACTTCTTGGGGCTCCAGATGAGCAGGAAGGCGGTCATGTCGGCGACGTGGCAAGTTGGGCGAAAGCGGGCAGCTTAGCGCAAAGCCGCGGCGATGCCGCATGGGGAGCGGCGAAGGGCGGAGAAAGGGCGTCAGGTACAATTCGACGGCACTGCGTTGCCGTTTTGTCCGCTCCCGCAGCGACGGATAGAACGGCCCATGACATCGAGCACGCGCGAGCCGCGCGTGTTCCGCCGCCCTACACACCATGTCACATTCCCCGCGCCGCCGGCCCGATGGCCGGCTGATCCTGTTGCTGGGCGCACTCGCCGCCTGTGGCCCGCTCGCCACCGACATGTATCTGCCAAGCCTGCCTGCCATCGCGCAGTCGTTCGGCGTGAGCGCCGCCGCCGCGGCCTCGACGCTCACGAGCTTCATGGCCGGCTTCTCGATCGGCATGCTGCTCTACGGCCCGGTTTCCGACGCCTATGGCCGCCGCCCCGTCCTGCTCGGCGGCATCGCGCTTTTCACGCTCGCGAGCATTGCCTGCTGGCTTTCGTTCTCGGTGGGCGAGCTTGTGATCGTGCGCTTTCTTCAGGCGCTCGGCGCGGGCGCGGCCTCGGTGCTTTCGCGGGCTATCGCGCGCGACGCCCACGAGCCTTCCGACGCCGCCAAAGTCCTCTCGATGGTCGCGATCGTCACCGCGATCGGGCCGCTGCTCGCGCCGCTCATCGGTGGACAGTTGCTGCTGATCGGCGGCTGGCGCGTGGTGTTCGTCGTGCTCACGCTCTTCGGCCTCGCGTGCGCCGTGGCGGCCTACCTGCGCGTGCCTGAAACCTGGCCGCCGGAAAAGCGCGAAAGCGCAGCCGTGCTGCGCTCGTTCGCGGCTTATGGACGCTTGCTGCGCGATCCGCTCGTCTGGGGGCACATGCTCTGCGGCGGCATGGCGTTCGCCTCGATGTTCACCTATATCTCCGCCACGCCGTTCGTCTACATCGAGTATTTCCACGTTTCGCCGCAGCACTACGGGTTCTTCTTCGGCGCGAACGTGTTCGGCATCATGCTCGGCAACTTCCTCAACACGCGTTTCATCGGGCGTCTCGGCACGCTGCGCATGGTGTCGATCGCGTCAGGCGTGAGCATCGTTGCGTCGCTGTTCGTCGCGCTCATGTGCGTAACCGGCTGGGGCGGTCTGTGGTCGATCGTGTTCGGCCTCTTCTTCGTGGTGAGCGTGGTGGGCCTACTCGGCGCGAACTGCGCGACCGATCTCATGTACCGCTATCCGAAGAACGCGGGCGCGGCGGCGGCGGTATTCGGCGCGACGCAGCTTGCTCTCGGCGCGCTCGCAAGCGCCGTGGTGGGCTGGTTCCCGGGTATCTCGCCGTTCGGCATGGGCGTGACGATCGGTGTGTGCGGCTTGATGACGTGGGTGGGGCGCGCGCTCGTCGTGAAGTGGCACGGCACGCCGGCGCCGGATACGGTGCAAACGGCCGCGCCGTGAGGGCGAAGTCGCGCAAAACGAAAATGGGACGCCGAGGCGTCCCATTTTTTATCGCTTGATTAAGCGGACTTCAGTCGCGCGCGGTAGGCGAGGCGCCATGGCTCAGCCAGTCGAGCACGGCCGAGGCGTCGTCGTCGGCATGCTCGCGTGCCTTTTCGACGGCGTTGCCGAGATCCGCATCGGGCGAAGCGCGGCGAATCGCGACGCCCACCGCGAGGATGTCGATCATCAGCAAATGCAGAATGCGCGAGATCATCGAAAGCTGCGACTCGCGCATCTCGATGTGATCGGTTTCGAGCGCCACGGTCGCGCGCTTGGCGAGCGGCGTGTTGCTCGACGTGATGGCGATCACCTTCGCACCGGCCTGCATCGCGACGTCGAGCACGCGCAGCAGTTCCGGCGCGCGGCCCGATTTCGACACGGCCACGATCACGTCGCCCTTGCCGAGCAGCGCGGCGGAAGCGGCCTGCATGTACAGGTCGCCATAGGCGATGGTCGGGATACCGAAGCGGAAGAACTTGTAGTGCGCGTCCTGCGCGACGATGTGCGAGTTGCCGAGACCATAGAACTCGATGCGGCGCGCGCCGTTGAGCAGCGTGATCGCGTTCTCGACCTGCTCGAAGTTCAGGTGTTCGCGCAGTTGCAGGATGGCCGAGACGGTGTTGTCGAGCACCTTGGCGCCGAAGTCGGTCGCGGTGTCGCCCAGATGCACCTGGCTGTGGCTCACCGGAATCGTGCCGGTCAGGCCCGTGGCGAGCTTGAGCTTGAAGTCCGAGAGGCCCTGGCAGCCCAGCGAGCGGCAGAAGCGGATGACCGTGGGCTGGCTCACGTCGGCCTTGCGCGCAATATCGACGATCGGATCGTTGATGATCGAGCGCGGATGGTTGAGCGCGAGGTCGGCCACACGGCGCTCGGCGGGCGTGAGCGCGTCGCGCATCTGGCGAATGCGTTCGAACACGGCCGACGATCCGCCGCCCGCGCGATTCGAAAGCTGCTCCGCGAGAATGGCCGACACGCCGAGGAACGCCGGATACTCCGCCGTGATGACGTAGGTGGGCACGTTCGCGAGATAGGTGTCGAAGCGGCCTTTCGACTCGAAGCGCTGACGGAACGACGAGCGCGTGAACAGATCGCCCAGGCGCGGCACCACGCCGCCGCCGATATAGATGCCGCCGAGCGAACCGAGCGTCATCGCGATGTTGCCCGCGAAGCTGCCGAGAATGCCGCAGAAGCATTCGACGGTCTCGAGCGCGAGCGCTTCGCCTTCGTGTGCGCGCTTCACGACTTCGGCCGGGTTGAGGTCCGCGGACACCTTCTTCTTGTCGCGTGCGGCGAGCGCGCGATAGATGAGCTCGACGCCGGGCCCCGCGCATACGCGCTCGAACGACACATGCGGCCACTTCTTGCGTGCGAACTGCAGCACGATGTCTTCGCGCTCGTCCTGCGGCGAAAAGCTGGCGTGGCCGCCTTCGCTGCCGAGCGCGATCCAGCGGTCGTCGGCGGGAATGAGACCCGAGACGCCCAGACCCGTGCCCGGACCGAGCAGGCCGATCACGCTGTTCTGGCGGCGCTGGCCGCCGCCCACCTGCACGCGCTGCGAGTCGGTCAAGCCGGGCAGCGCCATGGCGAGCGCGGTGAAATCGTTGACGACCAGCAGCGTGTCGAAGCCGAGCGCGCGGCGCGTGGCTTCGATCGAGAAGGTCCAGTCGTGATTGGTCATGCGCACCTGGTCGCCGTCGACCGGATTCGCAATGGCGATGGCCGCATGATTCACGCGGCCGATCTTGTTGTCCTTCAGGTATTGCTGGATCACTTCCGCAACGCCCGGATACTGCGCGCACGGATACACGCGCACCTGGCCGATCTCGCCAGGACCCGTTTCCAGCGCGAAGCGCGCGTTGGTTCCGCCGATGTCGGCGAGCAGCCTCGGACCGTCGGCGTGCTGGCCTGCGCCAGGGGCGTTTTTATTAGGCGCACCAGTAGACATCGAGTCTCACTCCCTTGTCGTTCGCCAGCTTCGAGATGGCGTTGTTTTGTTCGGCCGCGGCGGCCTGTTGCAGCACTTCGAGCTTGCGCTGTCCCGCGATCAGCAGGAACAGCCGGTCGACCTGGCGCAGCGCCTGCATCGACCACGAAACGCGCGCGTGCGGCGCGGCCTGCGGATGCACGGCCACGAATGGGCGCGCCGTGGTGATCGCCTCGTGCCATTCGGGGGCGTCGGCGAAAATCGAGGCCGTGTGGCCATCCTCGCCCATGCCGAGCACGGCGACGTTCGGAAGCTTGCGGGCCGGGTCGGCGTTGAGCGCGGCGACGTGCGCGTCGAGATCCTGCGCCACATCGACGAGCGGCAGGAAGCGCGCGTTGGCCGCTTCGTGCGTGAGCAGCGTCTCGCGCGCGAGGCGCGCGTTGCTCGCGGAGTCGGTGTCGCTCACCCAGCGGTCGTCGACGAGCGTGACGTCGATGTGTGCCCAGTCGAAGCGGTGCGTCGACAGGGTCTCGAGGAAGGGGCGCGGGCTCGTGCCGCCGGAGACGGCAAGCGTTGCACGGCGCACGGCAGTACCGGGCGCCGCTTGCTGAGCGGCGAGCGACGCATGTAGCGCGTCGCCCACGGCTCGCGCCAGCGCGTCGGATTGGACGCGCGGGTCGTCGAATACGTGAAGCTCGATCACTTCTCCTCCATGCTGCTTTTTTGTAGGTCTACAGGGTCGTTCATCTGTCCGGTCCGACTTCGCGCTCGCGGTGCGCGAAGCCATGCAATGCCATCAGTTCTCTTCTTCGAGCCAGCAGGTGCCGTGCTGCGCGAGCATCGCGCTTGCCGCCGCCGGCCCCCACGTGCCGGCCGCGTACGGCTTGGGCGCACGCGGCGAAGCCGCCCACTCGTTCAGGATCGGCTCGACCCACGTCCACGCCGCTTCCTGCTCGTCGCGGCGCACAAAGAGGGCGAGGCGGCCGTTGATCACGTCGAGCAGCAGGCGCTGGTAAGCCTCCATCTGCCCTTCGCGGAAGAACTGGTCGAACGCGAGATCCAGATGCACGCTCGCGAGATTCATGCCTTCGCCGGGCTGCTTCGCGAGGCAGTAGAGGCGGATGTTCTCGTTCGGCTGCAGGCGGATCACGAGGCGGTTCGCACCGGGACGCAGCGCCGGCGCGCCGAGCGCCGAATGCGGCACCGGGCGGAAGTTCACGACGATCTCGGCCACGCGGTCGGCAAGACGCTTGCCGGTGCGCAGGAAGAAGGGCACGCCCGCCCAGCGCCAGTTCTCGATCTCCACCTTCAGCGCCACGAAGGTCTCGGTGTGGCTTTCGGGCTTCACGCCATGCTCGGTCGCATAGCCCGGCACCGCCTGGCCGCGGATCACGCCCGCGTGATATTGCCCACGCACCGCAACCTTGCTGATGTCGAGCGGGTTGATCGGCTTGAGTGCACGCAGCACGCGCAGCTTCTCGTCACGCACCGAATCCGAATCCATCGAATGCGGCGGTTCCATGGCGACGATCGAGAGCAGCTGCAACAGGTGATTTTGCACCATGTCGCGCAGCGCGCCAGTGTTGTCATAAAAATCGCCGCGCGCTTCCACGCCCAGTTCTTCGGCAATCGTGATCTGGATGCTCTCGACCCACTCGCGGCGCCACAGCGGCTCGAAGAGCGCGTTGCCGAAGCGCAGCGCGAGCAGGTTCTGCACCGGTTCCTTGCCGAGGTAATGGTCGATCCGGTAGATCTGGCCTTCGGCGAAGATCTCGCCCACGGCGTCGTTGATCGCATTGGACGACTTGAGGTCGTAGCCGAGCGGCTTTTCCAGCACGATGCGCGAGTTCTCGTTCAGACCGACGGCGGCGAGCGCGCGGCAGATCGGCACGAAGAGGGACGGGCCCGTAGCCAGATAGAACACACGAATGCCGGGCAACGACGCAATGCCGTCGCGCAAGTGAGTGAAGTCTTCGGCGCGCGAGAGGTCGAGCTTCACGTAGACGATGCGCTCGAGGAAGCTCGCCCACGCGTTGTTGTCGAAGCCGCCGTTCTTCGTCACATGCGGCTTGACGTGCTCGTCGACCCACTGGATGTACGCCGCGCGATCCTCTTCGTGGCGCGCGACGCCCACGATCTTGCCCGACTCCGCGAGCATGCCTGAACGGTGCGCTTCATACAGGGCCGGGAGAATCTTGCGCATCGACAGGTCGCCGGTGGCGCCGAAGAGCACGAACGTGAAACCTGAATCGATCTGGTTTTGCATGAGTCTCAGTCAGAGTCCTGGGGGGCCGCTGCAGGGTACATCGGGAGCCCATCGATGTGGGCGATCGGGCGGCCGTAGTCCGATAAAATTTTTTTTGACACTGAATTGTAGTTTAACTACAATCCAAATCAAGAGGTAACGTTCATTCGATGAAAAAAGCGTGAAACGCAGCCAGCAAGGCGGTTTGCGCGGTTTCGCGAGCGGACGGAATGCCCCCTCATGTTAACGGAGAACCACGCGGGACTCAGCCGGCTTGCCAGTGAGTCGTGCGCCCGGTTCACCAGCGTGCGGAGGCTTCAAGGCCGTGTGACGCAAGCGGCGCCTCGGCCGGCCAGGTGGCCGGTGAAAATCAAAAGAGGAGACAGTCAAGTTGCATTCAGATCCACTCATCTCTTGAGCGTCCTGCGGCCGGTAACCGGCACGCGGCCCGCGCGCATCTAACGAAAAGCACGCGCGCGCGGCACTCCGGCGCCCGTCCGTCCAGTGTTTTGCCTGTTTTGCCTGTTTGACCAACCACCGCACCCTGGCGATCAGGGGCCAATCGTTTTTTGTTCAGGTGTCTGGAGGAGATAAGCAATGAAATTCCGCGCGATCATGGGCGCCCTGTGCGCAGCAGGTCTGTTGGGCGGCGTCGCCACGGCGCAAGCAGCCGAGTCTCTCGAAGTGCTGCACTGGTGGACCTCGGGCGGCGAGTCGAAGGCCGTTGGCGTGCTCAAGGACGACATGACGAAGCAGGGTTATGTGTGGAAGGACTTCGCGGTCGCCGGTGGCGCGGGCGCGGCGGCCATGACCGCACTGAAGACCCAGGTGATCTCGGGCAATGCGCCTTCGGCAGCCCAGATCAAGGGTCCGCTGATCCAGGAATGGGCCGAGCAAGGCGTGCTGGTGCCGATCGACCCCGTCGCAGGCGACTGGAAGGCCAACCTCCCGCCGCAGATCGACAAGATCATGCACGCAGACGGCCACTACGTCGGCGCACCGTTCTCGGTGCACCGCGTGAACTGGGTCTGGATCAACAAGGCCGCGCTCGACAAGGTGGGCGGCAAGGCGCCGACCACGTGGCCGGAATTCTTTGCACTGGCTGACAAGTTCAAGGCCGCGGGCATCCAGCCGGTCGCCGCCGGCGGTCAGCCGTGGCAAGACCTGACGCTGTGGGAAGACGTGGTCCTCTCGCAGGGCGCGGACTTCTACAAGAAGGCGCTCGTCGACCTCGACCAGAAGACCCTTACGTCGCAGCAGATGGTCGGCGTGTTCGACACGGTCCGCAAGATCGAGTCGTACATGGATAACGCCCGCACGGGCCGCGACTGGAACCTCGCCACGGCCATGGTCATCAACGGCAAGGCCGGCATGCAGTTCATGGGCGACTGGGCAAAGGGCGAGTTCGCGAGCGCGAACAAGCAGCCGGGCACGGACTACGTCTGCGCAGCAGTGCCGGGCACCGCAAAGGCCTACACTTTTAACGTCGACTCGTTCGTGTTCTTCCAGCAGAAGGGTCAGAAGGCGGCAACGGCGGGTCAGCTCGCGCTCGCGAAGACGATCATGAGCCCGGAATTCCAGGAGCAGTTCAGCCTGTACAAGGGTTCGATCCCGGTTCGCCTGGGCGTGGACATGAGCAAGTTCGACGACTGCGCCAAGAAGTCGTACGCGGATGAGCAAACCGCGATCAAGGCCGGCGGCTATGTGCCGTCGCTCGCGCACGGTATGGCTCAGCCGGACGCGACGGCCGGTGCGATCACCGACGTCGTGACGAAGTTCATGAACTCGAACCAGGATTCGAAGAGCGCGGTGGAAGCGCTCGCGAAGGCTGCGAAGACGAAGTGAGCGAAGTGAGCGTAGAAGGTTAGTGCTGTAAGACGGGGTGCGCCACACGTGGCGCACCCCGGGCATGACGGTTCACCCTCTGAACCCCATCATCGTGCGGAAGATGTTTTCGCACCGTACCAGGAGTTGCGCAGTGACTGCTTCTCTTAGCGGCAACGGCAAGGCTGCTACGCCTGCTACCCGCCGCGCGTCGCCGATGGCGGCGCTCGCAGACCGCTGGATCCCGAAGCTGGTGCTTTCGCCCAGCATTCTGATCAGCCTTGTATTCGTCTACGGCTTTATCCTCATCACCGGCTACCTGTCGCTGTCGACTTCGCGACTGATGCCGCGCTATGACTTCGCGGGTCTCGACCGCTATCGCGAGCTGTTCTCCAACGACGTCTGGTGGACGTCGGCGCAGAACCTCGGATGGTTCGGCATCCCGTTCATCGCGATTTGCGTGGCACTCGGGCTGTTCCTCGCGATCCTGCTCGACCAGCAGATCCGTCAGGAAGGCGCGTTGCGCGCGGTGTTCCTCTATCCGATGGCGCTTTCGTACATCGTGACGGGCACGGCATGGCAATGGATTTTCAATCCGGACCTCGGCATTCAACAGGTGATGCACAGCATCGGCTGGACGAGCTTCCAGCTCGACTGGCTCAACAACCCGGACCGCGCCATCTTCTGTATCGTGGTCGCCGCCGTGTGGCAATCCACGGGCTTTTGCATGGCGTTGTTCCTGGCCGGCCTGCGCGGTGTCGATAGCGAAATCTTCAAGGCGGCCCAGGTGGACGGCGCGACGCTGCCCACGATCTACCGCAAGATCGTGATCCCCAGCATGCGTCCGGTGTTCTTCTCCGTGCTGCTGATCCTGTGCCACATCACGATCAAGACGTTCGACCTCGTTGTCGCGCTCACCGCGGGCGGCCCGGGTACGTCGTCGTCGCTGCCGGCCATCTTCATGTACACGTTTTCGTTCAACCGCGGGCAGCTCGGCGTCGGCGCAGCTTCGTCGATGATGATGCTCGCCACTGTCGTGGCCGTGCTCGTGCCGCTCATGTATCTGGAATCGAGGAGCACGCGCAATGCAGCCTAAGATGACTGTGAGCCGCGTGGTCGTGTACGCGGCGCTGATCCTGTTCGCGCTGTACTTCCTGTTCCCGCTCTACGTGATGCTGTCGACGTCGTTCAAGTCGCTCGACCAGATTCACTCGGGCACCATGCTCTCGCTGCCTACGAGCCCGACCTTCGCGCCGTGGATCAAGGCGTGGAGCGAAGCGTGTACCGGCGTGCGCTGTGACGGCATGCAGCCGTTCTTCATGAACTCGGTGAAGATGGTGATTCCGGCCGTGCTGATCTCGTCGATCATCGGCGCGTTCAACGGCTACGTGCTCACGCACTGGCGCTTTCGCGGCGCGGACGCGCTCTTCACGATGCTGCTGGTTGGCTGCTTCATTCCGTTCCAGGCCATCCTGCTGCCGATGGCGCGTCTCGAAGGCTTCCTCGGCCTGTCGAACACGATCGGCGGTCTGGTGCTGGTGCACGTCGTGTACGGTATCGCGTTCACCACGATGTTCTTCCGCAACTTCTACGTGAGCGTGCCCGCTGAACTCGTGAAGGCCGCGCGCATCGACGGCGCCGGTTTCTTCATGATCTTCACGCGCATCATGATGCCGATCTCGCTGCCCATTTTCATGGTGTGCCTGATCTGGCAATTCACGCAGATCTGGAATGACTTCCTGTTCGGTATCGTGTTCTCGGGTGTCGATTCGATGCCGATCACGGTGGCGCTGAACAATCTCGTGAACACGTCCACGGGCGTGAAGGAATACAACGTCGACATGGCCGGCGCGATCATCGCCGCGCTGCCCACGCTGCTCGTCTACGTAATCGCCGGCCGCTACTTCGTGCGCGGTCTCACGGCGGGCGCGGTGAAGGGCTAAGAAGCTCTATTCGATTAAAAGGATTCATAGCATGGCAAGCCTTTCCATTCGCGACGTCTACAAGACCTACCCGAACGGGGTCCCCGTCCTCAAGGGCGTGAACATCGACATCGAAGACGGCCAGTTCCTGATTCTGGTCGGCGGCTCGGGTTGCGGTAAGTCGACGCTGCTCAACATGATCGCCGGTCTCGAAACCGTGACCAAGGGCGAGATCTGCATGGACGGCAAGGTGGTGAACAACCTCTCGCCGAAAGATCGCGATATCGCAATGGTGTTCCAGTCGTACGCGCTCTATCCGTCGATGACGGTGCGCGAGAACATCTCGTTTGGCCTGAACATCCGCAAGGTGCCGAAGGCCGAGCAGGCGCAGATCGTCGACCGCGTGTCGAGCATGCTGCAGATCCAGCATCTGCTCGACCGCAAGCCGGGCCAGCTTTCGGGCGGCCAGCGCCAGCGCGTGGCGATGGGCCGTGCGCTCGCACGCGACCCGATCATGTTCCTGTTCGACGAACCGCTCTCGAACCTCGACGCCAAGCTGCGTATCGAGATGCGCTCGGAAATCAAGCTGCTGCATCAGCGCGTGGGCAAGACGATTGTCTATGTGACGCACGACCAGATCGAAGCAATGACGCTCGGCGACCGTATCGCGGTCATGAAGGACGGCATCGTGCAGCAGTTCGGCGCGCCGCAGGACATCTACGACTCGCCGTCGAACCTGTTCGTCGCGGGTTTCATCGGCGCGCCGCCGATGAACTTCATCGAAGGCAAGCTGGTGGAACAGGGCTCGGGCGTCGGCATCGAACTCGACACGGGCGTCGCGCGCAACGTGCTGAACCTGCCGCTGTTCGACGCGAACAAGCTGCGCAGCTACATCGGCCAGGAAGTGGTGCTGGGCCTGCGTCCGGAGCGCATCACCGACGCGCGCAGCTCGCACGACGGCCACGGCCACGAACTGCAGCGCCACTCGGTGAAGGTCGACGTGATCGAGCCGACCGGCCCGGACACGCTCGTGTTCGCGCAGGTCAACGGCAAGCGTATCGTGAGCCGCGTACACCCCGGCTCGAACCCGCAGCCGCTCAACAGCATGGAACTGCTGTTCGACGTTTCGAAGGCCGTGCTGTTCGACCCGAAGACGGAAGCGCGCATCGCCTGATGTTCGTTCGCCAGATAGTGCTGGCGCGATAAAAAACCCCGTTGGCTGCGTGAGCAGCAACGGGGTTTTTTCATCTCGACACGCCGATAACGGGTTCGGTCAGGGCGCGTGATGATGATGCTGTCCGTGCCCGACCGGATGCGGCTGCAACAGCACGAGCACCGCACCCGCGCCGCCGTCGTGCGGCCGTGCCTGGCAGAACGCGATCACTTCTTCCTTCTGCACGAGCCACGCGCGCACCTTGCCCTTGAGCACCGGCTCCTTGCCGACGGAGCCTAGGCCCTTGCCGTGGATCACGCGCACGCAGCGCAGCCCGCGCTTGCCTGCTTCGCGGATGAAGTTCTGCAGCGCCTCGCGCGCCTCTTCGCGGCGCATGCCGTGCAGGTCGAGCTGCGCCTGCACGATCCACGTGCCGCGCCGCAGCTTCTTGACGACTTCCTCGGAAACGCCGGGGCGGTGGTAGTACAGCGAGTCGTCGGTGTCGAGCAGCGCTTCAGGGTCGAATTCGTCGGAGATCGCTTCGTGCAGCACGGCCTGCTCGTCCAGGCGCGTTTGCAGCGGCAGCGGCACGGGGGCTTCGCGGCGCGGCTGCGCGCGAGCCGGCTGCTTGAGCGGCACGATCTGGCCGATCTCGCGGCGAAAGAGGTCGCTGTCGGCGGCGGCTTCGACGCGCGCCGCCTGCGCGGCCACGCGTTCGCGCTCGCGCTGACGGGTTTGCACCTTGAGCGCGTCGCGCAGGCTGCCGAGGCCGGCGAAGCCGGAAGCCGCCTTGCCGGGCGTGGCTTCGTCTGCTGCGGGGGCAGGCGTGGGCGCCGGTGCAGGGCGCGCCGAGGCGGGGCGCTTGGGCTCGCCCGGATGGGGCACGTTCTTGGGCATGGCGAAAGACGCTGGGTAAATCGGCTGGGGAATCGTTGGCTGCGCGCAAACCGCCGCAAAAGCAAAGGGCCGCCGGCTGACTGGCCGCGGCCCTCGTTGCTGCTGCGCCGCCGGGCTTCAGACCGCTATTTTAGCGGCGTGGCGCCCCGCGCGTTTGCGTACCGCCCGATCGAAGTGTCGGGCGGTACACCGTTCGCTGATTAGCGTTCGGCTTCGGCGCTCATCACATGCGCCTGACCCAGCTCGTTCACGGTCTCGAGGTAGCGCTGCGCGTCGAGTGCGGCCATACAGCCCGTACCCGCGCTCGTGATCGCCTGGCGGTACACGTGATCCTGCACGTCACCGGCCGCGAACACGCCCGGCACGCTCGTGCCGGTGGCGTTGCCGTTCAGGCCGCCGTTCGTGATGATGTAGCCGTTCTTCATCTCGAGCTGGCCTTCGAAGATGTCCGTGTTCGGCTTGTGGCCGATCGCGACGAACAGACCCTGCAGATCGAGATCGGTCGATTCGCCCGTCTTCACGTTCTTGATGCGCAGGCCGTTCACGCCGCCTTCGTTGCCCTTCACTTCGTCGAGCACGTGATCCCACTTGATATCGACCACGCCTTCCTTTTCCTTTTCCAGCAGGCGGTCGATCAGGATCGGCTCGGCGCGGAACTTGTCGCGGCGGTGAATGACCGTGACCTTCTTCGCGATGCCGGAGAGATACAGCGCTTCTTCAACGGCGGTGTTGCCGCCACCGATCACGGCGACGTGCTGGTTGCGGTAGAAGAAGCCGTCGCAGGTCGCGCAGGCCGAGACGCCGCGGCCCATGTACAGCTCTTCGCTCGGCAGGCCGAGGTATTGCGCCGACGCGCCGGTCGCGATGATGAGCGAGTCGCAGGTGTACTCGGCCGAGTCGCCGATCAGGCGGATGGGCTTTTCATTGAGCTTGGCCGTGTGGATGTGATCGAACACGATTTCCGTGTTGAAGCGCTCGGCGTGCTCGAGAAAACGCTGCATCAGCTCGGGGCCTTGCACGCCGTTCGGGTCTGCGGGCCAGTTTTCGACGTCGGTCGTCGTCATGAGCTGGCCGCCTTGGGCGAGGCCGGTGACGAGCAGCGGCGAAAGGTTCGCGCGCGCCGCATAGACGGCAGCCGTGTAGCCGGCGGGGCCGGACCCGAGAATCAGAACTTTGGCGTGTTTGGTTGCAGACATGATCGAATTCCGTAGAAAGACGCTGCGTGGCGCGATATATCGGGCGGCCGGCTCAGGTGCGGCCGGCCTGGGCGCGCCCGGCGTTGTGGCGGGGCTCACGCATGTAGTTGGGCATCAGCCCGCAATTATAAAGGCGGGGGAAGACGGCCGCTCGATGAAGCTTACTGATCGCAGCGATAGCCTGAGTGCTGTCGCGGCGCGGGCAGGGCGGCGGATCGCCGCGTCTGGCGCAGCCTGACGCCACCCCCACACCGTTGTCAGTTACCGTCATTTACAGCGAGGGGCCGCCGGGGCCGAAACAACGCGTTTACAATAGGCCGGATCGGACGACGGCGGCCGCGCCCGTCTGCCCGGGGTTTCGGGCACACGGAAGCACTGGCGGACCGCAAACGCATCAAGAATCAGCCCAGGATTCAATGGCCAAAGCTCCTTATTCCGCGCAGGCGCAGGCATTGCCTCACCGCATGTCGCGCCTTTTCACCGAAATTCGCTGGATCCTGCAGGTCGCGCTAGGCGTGTTCCTGCTGATGGCGCTCATCAGCTACAGCCGCCACGACCCGAGCTGGACGCACGCGGCCCAGGTCGACCACATCTCGAACTGGGCGGGACGCGTCGGCGCGCGCGTCTCGGACATCCTGCTGCTGCTGTTCGGCCTGTCCGCCTACTGGTGGATCGTGCTGCTCGCGCGCCTCATCTCGGCGAACTATCAGCGCATCACGCGCAACGAGGCAATTGCCGACGATGACGACGACAAGCCGCGCGACATCAGCTGGGTCGCCGAAGCCTTGTCGTTCGTGCTCGTCATGCTGTCGAGCTGCGGCATCGAGGCGCTGCGCATGTGGTCCCTCAAGGTGCAACTGCCTCAGGCGCCCGGCGGCGTGGTGGGCGGGGCGGTGGCGCGCGGCGTTTCGCACGCACTTGGCTTCACGGGGGGCACGCTCGCGCTGTTGCTCGCGCTCGCGATCGGCCTTTCGCTCTATTTCCGCTTCTCGTGGCTTTCGGTTGCCGAAAAAGTCGGCGAATCCATCATCAACGCCGTGACCATGGCCAGACTGCGCCGCGAGGCGGGCCGCGACCGCAAGCTCGGCGAAGCGGCGGCCGTGAAGCGCGAAGGCAAGGTCGAGCGCGGCCGCGTGAAGATCGAGGAGCACGAGCCGGTCACGATCGTGCCGCCGGTGGTCACGCCGCAGCGCTCCGAGCGCGTGGAAAAAGAGCGCCAGGTGCCGCTCTTCAAGGACCTGCCGGGCGACTCCACGCTGCCGGCAATCTCGCTGCTCGACCCGGCTTCGGCCACCCAGGAAACCATCTCCGACGACACGCTCGAATTCACCTCGCGCCTGATCGAGAAGAAGCTCAAGGACTTTGGCGTGGACGTAGCCGTGGTGGCCGCGTATCCGGGCCCGGTCGTCACGCGCTACGAGATCGAGCCGGCCACGGGCGTGAAGGGCAGCCAGATCGTGAACCTCGCGAAGGACCTTGCGCGTTCGCTCTCGCTCGTCTCGATCCGCGTGGTGGAAACGATTCCGGGCAAGAATTTCATGGCGCTGGAGTTGCCGAACCAGCGCCGCCAGACCGTGCGCCTTTCCGAGATTCTCGGCTCGGCGGTCTATGCCGACGCGCCTTCGGCGCTCACCATGGGCCTTGGCAAGGACATCGGCGGCAAGCCGGTTTGCGCCGATCTCGCGAAGATGCCGCACTTGCTCGTGGCCGGCACGACCGGCTCGGGCAAGTCGGTGGGGATCAACGCGATGATCCTCTCGCTGCTGTACAAGGCGAGCGCCGAGCAGGTCCGCATGATCCTCATCGACCCGAAGATGCTCGAAATGAGCGTCTATGAGGGCATTCCGCATCTGCTCTGCCCGGTCGTGACCGACATGCGCCAGGCCGGCAACGCGCTGAACTGGACCGTGGCCGAGATGGAGCGCCGCTACAAGCTCATGAGCAAACTTGGCGTGCGCAATCTCGCGGGCTACAACAACAAGATCGAAGAGGCGAACAAGCGCGAGGAGAAGATCCCGAACCCGTTCAGCCTCACGCCGGACGATCCGGAGCCGTGCCAGAAGCTGCCGCATATCGTCGTCGTGATCGACGAACTCGCCGACCTCATGATGGTGGTCGGCAAGAAGGTCGAAGAGCTGATCGCGCGTATCGCGCAGAAGGCGCGTGCGGCGGGCATTCACCTGATTCTCGCGACGCAGCGCCCGTCGGTGGACGTGATTACGGGTCTCATCAAGGCCAACGTGCCCACGCGTATGGCGTTCCAGGTGTCGTCGAAGATCGACTCGCGCACGATTCTCGACCAGATGGGCGCCGAGTCGCTGCTTGGCATGGGCGACATGCTCTACCTGCCGCCGGGCTCGGGCATGCCCGTGCGCGTGCATGGCGCGTTCGTCTCCGATGACGAGGTGCACCGCGTCGTCGAGAAGCTCAAGGAGCAGGGCGAGCCGAACTATATCGAGGGCATCCTCGAAGGCGCCGTGGGCGGCGAGGGCGACGAGGGTACGGCTGCGGGAACCAGCGGCACCGGCGACGAGTCCGATCCGCTGTACGATCAGGCCGTCGAGGTGGTCATCAAGAATCGCCGCGCGTCGATCTCGCTCGTGCAGCGGCACTTGCGCATCGGCTACAACCGCGCGGCGCGGCTGCTCGAACAGATGGAGCAATCCGGGCTCGTTTCGGCGATGTCATCGAGCGGCAACCGCGAGATCCTCGTGCCCAACCGCGGCGACGCCGACTAGGCCACGCCGCGCCTGGCCGCCGCTTTGCCAACCTTTCCGGCATTTCCGGCGGCCAAAGTCACACCTCTTGGAGAACGATAGATGCAGTATCCGGCTGGACTTCCGACCCGCTTTGCGCGCACCGCGCGCCGCATGCTGTTCCTTGCGCTTGGCGCGTCGGTCCTGATGGTCTCGCAGGCGTATGCGAGCGGCACCGATCAACTGAAGCAGTTCGTCTCGCAGGTCCACTCCGCGCGCGGCAGCTTCGTGCAGCGCGAACTGAAGGCGCCTTCGGGTGCGAAGAACGCCAGCGACGCCATTGCCACGGCCACGCTGAACGCCAAGACGTCGAGCGGCACGTTCGTGTTCGCGCGGCCCGGCAAATTCATCTGGTCGTACGAGAAGCCGTATCAGCAGCTGCTGCAGTCGGACGGCGACAACCTCTACGTCTACGACAAGGACCTGAACCAGGTGACCGAGCGCAAGCTCGGCGGCGCGCTCGGCGCGAGCCCGGCGGCGATCCTGTTCGGCAGCAACGATCTCGACAAGAACTTCACGCTCTCGGATGCGGGCGTGAAGAACGGCATCGACTGGCTGGAGTTGATTCCGAAGTCGAAGGACACGCAGTTCAAGAGTGTGGGTATTGGCTTTCGCGACGGGAACCTCGAAGCCATGGAACTGCACGACGTGTTCGGCAACGTGACGCTGCTCACGTTCTCCAACATCGAAAAGAACCCGTCGCTGCCGGCTTCGACCTTCAAGTTCGTGCGGCCGCAAGGCGCCGATCTGATCACGGGCGGCTCGAACTAAGTCACGCGGCTCGCGCTGCGCGCCACGTAAAAACGGGCGGCTCCTTGCGGGGCCGCCCGTTTTTGTTTGTGTGCGCCAGGTAATCAGGCAGCGAACCGGATTACCCCGTCCGCGCCGGTCGAGCGCGTGACTTTGCCCGCGAGCCACAGCAAGTTCAGGTGCGCGAGCGCTTCGCCCATGGCGAAGGTCATCTGGTGGATGTCGAGCTCGCGCTTGAACATCATCGGCACGATGTCGGCGGCGCTTTGCGGTGCTCGCTCGCAGGCTTCCATCACTTCGGCAAGGCGCGCGTCATGGTGCGCGCGCAGTTGCGCGATACGCGTGCGCACGCCCCTGAACGGCTTGCCGTGCGAGGGCAGCACGAGCGTATTTTCGGGCAGCGTTTCGTAGCGGCCGAGCGATTCCAGGTACAGGCCGAGCGGATTGCCTTCCGGCTCCATGTCGAACACGGAGACATTGGTCGAGATGCGCGGCAGCACCATGTCGCCGGAGATCAGCACGCCGGTTTCCTCGCAAAAGAGGGCGCAGTGCTCGGGCGAATGGCCGTAGCCCGTGATGACGCGCCAGCCGCGCCCGCCGATCGCCACCGTATCGGCTTCGCGCAGGCGGCGGTACTGCGTGGGCAGCGCAGGGACGAGGCTGCCGTAATAGCCGCGGCGGTTGCGCAGCTTGTCGAGCGACGCTTCGTCCGTGAGGCCGTGGCGCGCGAAATGGCGCGCCGCCCCTTCGCCGCCCGCGTTCGAGCCGTCGCCGGCGGCCATCACGCGGGCCTGCATATATTCGCCGAGCGTGGCCCACAGGCGCACGTCCCAGCGTGCCTTGTCGCCGCCCGCGCAGATCCAGTGAGCGAGGCCGATATGGTCGGGATGGCAATGCGTGACGAGCACGCGCAACACCGGCAGGCCTTCCAGCTGGTTTTCGAACACCGCTTCCCAGCGTTCCTTGATGGTGTCGTTGGTGATGCCGCAGTCCACCACGGTCCAGCCTTGCTGGCCGTCGATCTCGTCGCGCAGCAGCCACAGGTTGATGTGGTCGAGCGCGAACGGCAGCGGCATACGCAGCCATTTCACGCCGGGCGCGACGTCGAAGGCCAGGCCGGGCTCCGGCAGGGTGTCGGCGTAGGGATAGTCGAGTTGGTGTTCGAGGGCGTTCATTGTGGGTGTCTTCTCCAGTCTTCGCCGGTTGCGCAACCGCGTACTTGACGATAACGTAAACGTCGATTCTATCGTTCCTCGCGCTGTCGTGCAGACCACAGCCGGGCCAGCCGCCTTCCGCACATCATGACGACCCAGTACACGATTACCGAACTTGCCCGGGAATTCGACGTAACGCCGCGCGCAATCCGCTTCTACGAGGACCAGGGCCTCCTTGCGCCGAGCCGCGAAGGCGCGGGGGGGCTGAAGCGCGTCTTTTCGGGGCGCGATCGCACGCGGCTGAAGCTGACGCTGCGCGGCAAGCGGCTCGGCTTCACGCTTTCGGAAATCCGCACGCTGCTCGATCTTTACGAGTCGCCGACCGACACGCTCCCGCAGCTCCAGGCGTTCCTCGACACGGTGGTCCATCACCGCGAGATACTCGAGCGCCAGCGCGCGGACCTCGACGCGACGCTCGAAGACCTCGCGCAGTACGAGACCCAGGCGCGCGCGTTGCTCGACCGGAATGCGGCGCAAGCGAGCGCGGTGCAGGAAAGCGTGGCGCACGAAAGCGGCGCTCCCGCGAAAACCTGACGCTCGCGCTTGCGAAACGGGCATGGCCGCCATGAAACACTTCCCGAAACTGCTCTCTTCGCAGATCGGCTTCGATGTCGCGCAGACCATGCTCGACGGCTTCAACCGTCACTACCGCAACTTCTGCGACGCGGCCGTGCGGGCGCGCACGCTCTTCGAAGCCGCCGACTGGCATGCGCTGCAGCAGCTCGCGCGCGAACGTATCGCTTCGTATGACGAACGCGTGAAGGAGTGCGTGGTCGTGCTCGAAGACGAATACGGCACGGAGAGCATCGACGACGAAGTGTGGCAGCAGATCAAACTGCACTATATCGGCCTGCTCACGACGCACCGGCAGCCCGAATGCGCGGAGACGTTCTTCAACTCCGTGTGCTGCAAGATCCTGCACCGTTCGTACTTCAACAACGATTTCATCTTCGTGCGGCCCGCCATCTCGACGGAATACATCGAGAACGACGAACCTGCCGCGAAGCCCACGTACCGTGCGTACTATCCGGGCAAGGACGGGCTCGCGGCGACGCTCGAGCGTATCGTCACGAACTTTCAGCTGGAAACGCCGTTCGAGGACCTCGGGCGCGACGTCGACTGCATCATGCAGACGATGCTCGACACCTTCGGCGTGGTCGAGCCCAAGCCGAACTTCCAGATTCACGTGCTTTCGTCGCTGTTTTTCCGGCATAAAGGCGCGTACATCGTCGGGCGCATCATCAACGGCGATCTGCTCGCACCGTTCGTCGTGCCGGTGCGTCACGTGGAAGAGGGCAAGCTCGCCTTGGACACGGTGCTGCTGCGCCTCGAGCAACTGCTCATCCTCTTCAGCTTTTCGCACTCGTATTTTCTGGTGGACATGGAAGTGCCGTCTGCCTATGTGGAGTTTCTGCGCACGATCATGCCGCGCAAGGCCAAGGGCGAGATCTACACGTCGCTCGGGTTGCAGAAGCAGGGCAAGAACCTGTTCTATCGCGACTTGCTGCACCACCTCAGGCATTCGAGCGACCGGTTCATGATCGCGCCCGGGATACGCGGCATGGTGATGATTGTGTTCACGCTGCCTTCGTTTCCGTACGTGTTCAAGGTCATCAAGGACAGCTTTCCCGCGCCCAAGGAAACCACGCGCGAGCAGGTGGTGCAGAAGTATCAGCTCGTGAAGCGCCACGATCGCCTCGGGCGGCTCGCCGACACGCTCGAATATTCGAGCGTTGCGCTACCTGTTGCGCGCCTTGACGAAGCGCTCGTGCGCGAACTGGAAACGCTTGCGCCGTCGATGATCGAGTACGAGGGCGACAACCTCGTCATCCGCCATGTCTACATCGAGCGGCGCATGGTGCCGCTCAATCT
The DNA here is from genome assembly GCF_905220155.1 of Paraburkholderia sp. J7. Classification (NCBI taxonomy): domain Bacteria; kingdom Pseudomonadati; phylum Pseudomonadota; class Betaproteobacteria; order Burkholderiales; family Burkholderiaceae; genus Paraburkholderia; species Paraburkholderia sp. J7. The sequence goes on along the minus strand of NZ_CAJMYZ010000022.1, from coordinate 128,304 downwards.
CTATCTGCAGAACGGCAGCGACGCCGAAGTCGAGCACGGCATTCGCGAATACGGCAATGCGATTAAGGACCTGCTGCGCGCGAACATCTTTCCGGGCGACATGCTCTACAAGAATTTCGGCGTGACGCGCAACGGCCGCGTGGTGTTCTACGACTACGACGAGATCGAATATCTCACCGATTGCAACGTACGTGCCGTGCCGCCGCCGCGTAATGAGGAAGACGAACTATCGGGCGAGACATGGTATCCGGTCGGCCCGCGCGATATTTTTCCTGAGACGTACGGCACCTTCCTGCTCGGCGACCCGCGCGTGAAGCGCGCGTTTCTCGCGCATCACGCAGATTTTTTCGAGCCCGCGCTCTGGCAGGAGAGCCGCGCGAGGCTCATCGCGGGCGAGGTGCCGGACTGCTTTCCCTACGACGCATCGATACGGTTTAGCGTGCGTTACCCCGAACGATTCGCGCGTGACGACGCGCCGGTGGTGCGCGTCGCTTGAGCGCGGCTAACGAGTCAAAACGGATTCACAAGGATTCACAAGGATTCAAACAGATTCATCAAGGAGCAGAAACATGAGTGAGACACAAAAGCAGGACGCCATCGTGATCGTTTCGGCGGCGCGTACGCCGATGGCGGGTTTTCAGGGCGATTTCGCATCGCTCACCGCGCCGCAGCTTGGCGCGGCAGCGATCGCGGCGGCGGTCGAGCGCGCGGGCCTGAAGCCTGAGCAGGTCGACGAGGTCGTGATGGGCTGCGTGCTGCCCGCAGGGCAGGGCCAGGCGCCCGCGCGTCAGGCGGCGCTCGGCGCGGGGCTCCCGCTTGCCGCCGGTGCGACGACCGTTAACAAGATGTGCGGCTCGGGCATGCGCGCGGCGATGTTCGCGCATGACATGCTGCTGGCAGGCTCGGCCGATGTGATCGTCGCGGGCGGCATGGAGAGCATGTCGAACGCGCCTTACCTGTTGCCGAAGGCGCGCGCCGGCATGCGCATGGGCCACGGCCAGGTGCTCGATCACATGTTCCTCGACGGTCTCGAAGACGCCTATGACAAGGGCCGCCTGATGGGCACGTTCGCGGAAGAATGCGCGGGCGAGTTCGACTTTTCACGCGAGCGCCAGGACGCGTTCGCAATCGAGTCGCTCAAGCGCGCGAAGCGTGCGAACGAGGACGGTTCGTTCGCGTGGGAAATCGCGCCGGTGAAGGTCGCCTCGCGTGCGGGTGAAACGACCATCGAGCGCGACGAGCAGCCGTTCAAGGCCAACCTCGACAAGATTCCGACGCTCAAGCCCGCGTTCAGCAAGACCGGCACGGTGACGGCGGCGAACTCGTCGTCGATCTCGGACGGTGCGGCGGCGCTCGTGATGATGCGGGAATCGACGGCGAAGCAACTCGGCCTCACGCCGCTCGCACGCGTGACGGGTCATTCCACCTTCGCGCAACAACCCGCGAAGTTCACAACCGCGCCGGTGGGCGCGATCACGAAACTGTTCGAGAAGACCGGCTGGAAAGCGAGCGACGTCGATCTCTACGAGATCAACGAGGCTTTCGCCGTGGTCACGATGGCCGCGATGAAGGAGCACGATCTGCCGCACGAGAAGGTCAATGTGAACGGCGGCGCGTGTGCGCTCGGTCATCCGATCGGCGCTTCGGGGGCACGCATTCTCGTGACGCTGATCGGCGCGTTGCGCGCGCGCGGCGGCAAACGCGGCGTGGCGACGCTGTGCATCGGCGGCGGAGAAGCCACGGCGATGGGCGTCGAACTGCTGTAGGCTAGCGCCAGGTGAAGCGCGCCGCGTCGAGAGCGGCGAGGCGGCGCGCTGCAGCGTTTCAATGCACGGACAAAAAAGGTGACGAGATGAAAACAGCGTTGATCGTGGGCGCGTCGCGAGGCCTGGGTCTCGAGTTCGCGCGGCAGTATGCGAAGGCCGGCTGGCGCGTGCTGGCCACGGCGCGCGGGCCCGAAGCGCTCGAAGCCTTGCGCGCAATCGGCGCGCAAACCTTCCAGCTCGACATCGCGCGGCCCGAGGAAATCGAAGCGCTCGGCTTGAAGCTCGACGGCGTGCGGCTCGACGTGGCGCTCGTCGTCTCGGGCGTTTATGGCCCGCGCACCGAAGGCGTGGAAACCATCACGGCCGAAGACTTCGAATATGTGATGAACACCAACGTGCGCGGCCCGATGCAACTGATCCCGATCCTGCTGCCGCTCGTCGACGAGGCCCACGGTGTGCTCGCCGTGCTGTCGAGCCGCATGGGCAGTATTGCGGAGACCACGGGCACGACGGGCTGGCTGTATCGCGCGAGCAAGGCCGCGCTCAACGACGTGCTGAAGATCACCTCGCTGCAAACGCGCCGCGCCACCTGCGTCGCGCTTCATCCGGGCTGGGTGCGCACCGACATGGGCGGCGCGCACGCGGCGATCGACCCGGAGGCGAGCGTCGCCGGCATGCGCGAGGTGGTGGCCGAGGCGGCCGCTGCGCGCGACGTCTTCAACGGCCGCTTCTTCCAGTACGACGGCACGGAACTCGACTGGTAAGCCTGGTAAAGCGCCGCTTGTCTGCGCTACGCTTGCGGGCTCTCGCAACGGAGCCCTGACTCATGAACGCTGAAACCGCCCGCGGCACCGGGAAAACCACCCGCCCCGCAGACTGTCCCTGCGGCGGCGCCGCGCCCAACCAGAAGCCGGGCGCGAGGGCGCCGCGCTACGCGCAGTGCTGTGGCCGCTTCATCGACGACGCTGCGGTGCCCGCCACGGCGCTCGAATTGATGCGCTCGCGCTACACGGCATATGCACTGGGCGACGAAGCGTACTTGCGCTCGACGTGGGCGAGCGAGACCTGCCCCGCCGATCTCGACGTGGACCCCGCGGCCGTTGGCGCCCCGCGCTGGCTCGGACTTGCCGTCAAGCGCCACGAACAGCGCGACGACACGCATGCGATCGTCGAATTTGTCGCGCGCTACAAGACGGGCGGCCGCGCGTTCCGGCTGCACGAAACGAGCCGCTTCACGCGCGGCGAGGATGGCCGCTGGCGTTATGTTGACGGCGAGGTTTCATCAAGCTAACGAATAACTAACTGCCGCCGTAATTTGCCGCGGCGAGTTCCCATCCCGGTTCGCCGTCATGGCGCCGGAAATAATGCCTTTGCAAACAAGCGCTTACTGAGCAATCGCGCGGCTGTTGTCCGCGCGCGACGCTCGCCTCCCGGACCTTTTTAAAAATTCCCGCGTTCGCGACTGATCGAAAGCCGCGTGTGCGCCATGCCTCATAGGGCCGCGCGCGGTTGGCATGCCTTATGCCGGGTTACCCCTGAATTGCACAACAAATATTTGTCGTGCGAGTATCTAATCACGGTGCCCTGCACAATACGTAAGTGCATAGTGAAAAACCTTTTTCACGCATGCATGTATTGACTGCAAATGGGTGCTGGCGGCGGGTCTGATCGACGATAGAACTGCGCCGCGCAGGTGTTCTGATCGATGCAATCCCACGTGACGGGTCACACGCCCGCTCCTGGTCTCGCGACCATGAGCAACGGTGTCTCGTTGTGCCCTGAAACGGGCGAAGCACGGGCAATGATCGGACGGTTGGCGGATTCACAGCAGCAGGTTTTTTGCAGGTGGTGTAGCGCATGGCGTTCAGGAAGCTCCTTACCGGATGGGTCGTAGCCGGCACCGCGTGTGTGCTTTCGGTTGCGCACGCAGCGTCGCTTTCCGATCCGGCAAATGCGAGCGCGAACCCGCAACTCGCCGCCAACACTTCCGCAGCGCATTCCGCCAGTCTCGCGGGCGGTCCCCTCGGCAGCGCCAACGTGCCGCGTATTGCGCTCGACGACGCGTATCTGCCCGTCGTGCCCGCCAGCATGAACGAGCAGGTGATCCGCGTTCCCGTCGACGCATCCGGCGACGTCACGCTCGAAACCACGATCTATCGCCCGAACGGCCCCGGCCCGTTCCCGATGGTGATCTTCAACCACGGCAAGATTCCCGGCGACCCGCACCTCCAGGCGCGCAGCGACCCGCTTTCGTTCGCGCGCGAATTCGTGCGCCGCGGCTATGTCGTCGTCGCGCCGAACCGCCAGGGCTTCGCGGATTCGGGCGGCTCGTATCAGCAGGACGGTTGCGATGTTGCGAGCAACGGCCTCGGCCAGGCGGCCGATGTCGCTTCGACGATCGCCTACATGTCGAAGCAACCCTATGTGGACGCAACCCAGATCATCGTCGCGGGCACCTCGCACGGGGGCCTCGCCACGATGGCCTATGGCACCGAGGCGGCGAGCGGCGTGCGCGCGCTCATCAACTTCTCGGGCGGTCTGCGCCAGGACGCCTGCACGGGCTGGCAAAACAACCTGACCCAGGCGTTCGGCGACTACGGCGGCAAGGCTCGCGTGGCCTCGCTCTGGCTCTACGGCGACAACGACTCGGTCTGGTCGCCCGATCTCGTCACGAAGATGTTCGCCGCTTACCGCGACGCGCAAACGGGTGAGGACCACCCGGCCGCGACGGCGAAGCTCGTGGACTTCGGCGCGTACAAGAACGATGCGCATCGCCTCGTGGGCGATCGCGACGGTGTGAAGATCTGGTGGCCCACGGTCGAGGCGTTCCTCGCCAACCGTGGCCTGCCGACGGCGGTGCAGTACCGCGTGGCCACGCAGGCTGCGCCCCGCGGCACCGGCTTCGCGCAGATCGACTCGGTCGGCGCGGTGCCGTTCGTCGATCAGGCGGGCCGCGACGGCTATCGCAACTTCCTCAAGCAGTATCCGAGCCGCGCATTCGCGGTGTCCGACTCCGGCGCATGGTCGTGGGCCGAGGGCGGCGACAATCCGATGGCCGTGGCAATCTCGAACTGCGAAAAGCACAGCTCCGATCCGTGCCGTCTGTATGCCGTGAACAATACGGTGGTCTGGAACAACGGCGGCACGCAGACCGCTCAGAACGGCGACAGCGACACGACGCGCGCCACGGCGGACAACGACAACGCCGACGAGAGCGACCACGCACTGGCGAGCCGCTAAGCGTTGCCATCCGGCTGCTGCCGGGCTCAAATTCCGATCACTGCAGTACAGCGCGGCCCCAATGCGGGCCGCTTTGCTTTTCATTCCCCTCAAGTCATTTCCTCGCACGCAATCCCATCGCGGCGCGCCATATCGTCTGACCTTCGCACACCTGCGCACTTACCACGCGTCGCCAAAAATATCCGTTACGCCGTCCCGCGTTCTGCAATTTCGCACCGCGGCACAGATTTTTTTGCATAAGGCGGGTTCACTTTGCCGTCGTCATCTCCGCGCATTTCTGGTCTTTGTTTTTCATCGGTCACGAGTTGTCCCGAACGGCTCGAAACGCCGTGCCGTCGGGCGTTCGAGCGCAATTTCAGGGGTAGTGCATTGCGGCAGCGAACACGTTAATCTCGGTCCCGCTGTCGTATCGGGAGTCGTATTTGAATTCGCAATCGCACACTGCGCACCCCGCGCACCTTGCCCGCGAAGACCGCGGCGCGACCGACTGGGTCGCTCGCAGCCTGCGCGCCGTGTGGCACCCCTGCACCCAGATGAAACATCACGAGCGCCTGCCGCTCGTGGCTGTCGCGCGGGGCGAGGGCCCGTGGCTTCATGACCGCGAAGGCCGTCGTTATCTGGACGCGATCAGTTCGTGGTGGGTGAACCTCTTTGGCCACGCCAATCCTGCGATCAATGCCGCGCTCAAGGCACAGCTCGACACGCTCGAGCACGTCATGCTCGCGGGCTGCACGCACGAGCCCGCCGTGGAGCTTGCCGAGCGTCTTTCGGCGCGCACGGGCGGCGTGCTCGGCCATGCGTTCTTCGCATCCGACGGCGCGTCGGCCGTCGAAATCGCGCTCAAGATGAGCTTCCACTCGTGGCGCAACCGCGGCGAGAGCGACAAGCGTGAATTCGTCTGCCTGGCCAATAGCTATCACGGCGAAACGATCGGTGCGCTCGGCGTGACCGATGTGAAGCTCTTCAGGGATGCTTACGATCCGCTGCTGCATCACGCGCATGTGGTCGCTTCACCCGACGCACGCGCCACGCAGCCCGGCGAAACGGCGGCGGATGTCGCGGCCCGCGCGCTGGCCGATGTCGAGCGTCTTTTCATCGAGCGCGAAGGCCGCATCGCCGCGCTGATCGTCGAGCCGCTCGTGCAATGCGCGGCCGGCATGGCGATGCACGATCCCGCGTATCTCAAGGGCCTGCGTGCGCTATGCGACCGTCACCGCGTGCATTTGATCGCAGACGAGATCGCCGTGGGCTGCGGGCGCACCGGCACGTTCTTCGCGTGCGAGCAGGCCGACATCTGGCCCGATCTGCTTACGCTTTCGAAGGGCATTAGCGGCGGGTATCTGCCGCTTTCGATCGTGCTTTCGCGCGACGCCATCTACGAATCGTTCTACGACGACGACACCACGCGCGGTTTCCTCCATTCGCATTCGTACACGGGCAATCCGCTTGCGTGCCGCGCGGCGCTCGCCACGCTCGACCTGTTCGAACGCGACGACGTGCTCGTTGCGAACGCGCGCAAATCGGCGCAACTGCGCGCACTGTTCGAGCCGTTCGCCGCGCACCCACTCGTGCGCAACCTGCGCCAGTGCGGCACGATCCTCGCGTTCGACGTAGCGCTGGCCGACCCGCAGCGCGCGGCGACGTTCTCGCGGCGCTTCTTCGAAAACGCGCTGCAGCGCGAACTGCTGCTGCGCCCGATCGGCACGACGGTTTATGTCATGCCGCCATATATTCTGGACAACGAAATGCAGGCGTTCCTCGCAACACGCACGCGCGAGACCTTCGACGCCACCGTCGCGGAGGACCTCTGATATGGCGCATCACAATCTGTTGCTCGATACCCTCGAACAGGGCTTGCGCGACATCGACGCGCGCGGCCTGCGCCGCCGCCGGCGCACCGCCGACACGCCGTGCAGCGCCCACATGCAGGTGGACGGCCGCGCGACTATCGGCTTTGCCAGCAACGACTATCTCGGTCTCGCCGCGCATCCTCAACTGGCTGCGGCCATCGCCGAAGGCGCGCAGCGCTACGGCGCAGGTAGTGGCGGCTCGCATCTGCTGGGCGGCCACTCGCGCGCGCATGCGCAACTCGAAGACGATCTCGCAGCATTCGCAGGTACCTTCGTCGATGCACCGCGCGCGTTGTACTTCAGCACCGGCTACATGGCGAATCTGGCCGTGCTCACGGCGCTCGCGGGCCGCGGCACGACAATCTTCTCCGACGCGCTCAACCACGCCTCGCTGATCGACGGCGCACGGCTCTCGCGCGCCGATGTCCAGATCTATCCTCATGCCGATATGGCAGCGCTTGCTTCGATGCTCGAAAGCTCGGACGCGAGCGCGAAAGTGATCGTGAGCGACACGGTGTTCAGCATGGACGGCGATATCGCGCCGCTCGCGCGCCTCGTCGAACTCGCGGAAAAACATGGCGCCTGGCTCGTGGTCGACGACGCGCACGGCTTCGGCGTGCTCGGCCCGCAGGGCCGCGGCGCGCCGGCGCAAGCCGCGCTGCGTTCGGAACATCTCGTGATGGTCGGTACGCTCGGCAAGGCGGCCGGCGTTTCGGGCGCGTTCATCTGCGCGCACGGCACCGTGATCGAATGGCTCGTGCAGCGCGCGCGTCCGTATATCTTCACGACAGCTTCGTCGCCGGCAGTGGCGCATGCGGTGTCCGCGAGCCTGCGTCTGATCGGGGGCGAGGAGGGCGATGCGCGCCGCGCGCATCTCAAGCATTTGATTGGCCGCACGCGTTCGCTCCTGCAGGAAACCTGCTGGCAGCCCGTCGATTCGCATACCGCCGTGCAGCCGCTCGTCATCGGCGCCAACGAAGCGACGCTCTCGCTGCAGGCCAAGCTCGAGGTCGACGGTCTGTGGGTGCCGGCCATCCGTCCGCCCACCGTGCCCGAGGGCACGTCGCGCCTGCGTATTTCGCTTTCCGCTGCGCATTCGGATGCGGACCTCGATAGGCTGAACGCATCGCTGCAACGCGCGAGCCTCGAAGCACGCGCAAACGCGCAGGAGTTCGCGCAATGACGGTTTCGCTTTTCGTCACCGGCACCGATACCGAGATCGGCAAGACCTTCGTGAGCGCCGCGCTCTTGCGCGGCTTCGCCCACGCGGGGCTGCGCGCGACCGCGCTCAAGCCGATCGCCGCGGGCGCGTACGAGCGCGACGGCGTCTGGCACAACGAGGACGCCGATCAGCTCGACGCCGCCGCGAGCGTGCTGCTGCCGCCGGAGATCCGCACGCCGTTCCTGCTTAAGGAGCCCGCCGCGCCGCACATCGCCGCTGCGCTCGAAGGGGTGACGCTCGACATGGCGCGTATCGTCGATGCTTACCGCGCGGCTCGCGAGCGCGCGGATGCCATCGTCGTGGAAGGCGTGGGCGGCTTTCGCGTGCCGCTCACGGCGACCGAAGACACCGCCGATCTCGCCGTCGCGCTCGGTCTGCCCGTGGTGCTCGTGGTGGGCATGCGCCTTGGCTGCATCAGCCACGCGCTGCTTACGGCCGAAGCGATTGCCGCGCGCGGATTGAAGCTCGCGGGCTGGGTCGCGAACCGGATCGACCCGGCCATGACGTTCCCCGAAGAAAACATCGACTCGCTGCGCGAGCGCCTCGCCGCCCAGTACGGCGCGCCGCTCGTCGGCGTTGTGCCGCATATGCCCGGCGCGAGCGCCGATGACGCAGCAGAACATCTGAACATCGACGCGTTGCTAGCGCGCTTGCGCGCCGACGCTTGACGCACATTCAAGCACAGTCACGTAAAGAAGGACCACGACACCATGACGCAAACCCACATCGACATTACTTCGCTGAAGGCGACCGCGCCGAGCGCCCACGCCGCCGCTGAAGCCGCCGCGCGCTGGAAGGTCGCCGACGTCGCCGCGCTCTACGAGCTGCCGTTCAACGACCTGATGTTCCGCGCGCAGCAGGTGCATCGCGAGCATTTCGACGCGAACGCCGTGCAGCTTTCCACGCTCCTCTCGATCAAGACCGGCGGCTGCGAGGAAGACTGCGCGTACTGCCCGCAGTCGTCGCACTACGAAACCGAACTCGAAGCCGGCAAGCTCATGGCCGTGGACGCCGTGCTGGAAGCCGCGCGCGCGGCCAAGTCCAACGGCGCGACGCGCTTTTGCATGGGCGCGGCGTGGCGCAATCCGAAGGATCGCCATCTGGAGCCGATCAAGGACATGATCCGCGGCGTGAAAGCGATGGGTCTGGAAACCTGCGTGACGCTCGGCATGCTCGAAGATCACCAGGCGAAGGAACTCGCCGATGCGGGCCTCGACTACTACAACCACAACCTCGATACGTCGCCGGAGTACTACGGCAAGATCATCACGACGCGCACCTACGAGGACCGCCTCGAGACGCTCGAACGCGTACGCGACGCGGGCATCAACGTGTGCTGCGGCGGCATTGTCGGCATGGGCGAGTCGCGCCGCGAGCGCGCGGGCCTGATCGCGCAGCTTGCGAACATGGAGCCGTATCCTGAGTCGGTGCCCATCAACAATCTCGTGCAGGTCTCGGGCACGCCGCTCGAAGGCACCGAGCCGATCGATCCGTTCGAGTTCGTGCGCACGATCGCCGTGGCGCGCATCACGATGCCCAAGGCGATGGTGCGCCTCTCGGCGGGCCGCGAGCAGATGGACGACGCGCTCCAGGCGCTGTGCTTCATGGCGGGCGCGAACTCGATTTTCTACGGCGACCAGTTGCTCACCACGAGCAATCCGCAAGCGGAAGCCGACCGCAAGCTGCTGCAGCGTCTGGGCATCACGGCGCAGGCCGCGCAGCACCTGCCCGCTGATGACCACGAGCATCACGACCATTCGCACGGCGGCTGCGGCCACTGCGAGTAACGCCGCGCACGTTGCCGGAAGCAAAAACGCCACGCTGCGAAGCGTGGCGTTTTTCATTGCGCGGGGGACGGGGAGTGCGGCGCCTTAAGCGTAAGCCGCGCGCCGGCGCCCCGCGAGCACGAGATAGCACAGTGCGCCGATCACGAGCGACGGCAGCGTCGCGCCGAGGTTCGGCAGCCACTGGTTGAGCGCCTGATACGCGCCGAAGCCGACCGCCCAGGCAACGAACGCGCTCACGTGCCAGCCGCCCGAATAGCCATACACGCCGTTCAGGTCGGCGAGCGCCTGCGGATCGATACGGCGACGGCGCACGATGAAGTGATCGGCGAGCACCACGCCAAAGAGCGGCGCGAACACCGAGCCGATGAAGAGCAGGAAGTTCTCGTATTTCGCCATCGGCACGACGAGGCCGATCAGCGTGCACAGCGCGCCGAAGGCTGCCGAGAGCCAGGGCACGCTGGCGCGCGTCCAGAACGTGCCGGTCGAGACGGCGGCCGAGTGGATATCGGCGAACGCATTGTCGATTTCGTCGATCAGCACGAGCAGCAGAGCAAAGCCGCCGCCGGCCTGCGCGAGCGCCGTGGTGAGGAGCGCGTCGCCGCCGCCCGCAGCCAGCCCGTACACGGCGCCGAGCGCATAGAACCAGAGGTTCGCGATGCCATAGCCGAACAGCGTGCCGCGGAAGGTTTCGCCCGCTTTGCGGCCGAAACGCGTGTAGTCGGCGATGAGCGGCAGCCACGAGAGCGGCATCGCCACCACGAGGTCGATGGCGCTGCCAAACGGCATTTCGCCCGTGCCGGGGCGGTGCATCAGCGCGCCGAGGTCCTGTTTGACGAGCAGGCTCCACGTGAGCCAGGCCGCGCCCGCGAGCAGCAGCCAGATTCCCCACGTGCGCAGGAAGCGCCGCACGAACGAGAGCGGGCCGCTCACGGCGAGCAGCGTAGCGAGCACGCCGAAGATCACGGTCCAGACGAGCGGCATCGACAGTCCGAAGGCCTGTTTGGCGAGCGCATCGGCGGAATCGCGCATCACGATGATCTCGAACGAGCCCCAGCCCACGAGCTGCACCATGTTGATGACGGCCGGCACCGACACGCCGCGAACGCCGAGCGTCGGGCGCAGCGACGCCATGGCGGCAAGGCCCGTATCCGTGCCGATCACGCCCGCGAGCGCGAGCAGCACGACGCCGATCACGCTGCCGATGGCGATGGCCACGAGCGCGTGCGGCAGCGACAGGCCCGGCACGAGCAGCGCGCCCGCCTGCGCGACCAGCAGGCCGATGCCGAGCGAAAACCACAGCGCGAAGGCGTCGCCGGTGCGGAACTGCCGGCGCGCGTCGGGCACGGGCACGTTCGGCGCGTAGGTGGAGCCGGCCTCGCCGGCGTGCGAATCTTGAGTCATGTGGAACGCTTTCCTCTGTGTCGTGTGGTTTGTCTGTTTTATCCGGGCTCGTCAGCATGAGCGGCTCGGCCCGCGCTTCGCGCCGCGGCACTCGCTGTCATAATGCACGACTGCATCCGGTGCGGCAGGCCGTTTTGTAGTGTCGGACGTTGTGTCCCCGAATCTGCCGCTGACCAGGCATCCTGGGCAGCTCACGCTCGGCCAGCCGGAAAGCCGTCATTATCGCGAAAACGTCATGTTTGAAGAAACCCGTGCCAACGTCCCGCTCGCCGAACGGCTGCGCCCGCGCTCCATCGACGAGGTTATCGGCCAGAAGCATCTGCTCGGGCCCAACAAGCCGCTGCGCGTCGCGTTCGAGTCCGGCGAAGCGCATTCGATGATCCTCTGGGGGCCGCCGGGCGTGGGCAAGACCACGCTCGCGCGCCTTATGGCCGATGCGTTCCACGCCGAATTCATCGCGCTCTCCGCCGTGCTCTCGGGCGTGAAGGACATCCGCGAGGCCGTGGAGCAGGCGCAGTTGCATCGTGCGCGTGGCCACCAGACGCTCGTGTTCGTCGACGAGGTGCATCGCTTCAACAAGAGCCAGCAAGACGCCTTTCTGCCCCATGTGGAGTCGGGCCTCTTTGTGTTCATCGGCGCGACGACGGAAAACCCGTCGTTCGAAGTGAACAGCGCGTTGCTCTCGCGCGCGGCTGTGTATGTGCTCAAGAGCCTCGACGAGGAGGAGCAGGGCGAACTGCTTGCGCGCGCGAGCGAGGAGCTGGGCGGCCTGACCTTCACGGACGAAGCGAAAAAGGCGCTGATCGGTTCCGCTGACGGCGACGGGCGCAAGCTCCTGAACAACCTCGAAATCGTCGCGCGCGCGGCCGCGCAGCAAAAGAAGACCGAGATCGACGGCGAGCTGCTCGGCAGCGCGCTGGCCGAAAACCTGCGCCGCTTCGACAAGGGCGGCGACGCGTTCTACGACCAGATCAGCGCATTGCACAAGTCGGTGCGCGGCAGCAACCCGGACGGCGCGCTCTACTGGTTCTGCCGCATGCTGGATGGCGGCGCCGATCCGCGTTATCTCGCGCGGCGCATCGTGCGCATGGCGTGGGAGGACATCGGGCTCGCCGACCCGCGCGCCGGGCGCATCACGCTCGACGCCGCCGAGACCTACGAGCGTCTGGGCTCGCCCGAAGGCGAACTCGCGCTCGCGCAGGCCGTGATCTATCTGGCCGTCGCGCCGAAGTCGAACGCGGGCTACAACGCCTATAACGAGGCGCGGCGCTTCGTGAGCAAGGACCAGTCGCGCGCGGTGCCCATTCACCTGCGCAACGCGCCGACCAAGCTCATGAAGGAACTCGGCTACGGCCACGAATACCGCTACGCGCACGACGAGCCCGACGCCTACGCGGCCGGCGAGACCTACTTGCCCGACGGCATGCGCGAGCCGCGCTGGTATCAACCCACGCCGCGCGGGCTCGAAGGCAAGATCGGCGAAAAGCTCGCGCGCCTCGCCGACCTCGACGCGCAATGGCGCGACGAGCATCGCGACGAAATCCGCGAAAGGAAGCGCAAAGGCTGATGCCAGTCCCGCCGGGATGCCCCGGCCGGTGCGCTAAAATCGTCCCTTCACACAACGAAACTGCGTCTCACAATCCCATGCTCGACATCCAGCTGCTGCGCAAAGACCTCGACGGCGTCGCGAAGCGCCTCGCCGACCGCGGCTACACCCTCGACGTCGCCGCCTTCTCCGCGCTCGAAGCGGAACGCCGCGCCATCCAGACCCGCACCGAAGAGCTCCAGGCACGCCGCAACAGCCTGTCGAAGCAGATCGGCGCGATGAAAGGCCGCGGCGAGGACACCTCGGCGGTCATGGCCGAAGTGGGCGGCATTGGCGACGAGATGAAGACGTCGGCAGCCAAGCTCGACGAGATCCAGTCGAAGCTCTCGGACCTGCTGCTCGGCGTGCCGAACCTGCCGCACGAGAGCGTGCCAGCAGGCAAGGACGAGGCCGACAACGTGGAAGTGCGCCGCTGGGGCACGCCGCGCGCGTTCGACTTCGAGGTGAAGGATCACGTGGACGTCGGCACGCCGCTGGGCCTCGACTTCGAGACGGGCGCGAAGCTCTCGGGCGCGCGCTTCACGATGCTGCGCGGCCAGATCGCGCGCCTGCATCGTGCGCTGGCGCAGTTCATGATCGACACGCACACGCTCGAGCACGGCTATACGGAAACGTACACGCCGTACATCGTCAACCCGGAAATCCTGTACGGCACGGGCCAGTTGCCCAAGTTCGCCGACGACATGTTCCGGGTGGAAAAGGGCGGCGGCGAGAACACGGTCACGCAGTACCTCATTTCGACCTCGGAAATCTCGCTCACGAACACGGTGCGCGAGAGCATCGTGGAAGGCAGCGCGTTGCCGATCAAGCTCACCGCGCATTCGCCGTGCTTCCGCTCGGAAGCCGGTTCGTACGGCCGCGACACGCGCGGCATGATCCGTCAGCACCAGTTCGACAAGGTCGAAATGGTCCAGATCGTTGCGCCTGAAACGTCGTACGACGCGCTCGAGCAGATGGTCGTTCACGCGGAAACCATCCTGCGCAAGCTCGGCCTGCCGTATCGCGTCATCACGCTGTGCACGGGCGATATGGGCTTCTCGGCTTCCAAGACCTACGACCTCGAAGTGTGGTTGCCGGCGCAAAACACGTATCGCGAAATTTCGAGCTGCTCGAATACGGAAGCTTTTCAGGCGCGCCGTATGCAGGCGCGTTACCGCAACGCGCAGGGCAAACCGGAGCTCGTGCATACGCTCAACGGCTCGGGCCTTGCCGTGGGCCGTACGCTCGTTGCCGTGCTGGAGAACTATCAGGAAGCGGACGGCTCGGTCACCGTGCCGGAAGCGCTGCGGCCGTATATGGGCGGCGTGGCGCGCCTTGCAGTGAGCGCCTGAGGCACTGCTTCGCGAACAGAACATGGGATTGGCTTGCCCTCGAAACTTTTTTCCAAAGAGGGCTTGCGGAATTCAAAAAATGTTCTATAATCTTCGCTTCTCTGGTCGCCGACCAAGATCAGAGAGGCAGTAAATAGCAGTACACCGGAGAGGTGGCAGAGTGGTCGAATGTACCTGACTCGAAATCAGGCGTACGGTTTCCCCGTACCGTGGGTTCGAATCCCACCCTCTCCGCCAAATTCAGAAAACCCCTGCATGCTTAACCGCTGCAGGGGTTTTTGCTTTTCTGCGCAGTGCGCGCGCAGGTGCACGCACTACTGCTGCATATGCCCGCGCATCTCCAGCGCACGCAGGTACGTTCCGGAAATCGACGACCCGCCGTGATGCACGATCTTCTCGTCGACGAGCGCCCACACCGATTTGCCTGCCGCACGCACGCGCCGGCAGAACGACAGGTCTTCCGAGAGGTACACGCCTTTTTCGCCGACGGTGTCGAAGAACGCATAGAACTTGCCGTCCGGCAGGTAACCCGCGTATTGCGCAGGCGGGCGGTATAGCTCCGTGTGCGCCACGATCGACTCGAGTGCGTCGCGCCGCACGAGGAAGATGCCCGTGCCGATATGGCTCACCTCCGCCCAGCCATCGGACACGAAGCTGCTGCCCGCTTCGTCGGCGAGGATCGCCGTGTTGTAGTCCACCGTTTTTTCCTGCCATTCGCGCAGTGTGAGCCCCACATCGGCGGTCGTGATCTGCTTTTCCCGGTCGAAGAAGCGGTACGGGCAGGCAATGCCGGCCACCGGCTTGTCGCCGGCGATCAGGCGCAGAACCGCTTCGCGCGAGAAGTCCATGTCCGTATCGAGAAAGAGGAGATGGGTGAACTCGGGATGGCTCAAAAAATAATTCGCAAAGAAATTGCGCGCGCGGATGATATGCGACGAAGCCGTGTGGATGTACTCGAAGCCGATGCCGCGCTCCTTGAGCGTTTCCATGAGGCGGGCAAGCGCCATGGCGAAGTCGAAATGCACCGAGTTGTCGTAGGTGGGCAGCGCGATCAGGACGTTGAGCGCCGTGTTCGGAGTGGAGGAGGGGGCGGGATGACTTGAGGTCATGATCGGGCTTCCTGCTTGCGATGTAAGATATTTCTCATTTTTGACGGTGGGTTGCGCTCGAACAATCGGAGATATCTGAAAATTCCACGCCCGGCGTCATGGCGATGACGCGCCTTGCTGCGCTAGCGACGCTGCAGCGCCGGTACAATCGCTCCTTTGAATTTGCGGCGAAGCGTTCTCCAGCACACCGCCGCGCCTACTTCGGTCCACAGATGCCTATCACCTACAAGTCTGCCGACGATCTCGCCCGCCTGCGCATTTCGGGCCGGCTCGCCGCCGACGTGCTCGCGATGATCGGCGAGCACGTGAAGCCGGGCGTCTCCACCGACGACCTCGACGCCCTCTGCAACGACTACATCGTCAACACGCTCAAGGCCGTCCCGGCCAATGTCGGCTACCTCGGTTTTCCGAAGACGATCTGCACGTCCGTCAATTCCGTGGTCTGCCACGGCATTCCGAGCCGCGGCGAGGTGCTCAAGGACGGCGACATCATCAACATCGACGTGGCCGTCATCAAGGACGGCTATTTCGGGGACACGAGCCGCATGTACTGCGTCGGCACACCGAGCACGGTGGGCCGCCAGCTGATCGACACGACCTACGAAGCGATGCTCGCGGGCATCCGCCAGGTGAAGCCCGGTGCGACGCTCGGCGACGTCGGCAACGCCATCCAGAAGCGCGCGCAAAGCGATGGCTTCTCGATCGTGCGCGAGTATTGCGGCCACGGTATCGGCAAGGTCTATCACGAAGAGCCGCAGGTGCTGCACTACGGCCAGCCGGGGCAGGGCGTGCGACTGAAGCCGGGCATGGTCTTCACGATCGAGCCGATGGTCAACGCAGGCCGCGCCGGCACGACGGTGCAGCGCGACGGCTGGACGGTCGTCACCAAGGACCGCTCGCTCTCGGCGCAGTGGGAGCACATGGTTGCGGTCACCGACGACGGCTACGAACTCCTCACGCCCTGGCCGGACGGCACAGGCGCCTACGAGGCCCCGTGAGCGCGGTTGTGCGGCCTCTGCGGCCGTCTGTCAAGGATCGCGCGCGAGGCGTGGTCTGCAGGCAATTGTCAAATAAGGATTTGACTCTCAAGCCAGTTCGGTTAAAGCTACGCGTTAGCGCTTTATTGGGGTTTACGACTGCATGAGTCCGTCACTGACCGTTCGCCGTATCGCCGCCGATCAGGGTGCCGTGCTCCGCGAGCTTCGAACAGCATCGCTGCGCGACGCGCCTTATGCATTCGGCGACACGCTCGAAGACGCGCTATCGGCCGATGCCGCCGTTTTCGACGCCGCGGCGGCCCGCCATGCGGTTTCGCACACCGGCACGTCGTTCATTCTCTATACCGAGGGCCATCCGGCCGGGCTGATCGGCGCGAGCTTCGAAAGCGCGCCGGCGCGCCGCGCGTTCGTTTCGGCGCTGTGGGTCGCGCCTGCGGTGCGTCATCTGCGCGGCGGCGAACTGCTTCTGAACAGCGCCATCGAATGGCTCGTGAGCGAAGGCGCAACGCAGGTCTACGCCTGGGTGACCGACGCGAACACCACGGCCATGCGTTTCTACGAGCGCCTCGGCTTTGTCGCCACCGGCGATCACGCGCGCAGCCAGCAACAGCCCGAGCAATGGGAAACGTTGCTCATGCGCGCGCTCGGCGAGCACGCGAAGTCCGCTTCTTCACCGGCTTCTTCGCCATAACACGTGCCGTTCGCGCCGCTGTGCGCGGCGGCGCTCCTGCTTCACTTCCCTCCGTACGACACACCGAACCCGATCGTTCGCGCTCGCGGTCTCGCTTCGCGCGCTTTTTTTGCGCCATTTTTGTTTGTGCGCGGGTTGTGCGTATCGAGCAGGGAATTTGGCCGAATACACCATTAAAAATAATGGCCGTGTGCGTCCGCGCCTGTAAAATACGCAAAATTTTTAGCCGAACGCCATGTCGCCCAGGAAATCGCCATATTTTGAACTGAAGAGCGGTTCAGTCGATACGCTTCTGTTCGTGGTCAAGACGACCGAGCTCGATGCCATGCGCGCAGAACTTACGCGGCGCTTCGAGGCGACGCCTGAATTCTTCGCAAACGACACCGTCGCGATCGACGTGCGGCGTCTCGCCGACGGCGAGCAGGTCGCGCTCGGCGACATCGCGCGTCTGCTGGAAAGCGTGCGCATGCGCCCGGTCGGCGTGGTTGCACAGCCTGAGCAACATGGCTGGGCCGCTGCAGCAGGCCTGCCTTTCCTCGAAGCGCGCGACCGCCGCGGCGCGGGCACGAAGCCGGCCTTCGATGAAGCGGCGAGCGACGGCGAGGCTTCGAATGCGCCTGCCACTGCATCTGCCACCGCCACCGCATCGGCCGCGCCGCAAACCACTGCTGCACAGCCCGAACTCTTTCCCTCCGAAACGGACCCGGCCGCCGCCCAGGCGAGCGCGGCGGCTACGGTGAGCGCCGCGGCGTCGCTCGAAGCCGGCGCACGCGCGGAACCCACGCTCGTGGTCGACCGGCCGCTGCGTTCGGGTCAACGCATCTACGCAAAGGGCGATGTGGTCGTGCTCGGCCTCGTTTCCAACGGCGCGGAAGTGATCGCAGAGGGCAACATCCACATCTACGCGCCGTTGCGCGGCCGCGCGCTCGCTGGCGTGCACGGCAACCACGACGCACGCATTTTCTGCACGAGCCTCGAGGCGGAACTGATTTCGATTGCGGGCATCTACCGTACCACTGAAGTCCCACTCGCCGACGACGTACGCGGCAAGCCGGCTCAAATCCGGCTCGAGGAAGAAAAGCTGTTGATCGAACCGTTGAGGCTCACCTGAGTCGCAGCTCGAGCGTCGTGCGCAGGCGAGCAGGGGCATGAGCGGCACGCGATGAGACCAAACTGAGAAACTGACGAACGCAAGGTAAGGGAATGGCAAAAATCATTGTGGTGACTTCGGGCAAAGGTGGTGTCGGCAAGACGACCACGAGCGCGAGTTTCGCATCGGGCCTCGCGTTGCGCGGCCACAAGACCGCGGTCATCGACTTCGACGTGGGCCTGCGCAATCTCGACCTCATCATGGGTTGCGAGCGCCGCGTCGTGTACGACCTGATCAACGTGATCCAGGGTGAGGCGAACCTCAATCAGGCGCTCATCAAGGACAAGAAGTGCGAAAACCTTTTCATCCTGCCGGCCTCGCAAACACGCGATAAAGACGCGCTCACGAAGGAAGGCGTGGAGAAGGTGATCGAGGACCTGCGCAAGATGGACTTCGAGTACATCGTGTGCGATTCGCCCGCCGGTATCGAGTCGGGCGCGCTGCTTGCGATGCACTTCGCCGACGAAGCGCTCATCGTGACGAACCCGGAAGTGTCTTCCGTGCGCGACTCGGACCGTATTCTCGGCATGCTGTCGTCGAAGACGAAGCGCGCGATCGACGGCAAGGACCCGATCAAGGAGCACCTGCTCATCACCCGCTACAACCCGAAGCGCGTGAGCGAAGGCGAAATGCTCTCGCTGAACGACATTCAGGAGATTCTGCGCATCGAACTGATCGGCGTGATTCCCGAATCGGAAGCGGTGTTGCACGCATCGAACCAGGGTCTGCCGGCCGTGCATCTGGATGGCACCGACGTTGCCGAATCGTACAAGGACGTCGTGTCGCGCTTTCTCGGCGAGGACAAGTCGCTTCGCTTCACCGATTACCAGAAGCCGGGCCTCTTGCAGCGCCTCTTCGGTAGCAAGTAAGGGAGGCGAACGTCATGTCGTTTCTTTCGTTTTTTCTCGGCGAGAAGAAGAAGTCCGCCTCGGTAGCGAAGGAACGCCTGCAGCTCATCATTGCTCACGAGCGCGCAGGCGGCCATCCGCCCGCCGACTATCTGCCGGCCCTGCAACGCGAACTGGTCGCGGTGATCTCCAAGTACGTGAAGATCTCCGATGAAGACATTCGCGTGAGCCTCGAACGTCAGGACGATCTCGAAGTGCTCGAGGTCAAGATCGAGATTCCGCAGGCTTGAGTCTTAAGCGCGCGCAGCCGCTGTGCTGCGCGCGTGGTTTGTCGTATCGCTTCGCTTTTCCTTCGCGCCTTGCTTTCTCGCGCGCTGCGCGCCAACGCCCCGTTGCGCCTTACCGAAATATTCGGTTTCACTTCACCCTGCGCCGTTACACCGCCGCTGTCAGCGCAACGCCCTGTTCGTGCATTGATCGGGTAACGCCAATCATGGCGTGCACATTCAAGGGTGATCAACATGAACAACTCCATTCGCCTCTTCATCGCCAAGGCCGCGATCGTTGCTGCGGGCACATGCGCTGTCGCGGCTCCCGCGCTTGCCGAAATCGTCGTGATCGAGCCGAGCGCGCCGCCGCCTGCCGAACGCGTGGAAGTCATGCCGGCGCCGCGTGCGGGCTATGTCTGGGACAAGGGCCACTGGCGCTGGGATCACGGCCAGTACGTGTGGGTGCGGGGCCATTGGCAGGCTGAGCGTGTTGGCTATCACTGGGTGCCGGGCCACTGGATCGCGCACGGCCCGAACTGGCGCTGGGTCGAAGGCCATTGGGCCGCTTGATCGTTCGAGCCCGAGGGGAGCCTTGACATGAGTAAAAAACTGCTCGCGGCAGCCGTGCTCGCGCTTACGCTGGCGGGCTGCATCGTCGTACCGGCGCGGCCCATGTACGTGAGACCCGCGCCGGTCGTCATCTACTAGCCGTTGACCGTTGTTATCGATCCGTCGACGGGTCGTCCATTCCGGGCCCGACGCGCTTTTGGCGCGTCGGGCCCGGTGTGTTTTGCGGTGCGCGTTGTCGATGCCACACGTCGTTTGAGTAAGAAAGGGACAGATATCGTTCGCATCGAATCGACTATTCGCAGGTTGACGCAAGGTTCGTCCGCTAGAATCTCCGGAAATCCCTTGAAGACTGGAATATCGGGCCCCGCGGTCCGCAGCACAATGAAACGAGTTTTGATTGTCAAAGTGACTTCGCTCGGCGACATCGTCGAAGCGCTTCCGGTTGTCGCCGACGTGCAGCGCGCCTTCCCTGGCGTCAAGGTCGATTGGGCCGCGGACGAGGCCTTTGCCGATATCGTGCGCTGGAACGCAGGCGTCGACCGCGTGCTCTGCGCGCCGCTGCGCCGCTTCAAGAAGGCGCGCCGCTGGAGCGACTTCAAGGCGATCTGGGCATCGATTTCGGAACTGCGCGCTTACCGCTACGACGCGGTCGTCGACATTCACGGCGTGTACAAGAGCGCGATCATTGCGTTTATCGCGCGCGGGCGGCGCCGCTTCGGCTATCTGTCGCAGGACCTCGGCGAGCGCGGCGCGGCCTTCGCGTACAACGGCCGTTTCGGGCCGCGTCCGAAGTGCGATGCATGGCACGGCATGCGCATCAGCGCCGGCGAGGCGCTTGGCTACACAGTCGATACGCCGCCCGACTTTCAGATGCGCATTCCGCGCGACGGCACCGCGCTGCCCGCGCCTGAGGCGCCCACGGCGCTGCTCTTTCATGCGACCTCGAAAGACGAGAAGAAGTGGCCGGTCGCACATTGGGGTGAACTGGGCAACGCGTTGATCGCGCGTGGCCTACGCATTGAACTGCCGTGGGGTTCCGAAAGCGAGCACGCCACGGCGCTCGAGATCGCGGCGCTCATCCCAGGTGCTACGGTGCTGCCGCGCCTCACGGTCTCGCAGGTCGCGCAGCGCATCGAAGATTGCGCGCTCGTCGTCGGCACCGACACAGGCTTCGTGCATCTCTCGCACGCGCTCATCAAGCCGACCGTGATGGTCTTCGTTTCGACCGACGCCGAGCACAGTGGCGTGCGTGCGCCCAATCGTTCGATCTCGATCGGCGATGGCCATCACGTGCCGCCCGTGCAGGTAGCGATCGATGCCGTAGACCGCATCTACCCCGCGCGCGACGGTGGCGCATCCACGCAGGCATCGCGCGTTCACGCCGCTTGAGTTTTCGCGGTTCGGCGCGCGCTTGCCGCGCGCTTTCCTCGCCGTTTTCTCGGGGTTGCCTCGCGTTTCCTATTACGAGCTTGTTAAAAGTGTCGCGCTTGTATTGCACGCGCGCGTGGGGGCGCACGTGCAAAAGGCTTTGGACGCCCATGCTGTTACATGAGCCATACCGCTGCTTACAAATTGCAACGCCTCACGCCTTCGCCGTCGTGTTCAATCGTAACCGTCCAGCCCGACATCGCATGGCTGGACCCAGACACTGACTCGAAGGGAGAACACTGTGAAACGATTGACGCTTACCCTCATCGCCGGCGCATTGCTTGCGGCTTCGCTGGGCGGCTGCGTCGTGGTGCCAGCCGGCGGCTACTACGGCGGTGGCTACCATCACGGCTACTACTACCGCTGATCGCCGCCACACGGCGCAGCACCCCATGGCGCCGTGCGAATGGCACCAGCGGCACCAGCGGCACCAGCGGCACCAGCGGCACCAGCGGCACCAGCGGCACCAGCGGCAACAGCGGCAACAGCGGCAACAGCGGCAACAGCGGCAACAGCGGCAACAGCGGCACGCCGGCCTTCAGGCAAGCAGCATTTCCATTGCGACGACCGCGGCAATTGCCGCGGCGTTCGCCGCCAGCGCTTCGAGCACGACCGCGCGCCAACTCGCGGTGCGCAGGCGAAACGCCATCAGGAGGGAGATGCCCAGGGCGAGGGCGATGATCAGAACAATGTCGGCGTTGCTCAGATGCAGGTTCATCGTCGGCTCCCCCGGGAGATCGCTCCCCGCCTGTTGATTCGAGTATAGCCACGCATTGCGCGTGCCCAAAGCGATCAAAAAACGCGATTTGCAAGGGCGTAAAAAAAGCGGAGTCCGGCTGGCGGACTCCGCTTTTTCTTTGATGCGGCGACGCGTTACGACAGCGACGTATGGCGCGTTTCACGCATGCACAGGACACCGAACAGGCTCACGCAGGCGGCGATCGACACATACGCGCCGACCCACGAGAGACCGCCGCGCGCGGCGAGCACCTGGGCGATATACGGCGCGACCGAAGCGCCGAGAATGCCGCCGAGGTTGTACGCCACGCCCGCGCCCGTATAGCGCACGTTCGTCGGGAACAACTCGGGCAGCAGCGCGCCCATCGGCGCGAACGTGGCGCCCATCAGGAACAGCTGGATCACGAGGAAGAGCAGGACGAGCGGCGTTGCACCGCTGCCGAGCAGCGGCTCCATCGTGAAGCCCGAGAGAATCGCCAGAATGCAGCCGACGATCAGCACCGGCTTGCGGCCGAAGCGATCGGAAAGCCAGGCCGAGATCGGGGTGGCGATGCCCATGAACACCACGGCGATGCACAGCATGCCGAGGAAGGTCGGACGCGGAATATGCAGTGCCGTTACGCCGTGCGAGAGCGAGAACACCGTCGCGTTGTAGAAGAGCGTGTAGCACACGACCATGGCGAGCGCGCCGAGCAGCGTTGGCCACCAGTACTGCGAGAGCAGCGTCGCGACCGGCACCTTGACGCGCTCATCGCGTTCCACAGCGGCCTTGAAAGCGGGCGTTTCCGCGATCTTCAGGCGCACATACAGACCGAGCGCGACGAGCACCGCCGAGACGATGAACGGCACGCGCCAGCCCCACTCACGGAACTGCTGGTCGGAGAGCGTCGAAGCAAGCCCGAAGAAAAGGCCATTGGAGGCGAGGAACCCCACCGACGGCCCGAGCTGCGGGAACATGCCGAACCAGCCGCGCTTGCCTTGCGGCGCGTATTCCGTCGCGAGGAGCGCGGCGCCGCCCCATTCGCCGCCCAGGCCGATGCCCTGGCCAAAGCGCAGGATGCACAGCAGGATCGGCGCGAGGCTGCCAATCGCGTCATAGCCGGGCAGGAAGCCGATCAGCGTGGTGGACAGGCCCATGACGAGCAGCGACGCCACCAGCGTCGATTTACGGCCGATGCGGTCGCCGAAGTGGCCGAAGATGAACGAGCCGATTGGCCGCGCGACGAACGCAATGCCGAAGGTGACGAACGCCGAGAGCGCCTGCGCGGTGGCCGAGCCGTGCGGGAAGAACACGGGGCCGATGACGAGCGCGGCGGCCGTTGCGTACACATAGAAGTCGTAAAACTCGATTGCGGTGCCGATAAAGCTCGCAAAGATCACGCGTGCGGTGCTTTGCTGCTTCGCTGCGTTTGCCTGATCGGCGCGCGCGGGCGAAATGGGGGAGGTGGACATTCAAGGGTCTCCAGTCGTTGTGACGCGCTTACGCCTCCCGTCTTGCAAGGCTTGCGCGGACGTCTTTGTTCAGGCTCGAAGCGTGGCGGGACGCGCTCTGGCGCGCGACGCTCAGGTCACTTCCAGCACGCAGCGTCCGTCAGGCGGCGACGCTTCGCCAGTATGCATCGCACAGCGCGGCTGTGCGCGGTGGTTCCTGACCGGCTATGGCGCGTGCCGATAGGCACGAAGGGGCGCGAGCACGATCGAAGCCTCACGCGGCGGCGCGGATGGCGCGTGGCGAGAGGCATGGCCGGCGGGCGCCGGCTGGGGATAGCGAAAAATTATAACGACCGTGCGCGCCGCGCAGCAAGGCGGGCGTAAACAGGCGGGGGTAAGCGTTGACGTTACTGGAAGTTCTGCGCTTGCGGCGAAGCGAGCGTGCGTAACTGGAACTTGCCGTTGTCGTTGAAGAGCCAGTCCTCGAACATCTCGAGCTGGCCGGCGGAATTGAGCAGGCCGCCGGGCGGTGGCGGCAGCGGGGCGGCACGGCGCAATGTTGCGAGCGCGGTGGCCTCGGCTTCGTTGTCGCCGTTGGTTCGATAAACCGATGACTTCACGATCTGGCCATTGCGATTGACCGTGAACGACACGACCACGAGCGAGCGGAGCATGGCCTGCGGCGTGCCGTGCAAAACGTAGGTCGGGTTGTGCGCGACGATGTGTTTCGCGACCGTGGTGCGGTAGTCGTCGAGTGTGGCGCTGTTGATTGCCGCCGGAGGAATGACGAGGAGCGGTTTGGGCGGCGGCGTGATCGTGCAGGCGCCGAAGCACCCGAGAATCGCGAGCAGCAAAACCAGACCGAGGCGCCGTGCGAGGAAGGCGCAAGGTGCGGACGAACCGCATGACCACTGGACGCAGATGAGCATGTCGAACAAGCTCGGAAGCGGAACCTGATTCGAGCTTAGACGATACGCAGCGGGAAGCAATCAGAACTGTCCCGCGTTGTCACGGGGCGTGGGACAAACGTGCGAAGCGGCGGGGTGCCTGAGCGTGCTTATTCGACCGGGAACTGTGCGCAGGGATCGGCCGTGGTCGTCGCGCAGGCGTACGAGTACTCGCCGCTCTTCAGGAACAGTTCCTTGCCGACCTGGAAGTTGTCGCGAAGATTGGGCGAAGTTTCCCACGCGATGTAGCTGGAGCACATCACGGCGAACAGGACGACAAGCGAGAACGCGAATTTTTCGAGCAGTTGGTATTGGTGCGGCATGGTGATCTTTCCCATCGATGGGTAGGATTTTACCTCATGATTAGGGTTTTCACCTAGTGAATTGCACGTGGCTTCCTGCCGCAATTTATGGGTTTGACCCTTTAATTGCGGGCGTTGTGGCGGGATATTCGATCCGAACGTCGGCGCGCCCTGGCTAAGCGCGGCCTGCCGTCGTTAAATTCATCGCAGTCCTGATTATTTATTGCTCGATGTTGACCGCGCATGCTCTCGTGGCATTGGGGTGGCATCTCGTTGATCAGCGGCGTATTGGCCTGATGGCCGGCGCTTTGACGACACGCTGGCGCGCAGACGCGCCAGGTTTCAAGAATTGGCGGAGGCGGTGAGATTCTCGCTCAGTATAAATCCGGTGCAGTTAAATCAAGGACTTAGGTCAAGTCCCCACGCTGATGCTGGCACACTTCCCCGGCACACACAAGCCCCGCGAGACAGCCCGCGCATCGACACCCGGGACGGCGCGGAGAGGTGGGAAACACATGCAGAAAACAGGACCTAGTCTTGAGCTTGGACCTGGCGCGGCTTCATGCATGGGCCGTTAGTCCGGGCAGCGTTCACGTGTTGGCTCGCGCGGTGTTTCAAGCCAGCCTTTTGCGGCGGCCCGGACGGACGCGCTGCCGACGCCGCCGGTCCCGGTGCAGCGGCAGGGTCGTCAAGCCGACCCATCGCAGGCGACCCGCCTGTCCGGGACCCGGGTTCGTCGAGTCGCCCCATCGCGGATTCGGCAGGTGCAGAGCCGGTGTCGAGCCGTCCCATCTCGGCCTGCTGTGCTGCGGAGCCGGATGCAGAGGACTGGACTGTGACAGGGTAGACGTACCGGATATAAAGGTAGAAGAAGGCGAAGGTGATAACCAGAATCGCCAGTCCGGCCACCGACGACTTGAAGTAAAGCTTGTTGGACTCGGCTCTGAGTTCGGTCGCATCCACGAGCAGTTTCCGCTCGCGCCACGATAGGGCAAAGACGAAAGTGAGCTGCAGGCCCGCGAGAAGAATGCCGCCCCACGTCATCCGTTCGACCAGTCGTAGAATTTCATCGCTTTGCGTCTGCGCCTGCTGAAATGCGCCACGCCGGACTTCCCATTCAGTGAGCTCGTACGCATAGCCGGACTCGCGGAAGCAATCGGCAGACACCAGCCCCAGCGTACCGATGTCTGTTGTCTTCATCCCAAGGCGCGCAAACGAGCGCTCAT
This sequence comes from Paraburkholderia sp. J7, assembly GCF_905220155.1. NCBI lineage: Bacteria > Pseudomonadati > Pseudomonadota > Betaproteobacteria > Burkholderiales > Burkholderiaceae > Paraburkholderia > Paraburkholderia sp. J7. Next base: position 102,394 of record NZ_CAJMYZ010000022.1, on the reverse strand, counting down.
AGCACGCCAAAAGCTCGGACATTGCAGCGTCCATCGGTCGCGTCGACAGCGCGGACGCTTCCGCTTGTTGGCCGACGCCCCGTGGACTACCCGGCGCGGCCGGCGCGTCGCTCGCCTGGCCATGCGCCGGCTGCAGGGCGCAGAGCGCCATACAGACTGACACGGCCCTCATGGCGCTCCTTATCGTTTTCATGACCACTCCAACACAGGATGGCTTGCCGGATTCTAGTTGCTCGTTCCGCTGCACCAGCACTTTTTCCCCCGTGGACTGCCTGGAGGGAGGGGGCATCGGGTGTCTGCGCCAACGCACCAGACCTGGTCACTAGGCGATGGGCCGCTGGGGGCTACGGAATTGCTCACCCTATTGGGACCGTCGGGCGCGGCTGATTTGACCTCGTCTGCTGTCTTTGCGGCGTTTGCTATGTCGCTGAATAACCCTGCCGAGGTCGCTGCCCACGGCCATGCCAACAGGCAGGCGAGGATACCTGTGGAAATCCTTTGTGATGGACTCACGGTGCCTCCGGTAGAGGGTAATTGCCACATTGCCCGAGCGCATAAAGCGGCCTTCGTTCTTAGACTTTCAGCGATGCTGGATTGGTATTCATTGGCTGACGCCCGGGCACCAGCATTTCTGGCCGCGCGGCGTTCCGCTTGGAAGTAGGCATCGGGTGTCAGCGCTGACGCACCACGCGCCGCCGGTTGGCTGAACCGGACTGCTTCTGTCCGGTCCGGGTGGTGCGTCGGCTCCCGCAGCCCATTCAGTCGGACCACTGGGGGCGGCGGCACCGGCCGCATCACCACGTACCTGTGGACTGGTAGTCTGGGCCAACGTGGGAAATGGCAGTCCCGCCAGACCCGCCAGTATTACCGTGACCAACCGCGTCGACTTACCCATTGCGGACCCCTGGTGTTAACAAGGCTTGCATGCAGCGGCACATTCCCCTTGCAGAAAGGGGCTAGCGATGGCCGGCGTTGGCGCGTCATTCTGTCCACATCACAAAGACGGGCGACAGTCTTATCGATATGGCAACCCCCGCTGCCGACCGGCCTGTCCTATGGACGTGCGAACAATTGCTTTTACGCACAGCGTGCGACGGGCGCTCATGTTCTAGCCGCTCGTCCCGGCACACCAGCATTTTTTCCCACGAGGGGTGCCTGCAGGGAGTGGACAGCGGGTTTCCGGGCCTACGCACCAGACGCCCTCCCCAAACGACGGGGCGGGTGCGGAGGGCGCAGGCGCTGCAGCGTTTGCGGGACCTGCTGGTGCGATAGCTGCTGGCGGTGAAATGCTCCGGCGCATGGTTAAATCGGGGCCTTCGGGAGCGGAAGCCTGTGCCCGGGACACCGCCGGCACTACCACCAGGCAAGCCAGCATGCCTGCGGAAATCCATCGCGCAAAGTTCATAGCGCCTCCTGAAAGCGGGCTTGCCACCCTCGTACAGGAAATACTGGGCGGCCCACCGAGCACAATGCTCATCGTTGAGGGAAAATCTCCCACACGCAAATTTGGCGCGGGCTAGCGCCGACAAACGCATTGCCCTCACAATCGTGGCTTATGTTTGGCGCTCGGGAACTTTAAATCCCAGGTATACGCCGCTACTGATTCCCATGACCGCCAGCAAATTTGTTCCGAATTCCGGCGTCTCCAGTCCGATATACACCTTTCCCACATAAATTACGCCTAGCACCAGCGTCCACGCCATGATTTGCCATCTGTAGATTGTTGGCCCATTTACGTCGTTGACAAGGTCACGAATGAATCCCTGGCTTTTGATTGGTGCGATTTTTGACTGGTATGTTGCCCACAACGTAGCGTATGTGGAGTTGGCCGGCGCATTGGGAATTGTTTGAACGGCCTGCCCAGCGGCGAGGACGGGGTCCATTGCCTTTGTGTACAGTTCTTCTACCTCACTGCTGAGGGTGAGGCCGATTGCCAGGACGGCGGCTTCTATATTGGCAATCGGTCCGTTCTTTGTCTGGTCGATAGCAACTGCACCCAACGCGGTTGCGCTGGAGAGACCGAGAAGGGTGAACGACTCAGGGTTTAGCGAGTTCAGGTCGCCAGTAATCGTCAAAATAAAAATGAATGAAGAAAAAATTAGGCAAAACCAGAATGCCATCTGAACACGGCCGAGGCTATACGGTCGTTCAGGGCGTCGCATCTGCGGAATGACCGTGTCACGAATCATGACTGTTTTGCGGGCGCACATCACGGTGATAAAAGCTACCAGGAATACAGCAAAGGTGCCCAGTATCATTCCAGGAATCGAATAGCGCTGGAAGGTGATGGTTGGATTGGAATTCGGGTTTTTCCCGTCGATAAATTCCAGCTCTTTATGGTCTATCTGTATTGCGAGTGGCAGCTTTGTTACCCTGTTTTGTGAGAACGGTCGGCCAAGAATATCCTGCCAGTCATTCTGATTTTCTCCATTTCGCGTGAATGTGAAAAGAACTTGACGACTTGGGGCTAAGGCGCAGGTTGGCGATAGCTTTGAGGATTTGTTTATCAAAAGGACAATACTCCTGCAATCCTCCGGTTCATCTCCGTCAAGAAGTTGAATGGCGATTTTACTGTCCAAACTTAACAATGGGTTCTGGTAGTCCGAAGCTATACTAAATCTGGTCGGAGCGGCCGACATGGCCAGGCTCGTAAACATGAAGGAGCAGTACATTCCGATGAGGGTTTGCAGGAGAACCTTCATTCTTCGGCCCTTGGAGTATCCGATTACGCGATTGGTGACTTGCCTGGCAACCGAGCGATATTGATTTACGTTGCCTACAACGATGACAGCGTGCTCGGACGACGCGCCGTATCCCGCACGGAGAAATCTGCCGGAAAGTTCATCTCCTTTCAATTGAAGCGTACGCTGATTTTCAGAAAGCAATGGCCTCTTCCATAGCCCGCTCATCATCTTACGTAAAAGAGCTTCAGACGCGTCCATTTGCACGAAGCGTAGATGACGAGGCACCACGACGTATGTAGGGTTAACGTGAAACTCCATTGAAACAGTGCATTTTGTGTCGGATGGCGCACATTTGGAAGTGTACTGGCTAGCATACGTTCCACCACCTCTTCAACTCACCATGGAGTAAATCGAAGAGCGCGAACCCAGCTTTGTAACTCCTCTCGCCTGGCGTTCATGTGTGAGCAAACGAACATTTCTTCACCGTTAAGCCTTGGAGCTTGAAACAAGGCTGAACTAAATTGCTTGAAATCAAACTGTAAACAAATCTGGGCGCGATTGAGAAATGTAGTTCGCGCCAGGGATAGCGAGCATCACCCGCCTCGGAGAGGGCAATAAACGCATTGCGGGAAAATTGGGTAGGGTCGAGCACAGAACTTCGCTACCTTTGACCTTCCCTACGTTTTCCCTTCCGGAAGACTTGAGTTATGCAGTCGAATCCTTTGCCTGCTGAGCGGTGAGCCGGCCTCATAGGAATCGCGTCGGCGATTCAAAGTCGGGCGACGAATGACGACGACGGCGGTTATAAAACACTTCGATGTATTCGAACAAGTACGCAGCGACCTTCCGATGCGGGCGATACCTCATGTCGCGCACCCGCATGTTCTTCAAACTGCTGAAGAAGCTCACATGTTGGCGATGCCCCGTAAATTAGGTGGAAACAATTTGTGCCGGCGACGTTTGCCACTGCATCTACTGCGAGCGAAATGACCTTCATCGAACATTTCCGTTAATAAAAAGGAGAGGAGAAATGTCGAAAGTCCAGCGCGAGTGTCGGTCAGCCATATTCCTGGTGTGCTCGTTGACGAGTGCATGTACGACAAACATGACGAGTGTGGCCACCTTTGGTGACGCGACGGCGTCGGTTGCCACGCAAACGAATGCTGTCTTGACCAAAATGCCGCAGGGTTGCCGCGATAATCTTGCGCTGGTCACGCAGGAGCGTACTCTAGTCGAGTCGGTGCTGACGGCTGGCGGAATTGCTTCCGGAAAAGGGTTATCGCCAAAGAATACTGGCGCGGCTACCATGAATCAGGCGTCAGTACAGAGTGCCATTCAATCGCACCGAGCCGCACTTGACGGAATGCGGGCTGCGCTTCAAACGGCTGAGGAAAGTCTAGCGAAAAGTTGCGAAGAGATGGAGGCTTTGACACCGGCATTAGCAGGCCTGGGAACCATTTTGTCGTCTTATGCGCTGGGTATCAAGGCCTTGGCACAAGATGACTTCGTGACATACAAACCGGAACTGGACAAGTTGCCGACGTCAATAGGTGCAATTCCAAGGCCCGGTGTGCCGTCAGAAACTCTGCTCACAAAGGACCAGGTGGCGAGTATTAGCGATTTGCAGAAGCTTTTGTACAAGGCCGCCATCGAGTCCTACCGCCAGAAGAAACTTAAACAAGTACTTGACGGCAACAACGAGAAGGTGGTGGTCGACCTTGTCGACGCTCTGAGGCAAGTGTCGACGTACTACGTCGGCACTCTCGACTCCGTAAAAACGAGTGCGGATGCGTTAGCGACGGATGCGAAGAAGTTACAACAGGAAGGGTTGCTGTACGAGCCAATAGGTTTGCTGGAGGTCAATGTTCGTATGCAAGGTTTCGCAAACGCAACCGAATTAAAGCTCGATGCAGTTAAAGAATACGTTGCCCTGCTTGAGAAGGTGCAGCCTGCGTTTGAGAAGGCGCGCGATTCTATTAACACTGTACCAGCGCAAGATATCGTGGCTGAAGTCAAGGATTTTGCGCAGTCAGCATACGAAGTTCAACAAAAAATGCAGAAGGCATTCTAGAGCCAAGGAGGCGATGCGATGGCCATCTCCGTTCAACCGAACACTGACGAGATTAACCAGTTAGTGGGAGACTCAATGACGCTGGTGCATGCAATCGGTAACCAGCTGCAAGCGTCTGTTGAGAACACAGATGTTTCGCTATCCGATAAAGATTACTGGGATTTGCGCGCGAAGCAACTACTCCTTCAAGCTCAGATTATGGGGTGGCTCAAGGACGGAATTCAAGTCACTCTCCAAAATGCAGGTCAAGCGGTCGACGCCATCAACAAGTCCACTCAGGCGCTCGAGCATGCGCTGCACGTCACACAGGAAATTGCCACAGATATCGCGTTTGTTAGCGCATTCGTTGACCTTGCCGTGGCCATTACGACCGGGCAACCACAGGGAATCATTTCTGCCGGGCAGGCATTCCTGAGTTCCGTGAAAAAGGTGGTGCCTGCGTAGGCAACGCGCAATTCGCATCGCGCGCTGGCCTGTAATGTTCGTAGCTCCTGCGGGGAGGGACCATGCCGAAGATTAATCGCATCTTTGTTCTTATGCTCGAGAACCGTTCTTTTGATAGCGTATTCGGATTTTCTGAACTGACCGGCACGCTGCCAGATGGAACACCGGCGAAAGCGAATGGTCTACCAGTCGGCCCAATTCTGAATTCGGACCGCAAAGGGAAGTCGTATTCTTTTGGAAAAGGCGCGCCGTTCTTCCTGGGTTTTGACCCGGGCCATGAGTTCACTGACGTCTGTGTGCAACTCTGCGGCCTGAGCGTTGCGACTGCAGACGATGTTGAGGACGACCGGCTTGTATTGGGACCGACGGGGTACCCGGCGCTCGTACGCGACCTCGTGTCCACCGGATTCTGTGCAACATACGGGGATGTTGGAGGTAAGCCGGCCGACGCGTTCTGCGCGTTTACTCCCGACCAACTCCCTGTGCTTAATTTTCTCGCCAACCAGTATGCGGTTTGCGACGGTTGGTTTTCTTCAGTGCCGGGGCCGACATGGCCGAACCGCTTCTTCGCAGTCGCAGGCACATCGTCAGGGCTAGACAACTCTCCTAGCGAGGCCCGGGTATTCGAGGCTCTGTTTACCGATGTCCCTGTCTATGCTTTTCCGAACGGCACAGTATTCTCGAAACTTGCCCCGACGGACTGGCTAGTGGTCCAGGGAGACGTAGCCCAGGCGCGCGCTATCGCCGGTATTCATGAACATCGTGACAGGTTTGTCGGAATGGACAATTTCCTGACGCAACTCCGCGCGGGCACACTCGGTGCAAAATTTGTATATATCGAACCGGAATATGACGCAAAGAATGACTTCCGAAATGGAAATTCCATGCATCCGGCAGGTGATGTCCGGCGCGGTGAGGCATTGATAAAAACTCTATACGACGCAATCAGCACGTCGGCTTTCTGGCCTGAGAGTGTCTTTTTGATTGTTTTCGATGAACACGGTGGTTTCTTCGACCATGTTCGTCCGCCCCCAGCCGTGCAACCAGGCGCGCCAGAAAGTGCCGGACTTAATGAGCATAACTTCCGGTTCGACCGATACGGCGTTCGGGTTCCCGCAGTGGTCATTTCGCCATATGTACGTGCGGGTACCGTCGACCATACTATTTACGACCACACTTCGATACTGAAGACCACTGATAGGTTGCTTGGCCTCAACGGTGCATTAAATTTTTCGGCTCGCGTACGCGCTGCGAATGACTTCTCAAAAGTGCTATCACTTGACGCGCCGCGCGCCGACACTCCTAAGTGCCCCGAACCTGTCGCCATAGACGGTGAGACGGCAACCAGTAGCGGAGCGCCGCGAGCTAAAGACCCGTTCTTGCCGCTCTATGCTCATCGATGAAATCAGCGTGGCCGCTATCGACTGAATACACAACGGGTGCGCTTGGAGCATGGCTGTAACGTGTAAGTCGTTCAGGCGTAACTGAGACGAGAGCGCGCGTCTAATGTGCAGAGGACCCACACCAGTCAGTAGGGCCCAGTGCGCTTCTAGAAAAGTCTCACTAAATCAGCTCCAGGAAAGCGCCAGGAGCATCCGCTGTTGTACGATGTTTCGCCGCAAACTCTGCCGGCGAAGGGTAGTTCATCGGTGGTGTGCGGGCAAGCCATCCGGGTGCCAGATTGTACGCACACAGGCGTTCGACGACGTATCGAGAGTTCCTAGAAGTGATGTAGCAATCTCACCGCGACGCTCCTTCAGTTCATGGACACCGACGCGTAGAAATTCATTCGATGCACTCAAAAATCGGGCAAACCCTCGCTGTTAAAGCACTGCGCGATATCTTGACGCTGTAGCGGTAAAGCCACTATTATGCTTTAAGCTGTCGGGGGAAATATCCGTATCCTAAAAAATAGAGTGGCATGATGGTTATTATAATAATTGCGCTGTTTTTGCTTGGTTTTTTCTTTCAGCCATTGTGGTTGATTCTCGTCGGGTATTTAATTTATATATACGCGTCCAAAAAAAGTCGTCGCGATGAGGCGGTCGAGCGAAGAATAAAAGCGATGGTTTCCTCAGGGGAAAGGCATGCGATATTTAGCGAGCTTTATTTCGAAGGAGCTCATTCTTACGCTATCGCCAAAGGTGCGCAAGCGCCGGAACAGAACGCCGCATCGGCCCATATACTTGTAAACGGGGAGCAGTATTTTGCCACCTTCGTGCGGACAAATACCGGGGGAACCGAAATTTTTCTGAATTTATCCTCATCCGTCAGAAATAGAGTCACAGCTCACATTGCTGCAGATACTTCTCAAGTCGAGTCGACCTCTCGCTCACTTCGGGATGAAATGGATTGTTTGGTTGAGGAGTTAATGGGGATTAAGAGTCCAGAAGGATTTGTTGATGAATATTTTTGCAGTATAAATGATTTGGGTTTTTCGAATATCGATGTGAGGCCAACGTGGTTTGAGAGTAAGGGGGAATTGAGCGGCTTTATTTTTGGTGTTGCTATTAAATCATTTCAGGCCGATATTGCGGATGCATATACGGTGCTTATGTTAAAGGAGGACGGCTTTCGTAAATTGCTGTTTTCTTGCGTGGCAGCGGCTGAGTCAGGTAATTTTGATGTCGCGTTTCAAGAAGGCGTAGCTGCCGCATTTATTAAAAGGGCGTGGGGGCGGCTCGATGATGCACAAAGGGCGCAATTCAGGAATATGCCGGATGATGCTTTAGCTTTCGCTCTACAGTTGAACGACTGACTGGCCATTTTGCCTTGAAAGCCGCAATGGACCAATACTGGGCAGAACGCCGGGGTTCAGTCGGGCCGAGAATGCTACTTCGGAAAAGCTGCCTGAAGATGCCAGCCTCTAGGTGAAAAAGAGGGTGTGTCTGGCCTACAGAACGCCCGCTCGCTGCCAGCCATGATTGGCCCGCGTTTCTGTTACGCGAGGTGCTATGGCTTCGCATCCGGACACGACGTTATTGCTAACGAATCGCGATGGAAAACTATGGGAAAATCTGACCAAGCAGATGCATAGGTTCACTCAACGGTTGTCGTCGGTGTGAAGGCGGTCTTCGAGAAAGCGATAGATATCGCTTGCGCTCACTTCCTCAAGCGGCACATCGCCGATGCACTCAATGAGGCGTTTCCAGACTGACACGCTTTTCGAGATGGACTTGTCGTCGATGGAGCCTTTCCTGTGCGCTTCGTAGGCGGGAATCATGGCAGACAGCAGGGCCCCGGACGCGTCAGGGACCTCAAACTGCGCCGCCTGTCCGCTGAGTATCTCCGAGATGGTGTGTTGAGTCTTCAGCTCCGCTTCTGTGAATGCCAGAACGAGGTCCGGCACCAGCGGGTCGTCGGGCGCGACGAGATATCCGACGTCTTCGGCATATTCGAGCGCGCCTAGCTCAAAACTGGCCCAGGCGCGGGCCGCCTGACCACGGGCGATAACCGTTTTTGCCATGCGGGCGGTCCGCCGACTGAACGACTTTGCCTCGCGCGCCAGCTCTTTGGCTGCGAGCCTGTCCTTCCTTGCGTCGTCGGTCTTGACACCCCGGTCAAAGCGATGTGTATGTTGCCAGTCCGCCGCGCGCATCGCGCAGATTCGGGTGATGAGAGAGGGCGAGAGCGAGGTCGGCTTGCCGGGGGAGTCGTATTCCCGTGGAGGCGGCAACTTGTTGAAGCGCGAGCCTGCCTGTGCTTCGGGAACGTGTCCAGTCGGGGAGGAGGTCGTGTCGACCAGCGAGCGCCCGGGAGAAGCCTGGGCCGCTTTCGTGGCCAGCTCCTGCCATTGGGCGCGCAGCTCGGCTTCGATGCGTGCGCCGACCGCTTTTGCGAGCGTGCGGTCAGCCGTGCCTGTCGACAGGCGGACCCGGGTTTTTCCGACGACGGCCTGCAGTTCCGCAGGCACCGTGATGTCGACATACCAGAACCGGCTGCGGCCGGATGGATGCTTAATCAGTCTGACGGACACGGCGTCCTCTCGTACATCACTGGCACACATTTCCGGCACACCAGACCCTGCTAACGTGTTGAAAACGCAGGATTATACGAGAAATCAACGCCTTATGATGACGTGGCGGAGGCGGTGAGATTCGAACTCACGGAAGGGTTACCCCTTCGCCGGTTTTCAAGACCGGTGCATTCAACCACTCTGCCACACCTCCGGAGCCGCGCATTGTAACCCGAAACGCAAGCGCGGCGGCACTCGCCCAGTCGATCCAGGTCGACCTTATTGCGGGTCCTTCAGGAACAGCGCCTGCAAGTCGTTCAGGAAGCGCTGTCCCAGTTCGGTCGGCGCGATTTTTTCGTAATCGCGCGTGATGAGCCCGCGCCGCTCGGCTTCCTGCAGCGCCGGTTCGATCGTCGTGATCGGCAGGCCCGTGCGCTCGATGAAGCGATGCACCGGGAACCCTTCCACGAGCCGCAGCGCATTGAGCATGAACTCGAACGGCAAGTCGCGCGCATGCACTTCGTGCTCTTCCTGCACCGGCGTGCCCGCGCGCGCCTGCTCGATAAAGGTCGCCGGATGCTTGTAGCGCGCCTGGCGCACGACGCGGTTCGGAAACGAGAGCTTCGTGTGTGCGCCCGCGCCGATCCCGAGGTAGTCGCCGAAACGCCAGTAGTTGAGGTTATGCCGGCACTGGCGATCCGGTTGGGCGTATGCCGAAACCTCATAGCGTCCGTATCCCGCGCCCGATGTGCGCTCGTGAATCCAGTCCTGCATGTCGGCGGACTGGTCGTCGTCGGGCAAGGCAGGCGGGAACTTCGCGAACAGCGTGTTCGGTTCGAGCGTCAGGTGATACAGCGACAGATGCGGCGGCTTGAACGAGAGCGCCGTCTCGATGTCGGCCTGGCATTCGGCGAGCGTTTGCTGCGGCAGCGCGAACATCAGGTCGAGGTTGAAGTTGTCGAAAGTATTCGCCGCGACCTCGACCGCGTGTCGAGCCTGCGCCGCGTCGTGAATACGCCCGAGCGCTTTCAGATGCGCCTCGTTGAAGCTCTGGATGCCCACCGAGAGCCGGTTCACACCGCTCGCGCGAAACTGCGCGAACTTCGCGGCTTCGAACGTGCCGGGATTCGCTTCGAGCGTGATTTCCGCGTCGGCATCGAGTGGCAGCAGGGCGCGCACATCCGAAAGCAGCCGATCGAGACCCGCTGCGGAAAGCAGGCTGGGCGTCCCCCCGCCGATGAACACCGTATGCACCTGGCGGCCCCAGACGAGCGGCAACGCCTGTTCGAGATCGGCGCGCAGCGCGTCGAGGTAGTCGTCTTCGGGGAAGCGCTCGCCCTTCCATTCATGCGAGTTGAAATCGCAATACGGGCACTTGCGCACGCACCACGGGAAATGCACGTAGAGCGCGAGCGGCGGCAGCGAAGTGAGGCGAATGCTGCCAGGCATCGTGAACGACTGCACCACGTCGATGCCGATTCGATGCTGCTGGCTCACGCTTCCTCCTGCAGTCGCGCGAGCAGTTGGCGCAGGGCGACTGCGCGATGGCTCGACGCGTTCTTGAGCGCCGGATCGAGTTCGGCGGCGGTGGCTTCCAGCTCGGGAACGTAGAAGTAAGGGTCGTAGCCGAAGCCGTTGTCGCCGCGTGGCGAGTCGAGCACCTCGCCGTGCCAGCGGCCTTCGGCGATGAGCGGCTCGGGGTCGTCGGCATGGCGCACGAGAGCGAGCACGCAGTAGTAGTAGCCGCGGCGATCCGCGTGATCCTTCAGGTTCGCGACGAGCAGCGCATTGTTCGCCGCGTCGCTCTTCTCGCCGCCCGCCAGTTGCGCATAGCGCGCCGAATACACGCCCGGCGCGCCGCGCAGCGCACGCACGCACAGGCCCGAGTCGTCGGCGAGCGCGGGCAGGCCCGTGAGCTTCGCCGCGTGGCGTGCCTTGGCGAGCGCGTTTTCCACGAAGGTCGGATGCGGCTCCTCGGCTTCGGGCACGTTGAGCGCGCCTTGCGGGACGAGCTCGATGCCGGCCGCGCCGAGCAGCGCCGCGAACTCGCGCAGCTTGCCCGCGTTGTTCGAGGCGAGCACGACGCGCGCGAGCGCGTGAGCCGCGGTATTAGCCGCCGATTCCGGCTGCAAGTCAGCCATGCGAGCTCTCCAGCGCCGCCTTCTGCTTTTCGATCAGCGAACGGATGCCGCCTTGCGCGAGATCGAGCAGCGCATTCAGTTCTTCACGCGAGAACGGCGCGCCTTCCGCCGTGCCCTGGACTTCGACCATGCCGCCCGAGCCCGTCATGACGACGTTCATGTCGGTGTCGCATTGCGAGTCTTCGTCATAGTCGAGATCGAGCACCGGCACGCCTTCGTACACGCCGACCGAAATCGCGGCCACGTAGTCGGTGATCGGCGAGCGCTCCAGGCGGCCGGTGGCCAGCAGCTTCGAGACGGCGTCGTGGGCGGCCACGAACGCGCCCGTGATACTCGCGGTGCGCGTGCCGCCATCGGCTTGCAGTACGTCGCAGTCGAGGTTGATGGTGCGTGCACCGAGCGCCTCGAGGTCGAACACCGCACGCATGGCGCGGCCGATCAGGCGCTGGATCTCCTGCGTGCGGCCCGTTTGCTTGCCGCGCGCGGCTTCGCGGTCGCTGCGCGTGTGCGTGGCGCGCGGCAGCATGCCGTACTCGGCGGTGAGCCAGCCCTGGCCCTTGTCGCGCAGGAACGGCGGCACGCTTTCGGACACGCTCGCGGTGCACAGCACCTTCGTGTCGCCGAACTCGACGAGGACCGATCCTTCGGCGTACTTCGTGTAGTTGCGGGTGATGCGGACTTCGCGAAGCTGGTCGGCGGCGCGGCCGGAGGGGCGCTGGTTGGATTGGGTCATCGTGAGGGTGCGCGAGGGCACGAGAGGGAAGGGGAAACCATGATTTTACCGCCTAAGCGCGCCTCGCGATGGACGCCACCCGAAGGTGGCGAGGAGGCGCCGGGAGGGGAAAAAGGGGGCCGCCTGAGCGAGGCGCGCCATGCAGCCCGCGCTTGCGAAGGCGCGCCCTCAAAAATGGGATAATGTGGATTCTCCGCCCCGCGCTTTTCGTCCAATCGCGACAACACGCCGGGCGCCTCGATTCCTCCGCCGTGACCCGAGCGCCTTGCGCACGACGCCACGGCTTTCTTCGCGAGACGAACCATGATTTACAGCATGACCGGCTATGCCAGCGCCACGCGCGAGCTTGCTGCGGCATCGGGCACGGGCGGCGCCAGTGTCTCCGTCGAATTGCGCACGGTGAATTCGCGCTTTCTCGACCTGAACTTCCGCATGCCCGAAGACGTGCGCGTGTGCGAGCCCACGCTGCGCGAAATGCTGATGACGAAGCTCTCGCGCGGCAAGGTCGACATCCGCATCAACATCCAGAAGAGCGAGCAAGGCGCCAATGCGGGCACGCTCAACCGCGACGCGCTCGATCAGCTCGCCGGACTCGAGCGCGCCGTGCTCGAAGCGTTTCCCGAGTCGGGCCGTTTGCGCACGGGTGAAATCCTGCGCTGGCCCGGCGTGCTGGCGGAAAGCGGCGTGGCGGCGGAAGTGCTGCGCGACGCCGTGCTCGGCTGCGGCAAGCAGGCCATCGTCGATCTGATCGAAGTGCGCGCTCGCGAAGGCGCGCAGCTCGCCAACATGCTGCTGGCGAACGTCACCGAAATGGAGGCGATCGTCGCGCGCATCACGCCGCTCGTGCCGGAGCTGATCGCGAAGCACCAGCAGAAGATCGTCGAGCGTCTGCAGGAAGCGCTCGGCATTGCCGCGCCGGACAGCAATGGCAACGGCGGCAGCATCGGCAATATTTCGCGCGAAGAAATTGCCGAGCGCATTCGCCAGGAAGTGACGATGTACGGAATTCGCATCGACATCGCCGAAGAGCTCTCGCGCCTCACGGCGCACCTGAACGAAACGCGGCACGTGATCGAGAAGGGCGGCCGCGTCGGCAAGCGCCTCGACTTCATGATGCAGGAGCTCAACCGCGAAGCGAACACGCTCGGCTCGAAGGCGGCGGCGAAAGAACTCGCAGACGCCTCGATGACGCTCAAGCTGCTCATCGAGCAGATGCGCGAGCAGGTCCAGAATCTCGAATGAAGGAAGCAACGAACATGACCGACCAAAGTAGCGCCCCCAAAGCGGACGCGAAGCACGACAAGAAGCGCAATCCGTATGCGGGCATGTACCCCGGCAACCTCTTCATGGTGGTGGCGCCGTCGGGTGCGGGCAAGTCGACGCTCGTGAACGCGCTGCTCGCCGAAGACAACGCGATCCGCCTGTCGGTTTCGTACACGACGCGCGCGCCGCGTTCGAAGGAACGCGACGGCGAGCACTACCACTTCACGTCCGTCGACGACTTTCTCACGCGCCACGCCGCGGGCGAGTTTCTCGAGAGCGCTGAAGTGCATGGCAACTACTACGCCACGTCGCGCGTGTGGATCGAAGACCAGATGAAAATCGGCCATGACGTCCTGCTCGAAATCGACTGGCAAGGCGCGCAGCAGGTGAAGAAGCAGTTCCGCAATGCCGTGGAAATTTTCATCCTGCCGCCGTCGCTCGAAGCGCTTGCCGACCGCCTGAAAAAGCGCGGCGAAGACGAGCCGAACGTCATTACGCGACGCCTGCTTGCAGCGGGCAGCGAGATCGCACACGCGAGCGAATCGGAGTACGTCGTGATCAACGAGAACTTCGATCGCGCGTTGCAGGAGCTGCGCAATATCGTGAGCGCCACGCGCTTGCGCTTCGCTTCGCAATACGCGCGGCATACCGAGCTGTTCGTGCAGCTCGGTATCCACCACCCGCAGCCCGGCGCATCGGGCACATAAGGTAGAATAAGAACCTGCTGAGAATGAGAAGGAACCCGACATGGCCCGCATCACCGTCGAAGACTGTCTGAAACAGATTCCGAACCGCTTCGAACTGGCGCTCGCCGCGACTTATCGCGCTCGCCAGCTCGCACAAGGTCACACGCCGAAGATTGAAAGCCGCGACAAGCCAACCGTTGTCGCGCTGCGCGAGATCGCGGCTGGCCAGGTCGGCCTCGAAATGCTGAAGAAGGTGCCCGTCTAAGGGCGCGTTCGCAGGCATTCCGCCAGGCATGTAGTTCGTACCGCGCGCAGTTGCATGAACCGGCTTAACCGTCAACGCCAAACCTGATACGGAGGGGAACATGAGCACCACGCCCTCGCCGGCCACCGACGTGGACCAGGAAGCGGAGACAGCGAGCCCTGCGCGCAATTACATCGACGCGGTCCTCGAACAGTCGTTTCGCCATCTGTTCGGGCCGACCGCGACGCCGGAGCAGCCCCGCAAGCACGGGGTCGTCTCCATCGCCAATCTGACCGCCGCGCTCTCCGGTTACCTCACCCCCGAGGAAATCAAGGAGGTCAAGGCGGCGTTCCACTTCAGCGATGAAGCCCACCTCGGGCAATATCGCCAGAGCGGCGAACCCTATATCACCCATCCCGTCGCCGTCGCGGAAATCTGCGCCGGCTGGAAGCTCGACGCGCAGTCCATCATGGCCGCGCTCCTGCACGACGTGATGGAAGACCAGGGCGTGACCAAGGCGGAACTCGCCGAGCGCTTCGGCGCGAAGGTCGCGGAACTGGTCGACGGCCTGTCGAAACTCGACAAGATGGAGTTTCGCAACCGCGAGGAAGCGCAGGCGGAAAACTTCCGCAAGATGCTGCTCGCGATGGCGCGCGACGTGCGCGTGATTCTGGTGAAACTCGCCGACCGGCTGCACAACATGCGCACGCTCGGCGCGGTGCCGCCCGAAAAGCGCCGCCGCGTGGCGCGCGAGACCATCGACATCTACGCGCCCATCGCGCACCGTCTTGGCCTGAACAACACCTATCGCGAGCTGCAGGACCTGAGCTTGGCGAACTTCAACCCGAATCGCTACGCCACGCTCGAAAAGGCGGTGAAGGCCGCGCGCGGCAATCGCCGCGAAGTGGTGAGCAAGATTCTGGAAGCGGTGCAGCGGGCAATTGCCGACGCCAAGCTCGACGCCGAAGTCACGGGCCGCGAGAAAACCATCTTCAGCATCTACAAGAAGATGCGCGACAAACAATTGTCGTTCTCGCAGGTGCTCGACGTGTACGGTTTTCGTGTCGTGGTCGAGTCGGCGCTCGAGTGCTACACCTGCATCGGCGCGCTCCATGCGCTCTACAAGCCGGTTCCGGGCAAGTTCAAGGACTACATCGCCATTCCCAAGGTGAACGGCTATCAGTCCCTGCACACCACGCTAGTGGGCCCGTTCGGCGCGCCCATCGAGTTCCAGGTCCGCACGCGCAAGATGCACGAAATCGCCGAGGCTGGCGTGGCCGCGCACTGGCTCTACAAAAACGGCGGCGCGGATCTCAACGACGTGCAAAAACGCGCGCACCAGTGGCTTAAGTCGCTGCTCGACATCCAGAGCGAGGTCGGCGACTCGAGCGAATTCCTCGAACACGTCAAGATCGACCTGTTCCCGGACGCCGTATACGTGTTCACGCCGAAGTCGAAGATCATGGCGCTGCCGCGCGGCGCCACGGCGCTGGACTTCGCTTATTCGATCCATAGCGACCTCGGCAACCAGTGCGTGGCCGTGAAGATCAACAACGAGCTGCTGCCGCTGCGTACGGAACTGAAGAGCGGCGACATCGTCGAGGTGATCACCGCGCCGTACTCCAAGCCGAATCCGGCGTGGCTCGGCTTCGTGCGCACCGGCAAGGCGCGTTCGGCGATCCGGCACTATCTGAAGACGATGCGGCTCACGGAGTCGGTGCAGCTTGGCGAGCGGCTTGTCGATCAGGCGCTCAAGGGCTATGGCTACCAGCTTTCGGAAGTCACGCCCGAGGTGTGGGAAAAGCTGGTGCAGTGGACCGGCAACAAGAACCGTCAGGAAATTTTCGCGGACATCGGTCTTGGCCGGCGCGTGGCCGCGGTCATGGCCAAGCGCATCGAAGTGCTGATGAGCGGTCAGGATGCCGACGATGCCGAGCATCATCATCCGCCGCGCGACCCGAATGCGCCGCCAGCGCCGCCTGTCGTCATCACGGGCACCGAAGGCATGTCGGTGCAGCTTTCGGCTTGCTGCCGCCCGATCCCTGGCGACGACATCATGGGCTATATCGGCATCGGTCTCGGTATGGCGATCCATACGACCGACTGCCGCGTCGCGCAACGTATCCACCGCCGCGATCCGGGCCGCTGGATCGACGTGGCATGGGCGCCGCAGCCGGGGCGTCTGTTCGACGTCGCGGTGAAGGTGCTCGTGAAGAACACCAAGGGCGTGTTCGCCCGGGTGGCGGCCGACATTACCTCGGCGGATGCCAACATCGTGCACATCGCGATGGACGACGATCTGGCGCAGGAATCGAACATGTTGCGTTTCGTGATCCAGGTGAGCGACCGCGTGCACCTCGCGAACGTCATGCGCCGTGTGCGCACGAATCCGGACGTGATGCGCATTGCGCGTGAGCGTTCGAGCGACGACGGGCACCACCGCCATGACGGCGGCATGCGCATCGAACGAGAGCGCGCGGATTATTGATCGGGGCGGGTAGCTCGGGGCGCGTCGCGCTGGCGCCTCGCATCACGATGTGCCGTTACGTGCCACGAATCACTCCCACCGAGCGCCTCGCGCGGTAATCTACCGTTATCTCATGCCGCATCGCTGCGGCAACCTGGCCGGGCTTGCCGGTCATGCCGCCATCTTCCTTCGACCCGAAACGAGGGACTCGAAATGAACGTAGCTGAACTGACCGGCCTCGCGCTCGATTATTGGGTGGCGCGCAGTCTGCCGGACTTCGTACGCGAAATCTATTTCACCGACAGTGGCGAGACAGTCGCCGTGCGCGGCAACGACCGCGGGCGTCCATGGGATGGCCGCTTCATGCCGACCGATTCGTGGGAGGCGGCCGGCGTGGTGCTGGATCGCGCAAAGCGCGTGGAGCTTCGCGAAGGCGAGCCGGCTTCCTGTGTGGCGGAGTTCGAGAGTGGGGCGGGCGCCGTGAAAGCCCACGGAGAAACCACGCGTGAGGCGTTGCTGCGGGCGTTCGTCGCAAGCCGCTTTGGTGAGACGGTAGGGGAGATGCTGCGACAGCCCCAGGCATTGCTGGGCATGGGCATGGAGCCCGTGGCGGAGCCCACCGCGATTGGCGACGTGGAGGACCTGCCGCGACCCGACGCGCAAATCGGCGACATCGGTACGCCGCCGCGCTAGGGGCGTGCATCGCGCGAGACAGCAGACATACCCGATTCTGCTGCTGAAAAGACAAAGGGCCTTTCCGTTCGGAAAGGCCCTTCGAATGGTGGCGCGGCTGGCAGGATTCGAACCCACGACCCCTTGGTTCGTAGCCAAGTACTCTATCCAACTGAGCTACAGCCGCACGCTAAAACGATACTACTTACAACACGATACTGCTTGAAAGTGTTCCAAGATCAAATTGACAGGGAACATTTCGAATAAGTGGCGCGGCTGGCAGGATTCGAACCCACGACCCCTTGGTTCGTAGCCAAGTACTCTATCCAACTGAGCTACAGCCGCACGCAGAAGTGAGATTATAGCAGGGGTTCGAAAAAAGGGAAGACCCTTATCGCGATTTGTCTTGGGGCGAGGTTCGTGTACGCTGGCAGTAGTGAGTTGAGTGAGCCAGTACACGTACGTAGTGATCCCATCATGAACAAGGCCTTTGTCAAAGAATCGACCGACTACGACGACGACGATCTCGAAGCCGGTCACCCCGAGATTCCCGCCGGCACGAAGAACTACATTACGCCCGCCGGCTATGAGCGCATGCGCAGCGAGTTGCTGCGCCTGATAGACGAGGATCGGCCTGAAGTGGTCAAGCTCGTCTCGTGGGCCGCCTCGAACGGCGACCGTTCCGAAAACGGCGACTACATCTACGGCAAGCGCCGGTTGCGGGAGATCGACCGCCGCATCCGCTTTCTCACGAAGCGGCTGGATCTGGCCGAAGTCGTGGACAGTAGCCGCCAGGAGAGTGTGGACCAGGTGTTCTTCGGGGCGACCGTCGAGTACGGCACCGAGGACGGCGAGGCGCATACGATCACGATTGTCGGTATCGACGAGGTCGATCTCGATCAGGGCCACGTGAGCTGGATTTCGCCTATCGCGCGGGCGCTCCTGAAGGCGAAGATCGGCGATCAGGTGACGCTGTACACGCCGGCGGGGCCGGAGCCGATCGACGTGCTGGACGTGCGCTATCCGCCGCCGCGCGCCTGAATTCGAGCTTTCGCAGCGCAAATAAAAAAAGGCACCCGAGGGTGCCTTTTTTGCTGCAGTGCTGGCCGAAGCGGCCAGCAGCGTGCCGCTTAGAAGCGGTGACGCATACCAACCGTCACAGCGACCTGGTCTTGACGGGTCGAAGCCGAACCCAGACCGTTCAGGTAAGCGCCGATACCTTGCGGGTTCGACGACACGTGCTGCCAGTCGCCTTGCAGGTAGACGTCGGTGCGCTTCGACAGTGCGTAGTCCGACTGCAGTGCGACCGTGTTGTAGTTCGGGTTCTCGCCGCCGCCGAAGTTCGCGCGGGTGTACGTGTACGCGCCAGCCAGGCTCAGTGCCGGGGTCAGAGCGTAACGGACATTGCCTTCGAAGTTCTGGAAGCGGGCGCTGTTGCCGCCGAGGCCGATGTTGCTCGACCGGCCAGCTTGCGTGCCCGAGATGGCGACTGCGTTGCCCAGTTGCGTTTGCGTGTACACGAAGCCAGCCGTTGCCGGGCCGAACGTGTAGTTGATGCCGCCGCCGAACGTGCTTTGACGGCCTGCAGCGAACGTCCACTCACCCGTTTGCGCGCCCGAGTTGCTGGCGAGGTTTTGCAGGTTGTTGACGTCGTTGTTCAGGTGCAGGTAGCCAGCCGCAACGTTCAGGCCGCCCCAGTTGTACGATGCGCCGACGCTGTATGCGCGGTTGTTCGCGAATTCGGTGCTGTTCGAGAACGAGTACGTGCCGCCGAACTTGAAGCCAGCGTAGTTGACGCTCGAGTACTTGACCGTGTTGTTGAAACGGATCGAGTTGTTCAGGTTGTCGTTATCGAACGGGTGCGCAGCGATCGTGCCGCCGTATTGCGTGCCCGTGTTCGACAGCGGTGCGAGGTAGTCGACCACGGAGTCGTACTGACGACCGAGGGTGACGGCACCGTACTGGTCGCTTGCCAGACCGACAAACGCTTGACGGCCGAACATGCGGCTCGACTGGCCGGAGTTACCGTTCATGATGTTGAAGCCGTTCTCCAACGTGAAGATCGCGTGCAGACCGCCACCGAGATCTTCAGAACCGCGCAGGCCCCAACGGCTGCCGTTGACCGTGCCGCTCGATGCCTTCCAGAGGCTGTGGCCGCCGGAGTTGTTTGCGTAGGTGATGCCTGCGTCGATCAGGCCGTACAGCGTAACGCTGCTTTGCGCGTGTGCAGCCGTTGCAAAAACGCCCGTCAGGGCGGCGACCATGAGAGTCTTTTTCATCTTTGTAAACTCCGAGAACAGAGGTGGGTTTCGTTGAACCCTGTTTGGGAAACCGCCCATGCGAAGCGCAGCGAGAGGCAAAGTTCGCGTGGTACGAATTAATCCGTGCCAGTCGGTTTCCAGACAGGCAGAGTGTAGAGAGGGTGCTCGGAGAGGGGGTATTCCGAATTCCGCAATAAAGTATTGCGCTATCGGAAATGATTATCGCGCTCGCCTTAAGCCCTGCTGGTAAAGGCTTTGAGCGGATTTCCCGGGAGGAGGGTGAAACTGTCAACCGCGCGAGCGTTGTGCGATCGCTACAACAATTGATTGCGGAAAACGGTTTAAATCAATCTGAACTGATTATTGCGTCTGGCGTAACAGATGATTGTGCGCCGTATGCTTAATCGTCAGACGTGGGTCCGGCTATACTTCAATCGCTGCTTTCCGAAGCAGACTTTTTCGTTGACGAAAAAGATCTCCAAACCTTTGTCGGCGCGGCCTTTTCAGCCGCGCTTTTTTTTGCCCGTCTTCAGGCCACGCGCTACGCGCACCGCTTACTGGGTGCCCGCTTGCGGCGGCTCAGGCTGCAGGCTCCAGTCTTCCATTACGTAGTGCCTTGCGTCCATAGGGGAACACAGCAGGTTGTGCCAGTGGTCCCCGTGCCATGCGCCATAGGTTTCGGCTTCTTCGGCCGTTGGTGCAATCCCGTCCGTCTGTACGAGCCAATGAATCAATCGCCGCAGAGTTGTCAGCATGATGACCTCCGATGCCGCTAACAATATGGATCATGAATTGAATGTATTACTCGAACAACCGGGAGAAACACTTACGTTTGACACGAATTGTTACACTTCGGGAAAACTTCCCGGTAGAAATGACGTGATCAAGATAATCGCGTAAAAATGACGCGTTCTTATATATTGATTCGGATCGCATACGATTTTTTGTCGGCTTTTTGATGCGTACCGCTTTTATCGTTGAATCGGGAAAGCTGTTATAAAAAATTCGCTTGACTGGCGATTGGCGTTCCCCGTATAACGGCAAAGCTGATTTTCGTTCCGCTGCAATTTCAAACGCGGAATTCGCTGAAGCGGGACGGCGGGAATTGGCTGGATACGGCGTGAGGGTTATTGCCCGCGCCATTAAAATCTCGAGGGAAACGGAAACATGGAAACCGGTATCGTCAAATGGTTCAATGATGCGAAGGGCTTTGGCTTCATCACGTCTGACGCCGGCGGCGACGATCTGTTCGCGCACTTCTCGGAAATCCGCGCCGACGGCTTCAAGTCGTTGAAGGAGAACCAGCGTGTGTCGTTCGACGTCAAGGTCGGTCCGAAGGGCAAGCAGGCCGCGAACATCCAGCCGCTGTAAGTGCAGCGTGCGAGTGCTCGCCGCGCGAGCGCTCATGCAACATCAGGCCCCGGGCAAACCCGGGGCTTTTTTATTTTTGGCATATTGATATTCGAGCAATATTAGTAGCCGCTTTTTTTAAACACATTTAATCGGGAAAACCCTGGGATCTCGCAATTTTCCTGATTCGGGTTTTCACTAAATACCCAAAGTTGCACTTGCGCTGTCGGAACCGTCGGCGCGTGGCGTCCAAACGGTGCATACTTGGGCCGTTTTCCATTTCCCCTGTCGTTTCACCATGCTTGAGTCCTCCTTGAACGCCGCACAGCCCGCCGGCGACCTTCCCATCGTCTTCGTAGACCTCGAGACGACCGGTGGTTCGGTAGGCGAGCACCGGATTACTGAAGTTGGCGTGGTGGAGGTGGCGCAAGGGCAGGTGACACGATGGAGCACCCTCGTCGATCCCGGTCAGCCCATCCCGCCCTTTATCCAGCAGCTCACCGGTATTACGGACCAGATGGTGCGCGGCGCGCCGCGCTTCGCCGACATTGCCGCGCAACTGCACGGGCGACTCGCCGGCAAGCTCTTCGTGGCGCACAACGCGGCCTTCGACCGCGGCTTCCTGCGTGCGGAATTCGAGCGTGCGGGCTATTCCTTCAACCCCGATGTACTGTGCACCGTGCGCCTGTCGCGGGCGCTCTTCCCGGGTGAGAAGCGCCACGGGCTCGACGCGCTGGTCGAGCGCCATGCACTCGTGCCATCGGATCGCCATCGCGCACTCGCCGACGCCGATCTCCTCTGGCAGTTCTGGCAGCGCCTGCCGGCGCTGGTGCCGGGGGAGGCGCTGGCGGCGCAGATCGAGCGCACGACGCGCCGTCACGTGCTGGCCGGCGACATCACCGACGACCTCATCGATACCGCGCCGGCAGGTCATGGCGTGTATGCGTTTTACGGCGAGGACGACGTGCCGCTCTACGTGGGCCGCAGCGTGCGGGTGCGCCAGCGCGTGCGCGCGCATCTTTCGGGGGAGCGGCGCTCTTCCCGCGAACAGCGAATGGCGCAGCAGGTGCGCCGGGTGGAGTGGCGTGCAACAGGCGGCGAGCTTGGTGCGCTCCTTGTCGAAGCGCAATGGATCGCAGCGCTCAAGCCCTCGTTCAATCGCGTGCCGCGTGTATCGAAGCGCGATCCCGCCGACCTTGGGGCGGCGCCCTGGCCGTTCGACGGCGCAGTGGTCGTGCTGGAGCAGGACTCGACGAATGGCGGCGACGTTTATCACCTGATCGACCGCTGGTGCTATATGGGTGCCTTTCAGAGCACGACCGAGGCTGAGGCGTTGGTGGACCACGGCGCCGAGCGGGTGTTCGAGCTTTCGACTTGGCGCATTCTGCAGACGCACTTCGAACGCGGCCTGCGTGTGCAGGTGCTGCAGCCAACCGAGGCCGACGGCCTCACGAGCGCGGCCTGAGCCTTAGGCGACGCCGCCCACGCCACCCGATTCGCACACATGCTCCAGCGCCTGATTCATCGCATTCGTGCGCGCGGAGTCGTAGCGGGTGAGCGCTTTCCAGTTCGCAACTGTACGTGCGACGCGCGCCGGGCAATCCGGTGCGCCGCGCATTGACTGCACGCGAGCAAGCGCGCCGATCAATTGCCCGGTGAGTCTGTCGAGTTGGGGCCGCGTGGCCGTAGCGAGATCGGGCGCCGGGTCGCTGGGCGCCTGCGAGGCACGCCACGTGTCGAACAGCGACTTCTGCATTTGCGTGCTGGCATCGATCTGATCGCGGAAGAACGCACGCGCGAACGCGGGGTCGACGCCGGCCGCCGTGGCGCGCTTTTGCACGTCGGCGAGCAAGGCGTCTTCACGGGGCGTATCGGTGATCGGCTTGTGATGTTGCCATTTCCAGTGTGCAACCGGCTCGGCGAGCGCCAGCCGCTGCGAAACAAGCGCGACGAGGTTGGTCAGGGCGGTGTCGTCACCGTCGGCGTGGGCGGATGCGATCGGCAGGGCGAAGAGCAGCGCGGCAGCACAACGCGCACTTGCGCGGGTCAGCAATGTCATCGAGAGGAAGAAAGACGCCGGCAATAAAAACCGAAGCATAGCCGGTTACGGTGCGCTTGCGTCTAATAGCGCAGAAGGGCGCAGAAGTCGAATCGCGATGGCCGCATGAACGCGCGCGCTCGAACGAGCGTGTCGAACGCGAATCGCTTCAGCGCGCGACGGCGCAAAACCGCGCGCGCAGCATGACACGCGCGTCCCCGTACTACGCGTGTCGATCTGCACACGAACGTCTACTGCGCGCGTTCCCCACGCGAGCGCGAACGTGTGCGTTTCCCCGTCACTTCTGTTCGTGTGCCTTGCGTTGCTCGTCCAGAAAAGCCCGCACGTGAGCAGGCAATTCGTCGCCGAGAAACTCAACGGCCACCGGTTCCGGATCCGGGCTGAAGACTTGGTCCGGGGTCGGAATCCTTGGCGGTTTGGCGTCCATGATCTTTCTCCTATGTAAGCCGATTATCCGGCTCGGCACTTCTACTGCGCTAGTCCCGCTTACGGTAACAGTGCTTTTCTCGCACGCGTGTTGCTTTCTTCGCACAGCGATGCAAATGATTAACGGCGCGGGAATATAATTGTTGAGATGTCCTTCACACTCGCACATGCTGCGTGAATCGGGTTCGGTTCTCGATTCGCCGAATCTCGCGCACACCGGCTGCTGCGGTCGCACAACGCCTCAATCGCACTTCCCCCGGCTCTGAGACCCGCGCTCGCTCGGGCTGCCTGCCGCGCCTGTGTTGCGCGGCGCCGCAAGCGAGGGGCGAGTCCCGCCGGATCAACGTGCACCATCGTTCATCTACAACGGACGATTATGCTTAGCCGTTGACGTCGAAACGTTAATAAGAATTAAAACTATGTAAGTGTCCGTTTCTATCCGATCGGGCGATTAATACTTTGATCCGTGTCATTTGGCCGCGACTTAATGACCGAACGTACGTAAATCGCCGCGCATTCCAGCGCGGCGTATTGATGCACTCCGATAATTCGTTACGTTTGTTCGTTCGCCGGGGCCGGCACGCGTTGCACGTGAGCGTGGTTCGCGGGCGTCGCGCGTACGTCCACCTGGCCATGAATGCGTGACTGGTGGCCGTCCGCGAACATGTAGTACGGAAACGGATGTGCGGGTTCGGAGGCGGCGTCAAGGCGCGCGACCAGTTCGGGGGCGAGCGTGAAGTCGAGCGAGCCGAGCGACTCTTCGAGTTGCGCAGCTTTGGTTGCGCCGACGATGATGCTCGCCACGCCGCGCTTTTGATACAGCCAGTTCAACGCCACCTGCGCCATGGGCCGGTTGGCCTCGTGCGCGACGCGCTCGAGTTCTGCCACGATCGCGAAGTTGCGCGCGGAGAGCTTGTCGAAGCCGGGCGGCGGCTTCGCGCCCACCGTCTGCAGGCGGCCCGCACCGCTCACACCTTCGCCAGCCTGTGACGGCCGATATTTTCCCGACAGCACGCCCATCCCGAGCGGACTCCACGGCACGAGCCCCATGCCGAGTTGCGTCGCCACATCGGCGAATTCGTGCTCCGCGTTGCGCTCGATCAGCGAATATTCGAGCTGCATGGCCGCCACCGGCTCGAAGCCGCGCCAATCGGCCAGCGTCTGCGCGCGGCCTGCGTACCAGGCGGGCACGTCGGAGAGACCCACGTAACGGATCTTGCCCGCGCGCACAGCGTCGTCCATGGCGCGCATTACCTCGTCGGCGGGCGTCATGCGGTCCCATGTGTGCAGGTAGTAGAGATCGATGTAGTCGGTGCCGAGCCGCTTGAGCGAGCCGTCGAGCGCTCTCAGCAGGTTCTTGCGATGGTTGCCGCCGGCGTTCGGGTTGCCCGATTCCGCGTTGTAGGAATACTTGGTGGCGATGACGAGCCGCTCACGCAGACCGCGCGCCGCCGCGAAGCGCCCCACCCAGGTTTCGCTGGTGCCCTCCGTGTAGAGGTCGGCGGTGTCGATGAAGTTGCCGCCCGCGTCGACATAGAGGTCGAAGAGCCGCTGTGCGCAAGCTTCGTCGGCGCCCCAGCCCCATTCGGTGCCGAACGTCATCGTGCCGAGGGCGATGGGGCTGACACGCAGGCCTGAGCGGCCGAGCAGGGTGTAGCTATCGAGTTTCATGGCGGTGTCCTTAAAGGATGGGTGGCGAACGCGAACTCATCTTGCGCCTTTCCTTTTTGTGGAAAAATCGGGTTCACGTGAAATAACTGTGAAGCTGATCTTCACAACGGAGTCGGCATGGGCCCGCTTTCCGATCCGGCGTCAGTGCCGAGCGCCGCGTCCGGGCTGGCGGGACGCTTGCCCGCTCTGCTCGCCGTGGCTGCCGTCGCACGGCACGGCAGCTTCACGCGTGCGGCGTTAGCCGCGGGCTTCTCGACTTCGGCGCTATCCCAGGCCGTGCGTGCGCTCGAAGTGCAACTGGGCGTGCGGCTCTTCAATCGCACGACGCGCCGCGTCGCGCTGACCGAGGCGGGCGCGCAGTTTCTGGCGCGCGTGCAGCCCGCGCTCACTCAGATCGAAGCGGCGTTCGATGCGCTCGACGCCTCGCGCGACGCGCCGGCCGGCACGCTACGCATCAACCTGCCGCGCGTGGCGAGCGAATTGCTCGTCATGCCGCATCTCGCGGAGTTCATGACGCGCTATCCGCAGATCAAGCTCGAACTCGCGCTCGAAGATGGCTTTGCCGATCTGGTGGGCGAGGGCTTCGATGCGGGCATTCGCCTGGGCGAATCAGTGGCGCCTGGCATGATGGCGGTGCCGATCGGCGGGCCGATACGCATCGTCGTGGTGGGCTCGCCGCAATACTTCGAACGCCACGCGCGCCCGGTTACCCCCGAGGATCTGGCTGCGCATGATTGCCTGCACTATCGCTTCGCGACGGGGGGCGTCTACCGCTGGGAGTTCGCGCGGCCGGACGATCCCCGGCGCGTATTCGACGTGGTCACCGAGGGCCGCTTCGTGACCAACGATCTGCGCACGATGGTGCGCGCCGCGGAGCAGGGCGTGGGCCTCCTGCACGTGATCGAAGACTACGTGCGCTCGCCACTGGACGAAGGCCGGCTCGTGCCGGTGCTCGAGTCGTGGGGCGCATCGTTTCCCGGCTTCTATTTGTATACGGCCGGGCGCGCCCAGTTGCCGCCCAAACTGCGTGCGTTCATCGACTTCCTGCGCGAGAAGCGTGAGGAGCCTGGATTCGCGTAGCCGTTTTCAGATACGTCTGATTCGGTCGCGTGAAGATCGCGCTTATCTTTAAAAGATTCGCACGTGAGGCTCATGACGCCGAACGGCGCTCCCCTTTTTTCAGATAGCAACGTAACCGAGCCGCGCGCCACATTGCCGGCGCGATCCTATGATGAGCGACCCTGCCACCACGCCGGCCGAAGCCTCGGACGAGCAAGCGCGCACGAAGGCGGCGCTTGCGCTCGCAAACCAGCACTTCGACTCGGGCAGAACGCGCGACGCGGTACTCGCGTATCAGGAACTGCTCGCGCACGAGCCACGCAACGCGCATGTGTTGCATCGTCTGGCGCTCTCGTATTTTCGCGACGGACAACGCGACCTCGCGCGCGACCATCTGGAACGCGCAATCGGCGTGGCGCCCGAACGCGCCGAGCTCTGGGAGCATCGCGGCTTGCTCGCGGCGATGGCGAACGAGCACGTCGCCGCCGAGGCGTTCTACCATCGTGCGATAGCGCTCAGCGGTGGCACAGCCAGCTTGCATCGCAACCTGGCCGACGTGCTCAAGCTGGCGAAGCGCCGCGCGGAAGCGCGCATGCACTACGAAAAGGCGCTCGACTATGCGCCCACGCTTCATCACGCATTGCGGTGCCTCGCGCGACTGAATCTCGAAGACGAACGCCTGGAAGCGGCTGCGGAATATCTGCGCCGCGCACGCGCAGTGGGGACCTCGCGGCTAGCAGATGGGCTCGAGTTGCTAACGGTCCTCGTGCGCCTCGAACGCCCCGCGGAACTGACCGCGCAAATCTCGCAGATGCGCACCGAATTCACGGCAGACGCGGCAGCACTCGAAAGCCTCGCCTTGCGGCTCAACGAGCTTCATCGCTTCGACGACGCGTATCAGGTCGCGCGGGAGGGACTTGCCGTCGATGCCACGCGGGGCAAGCTCCATCACAATGCGAGCTACGCATCGAACATGCTCGGCGAACATGCGCGTATGCGGCATCACGCTGCAGAGGCGGCGCGCTTGCTTCCCGACGACGAACATGTTCAGTTCAACGCCGCCGTCACGATGCTGCGCGACGGCGACTTCGAGCGAGGGTGGCGGCACTATCACTGGCACGAACGCTTGCCGCAGAACAGCACGCTCGTGCGTCCTGGCTTTCCGGAGTGGTCCGGTGAAGCCGTGAAGGGGCGGCGGTTTTTGCTGATCGGCGAGCAGGGATTGGGGGACCAGCTTCAATCCTTGCGCTACATCGACTGGCTGCAGCGCCACGGCGCGACGGTCGATGTCTGGGTCGACAAGGCGATTGGCGACGTCGCGGCATGCGCGCGTGGAGTGAACAAGGCCTGGACCACATTGCCGCCTGGTCCCTATGACTTCTGGAGCCGTATGTTCCGCTTTCCAGAGTCCATGAAACTCACGGTGGGCATGCTGCCGCTGGCCATGCCTTATCTGGGCGCGCCGCCTGAGTGCGTCGGCCATTGGCGTGAGCGGGTTGCCGGCGGGGCGCACCGTGGCGCGCGCCAACGCCGAGTTGGGCTCGTATGGGCTGGGAACCCCGACTACGAATTCGACCGTTACCGCTCGCTTGCGCTGCACACGTTGCTGCCTGTGCTCGCCCGGCGTGGCGTGTCGTGGTTTTCGCTGCAGAAGAGCGGTGCGCAAAGCGAGTTGGAGGCGTTGCATCACGACATCGACATCACGCCGCTCGGGCCGGAGATCGCGAACTTCGTGGACACGCTCGCCATCGTCCGGTCGCTTGATCTTGTGATCACCGTCGACACCTCGGTCGCGCATCTTGCCGGGGCGGCTGGCGTGCCGGTGTGGATCCTGCTGCCGACCTGCACGGACTGGCGCTGGATGACGCAGCGCACCGATAGTCCCTGGTATCCGTCGGCGCGACTTTTCAGGCAGCGCGAACTGGGGCGATGGGATGAGGTAATCGAGGAGGTAGGCGAGGCGCTGGATGCGCTGCCGCCGAAAGCGTGACGTAGCCGCTGCTCGGCACCGCACGCAGACAGCGTGCGCAAAGCAAAAAGCCCAGTCCGAAGACTGGGCTTTTTGCTTGAATCCTGGTGCCGGAAAGAGGAATCGAACCCCCGACCTTCGCATTACGAATGCGCTGCTCTACCGTCTGAGCTATTCCGGCGTCACATCAGAGAAGAAAGATTATAGGAAGTCGCCGCGAACTATGCAAGCCCTTTCCTCATCTTTTTTCATTTTTTGGCTTCGTGGTGATAGCGCGTGACGCGTTCGACCTCGTTCTTCGAGCCGAGGAACACGGCTACGCGCTCATGCAGGCTCGTCGGCTGGATGTCGAGAATGCGCTCCTCGCCGTTGGTCGCCATGCCGCCCGCCTGCTCGACAATGAACGACATCGGGTTCGCTTCGTACATCAGGCGCAGCTTGCCGGGCTTCGACGGGTCGCGCTTGTCGGCCGGGTACATGAAGATGCCGCCGCGGTTCAGGATACGGTGCACGTCGGCGACCATCGAGGCGATCCAGCGCATGTTGAAGTTCTCGCCGCGCGGGCCGTCCTTGCCTTCGTTGAGTTCGCCAATGTACTGCTGCACCGGCTCATACCAGTGGCGTGCGTTCGATGCATTGATCGCGTATTCGCGCGTGTCTTCCGGAATGCGCATATTGCTCTGCGTGAGCACCCACGAGCCCAGTTCGCGGTCGAGCGTGAAGCAGTTCACGCCGTTGCCGGTGGTGAGCACGAGCACGGTTTGCGGGCCGTACACGGCGTAGCCTGCGGCGACCTGCTTCGTGCCGGGCTGCAGGAACGATTCTTCGGTCGCCTGCTGGCCGTCCGGGCAGCGCAGCACCGAGAAGATCGTGCCGATCGACACGTTCACGTCGATGTTCGACGAGCCGTCGAGCGGATCGAACACCAGCAGGTATTCGCCCTTCGGATAGTTGGCCGGGATCGGGAAGAACGTTTCCATTTCCTCCGAGGCCATCGCGGCGAGGTTGCCGCCCCATTCGTTGGCGTCGAGCAGGATCTCGTTCGAGAGGATGTCGAGGTTCTTCTGCACTTCGCCCTGGACGTTCTCGCTGCCGGCCGTGCCGAGCGCGTCGCCAAGCGCGCCCTTGCTGACGTTGAAGCTGATCGCCTTGCACGCGCGCGCGACGACTTCGATCAAAAGACGCAGATCGGCGGGCAGGTTGCTGTGCTGGCGCTGCTGCTCGATCAGGTACTTGGTGAGGGTGGTGCGACGTTGCAAAGCCATTGCAGTACTCCGGATACGCTTGGGAATAGCGCAATTCTACCCGCTCGACTGTGACCGCCCGCCGCACAGCCGCGCAAAATAAAGCGCCGGGGCGCGGCCCGGCTTGCTGGTGCGGCTTTTCGCCCGGTGGCGGGTGTAGTCGCGCCGCTGAAAATAATCGCGAAAAAAATGCGCAAAAAAACCGGCCTAAGGCCGGTTCGTGGGTTGGCGCGCGGTGCGGATCAGGCACCGCGCGTTGCGCCTCGTTTCGTCTGATCAAGCCAGCGCTTTTTCGACGATCTCGCGCACGTCGCGCGATTTGGCTTCGGCGGCTACACGCTCCAGCGCCGCGCGCATCGCGTCACGCAGCGCGGGCGTGAAGCGGCGCCACAGTTCGAGATTGCGGGCGAGGCGTGCCGCGACCTGCGGATTGAGCGCGTCGAGCGCGATCACCTGGTCGGCCCAGAACGCGTAGCCCGAGCCGTCGGCGGCGTGGAACTGCGCGGGGTTCGCCGCGCAGAAGCTGAAGATCAGCGAGCGGGCGCGATTCGGGTTCTTGATGTTGAACGCCGGGTGACCCATGAGCGCGCGCACCGTCTCGATGGTCGGGCGTTGCGCCGTGCCCCGTTGCGTGGCCTGCAACGCGAACCATTTGTCGATGACGAGCGGCTCCTTCTCGAAGCGCACATAGAAGTCTTCGAGCGCCTTGCGCGCGACGTCGCCGCCGCCGGCCGCCTGCACGTTCAACAGCGCGGAAAGCGCCGCCGAACGATCGGTCATGTTGTTCGCCGCGTCGTATTGCGCCGTGGCGAGGCGTACCGCCTGTGCGGCATCGTCGAGTTCCGAGAGATAGGACAGCGCAAGGTTCTTCAACCCGCGGTGTCCGGCCGCCTCGGGCGTCGGCTCGTACGCGCCCGGCGTGACATTGCGCTCATAGGCCGCGAGCCATTCGCGTTGCAGTGCGGTTGCCAGTTGCTTGCGCACGAACTGGCGCGCCGCGTGCACGGCGGCCGGGTCGGATTCGGCCATCTGCTCGGCAAGATAGGTTTCCGAAGGCAGCATGAGCGCAAGCTCGCGGAACGACGGCGAGAGCGATTCGTCGGTCAGCACGCGGCGGAACGCGTCGACGAGCGCGCTGTTGATTTCGAGCGGCTGGCCCGCGGCGGCGCGAGCAGCAAGCGCGAGCAGTTCGCGCGTGGCGAGGCGCTGACCCGCTTCCCAGCGGTTGAACGCGTCGCTGTCGTGCGCGAGCAGGAAAGCGAGTTCGTCGTTGCCATAGTCGTAATCGACGATGACCGGCGCCGAGAAGTTGCGCAGCAGCGAGGGCAGCGGCTTGGCCATCACATCGGCGAACGTGAAGGTCTGCTGCGTGTCAGTCAGCTCCAGCACGCGCGTCGTGCCGTGCGCGGCGGCTTCGCCTTCGAGGCGCAGCGGCAGGTCCGCGCCGTCCGGGCCGATCAGGCCAATTGCAAACGGAATGTGCAGCGGGCCCTTTTGCGTTTCGCGCGCGGCGGGCGAGCCGTTGGCGTAGCCCTGCGTGAGCGTCACGCTGTAGCAGCGCGTGCCTTCGTCGTAGCTCGTCGTCACGCTCACACGCGGCGTGCCCGCCTGGCTGTACCAGCGCTCGAACTGCGCGAGGTCGCGGCTATTGGCGTCGGCCATCGCGTGGCGGAAGTCGTCGCAGGTCACGGCCTGGCCGTCGTGGCGCTGGAAGTACAGGTCCATCCCCTTGCGGAACCCGTCGCGACCGAGCAGCGTTTGATACATCCGCACGACTTCCGAGCCTTTCTCGTAGACGGTCATCGTGTAGAAGTTGTTGATCTCGACGTAGCTTTCCGGTCGCACCGGGTGCGCCATCGGACCCGCGTCTTCGGCGAACTGCATCTGGCGCAGCACGCGCACGTCCTCGATACGCTTGGTCGCGCGCGCAGCTTCGTTTTCGTCGCCGCCCGACATCGCCGCCGAGAATTCCTGGTCGCGGAACACCGTGAGGCCTTCCTTCAGGCTCAGCTGGAACCAGTCGCGGCAGGTCACGCGGTTGCCGGTCCAGTTGTGGAAGTACTCGTGGCCGACCACGGCTTCGATGTTCGCGAAGTCGACATCGGTGGCCGTTTCGGGATTGGCGAGCACGTACTTCGTATTGAAGATGTTGAGCCCCTTGTTCTCCATCGCGCCCATGTTGAAGTCGCTCACGGCGACGATCATGAAGCGGTCGAGATCGAGTTCGAGGCCAAAGCGCTGCTCGTCCCAGTGGATCGAGTGGATGAGCGAGTCCATGGCGTGGCGCGTCTTGTCGAGATCGTGCGGCTCGACCCACACCTGCAGCAGCTTTTCCTTGCCCGAGCGGCTCTGGATGCGTTCTTCCAGCGCCACGAGCTTGCCCGCCACGAGCGCGAACAGGTAGCTCGGCTTGCGGAACGGGTCTTCCCATTTCGCATAGTGACGGCCGTCGGCCAGGTCGCCTTGCGCGATCAGGTTGCCGTTCGAGAGCAGGACCGGATAGGCGGCTTTGTCGGCGCGCAGCGTGACCGTGTAGGTCGACATCACGTCGGGGCGGTCGAGGAACCAGGTGATGCGGCGAAAGCCCTCGGCCTCGCACTGCGTAAAGAAGTTGCCGCTCGACACGTAAAGGCCCGAGAGCGTGGTGTTGGCGGCCGGGTCGCACGCGCCGGTGAGCGTGAGCTCGAACGCCTCGGGCACGTTCTCGACCGTGAGGCCGTGCTCGTGTGCGCGCACGTTCGCGTACGGTTTGCCGTCGATCGCCGCGCCCATGAATTCGAGCTGCTCGCCCATGAGTTCGAGATGCCCGGTGGGTTGCGCGTCGGGATTGCGACGCACGCGCAACGTGCTCTTGACGACCGTGCGCTCGGGCGCGAGGTCGAATTCGAGGTCGACGGTATCGATCAGAAACGCGGGCGGTGCGTAGTCTTCGCGGCGGATCACGGTGGGCGTGGCAGTATCGGACATGGTCTGGATAGGGGCGTGTCGGATCGGTGTGGATCGATCGTGTGGATCGGATTGGCCGGCCGCGGCGGCGTGGGCGCCCGCTGGGCGCTGCCTGCCGTCGCGGGAGCACGGCGGTTCGCCCCATTGTACAAAGGCTCGGGCCGCTTTGTCCGTCAGGGCTTGGTCCGCGAACTTTCGCGCCGCGCCGCGAGTCAGTATGATCAGGCCCTGCCGCGCGGCAACAGACAACAAAGCGGGCCACAAGACAGGACACGACCGGCATGGAGCGCGCACGGACCGGACAGGGCACCAACAGGGAATAAGCGCGGCGCAAAGTTCGTATCGGAGAGAGCGGCCCCCACGACTGCACCTTTCCAACTGAAGACGAGAAGACCATGATGCACGACCGATGGACCCGCCGCGCCCTACTGATGCTGGCGGCGCTCGCACTCACGCTCTCCGGCTGCACGACTTACGTGACGAGCCAGGTGACCGCTTTCTCCGCATGGGACGGCGGCAGCGACGCCACGCGCACCTTTGCGTTCACACGCAGCGCCGAGCAGAGCCAGAGCATCGAGCAGAGCACCTACGAGCAGTTCGTCGCCAACGGGCTCGCGACGCATGCGTTCCGCCTCGTGGCCGAACCGCAGGCGCACTACCTCGTGGGGCTCGCTTACGGCAGCCGCACCGACACGGTGACGGTTGCGCAGCCCGTGTTCTACAACCCCTGGCCGGGCCCGTACTGGGGCCCCTGGAACCCGTGGGGCGCGTGGGGACCGTATCAGCCCGCCTACGTGAACCAGACCTATCCGGTGTATTCGCATGCGCTCGGCATTCGCATCACCGAAAGGGCGAGCGGCAAGGAGGTCTACAACGTGACTGCGCGCACTTCCGGCGACGATCCGTCGCTCGTGCGTGTGATGCCCTTTCTCGTGCAGAGCGCGCTCGGGAATTTCCCTCTGGCTAACGGCACCGTGACGGAGGTCAAGATTTCGCTAGGCAAGGGCGGCGGCGAACCGAACGAGACCAGTGCGGCCTCGCCTGCTGCGGCGCAGGGTGCCGCAGCCGCACCCGCCAAATAGGCACGTCAGAACCCCACGCCCAGAATCGCGAGCACGCCGAGCACGACGAACAACACCGCCGCGATCGCATGCACGAGCTTCGTCGGCAGCTTGTGGGCGAAGCGGTCGCCGAGCAGGATTGCGGGCACGTTCGCGATCATCATGCCGAGCGTCGTGCCGGCCACCACGCCGAAGAAGTCGTGAAAGCGCGCGGCGAGCGCGACGGTGGCGATCTGCGTCTTGTCGCCCATCTCGGCGAGAAAGAAAGTCACGACCGTCGCGCCGAACACGCCGAGCTGCGAGCGGTTCACGCTCGCTTCGCCTTCTTCGAGCTTGTCCGGCACGAGAATCCACAGCCCCATGGCGACGAACGAGGCGGCGAGCGCCCAGCGCATCACGCCCGGCGTGACGAGCGCGCCGAGCCACGTGCCGAGCGCGCCCGCGCCCGAGTGATTGACGAGCGTGGCGACGAGCACACCGAGAATGATTGGCACGGGTTTGCGGTAGCGCGCCGCGAGCACGAGCGAGAGCAACTGCGTCTTGTCGCCAATTTCGGCGAGCGCGACGGCGCCGGTGGAAACCAGAAAGGCTTGGTTCACGTTGTGGTGGATCCTCGGGCCGTGGTGTGTGCGAGCGACGACCCACGAACCGCCGGGCCCTGTTGCGGCGGTCATGGGTCATCGGTCTCGCCAGGCCCGGGATAAAGGCTGCGTCCGCCATGGCCGCGCAGGCCAAGTCTGTTGACGGACGCCCCCGCGAATTCGCGCGCGGCAAGCGTGGGGTCTTGAGACCGGCGCTGCGGCACTGTGGCGCGATTCGGAGGCGGCTACTCCCCAATGAGGCGCGGATTATACCATGCAGGTTTTCCCTGCAACCCGCGCCGGGTGGGGCTTTCAGCGGTGCGCGCCGGCGCGGCTGTGCACGCGTTTGCCCGCCGCGTAGGTCTCGAACACGGCGCGGTCGTCGCCGAGCAGGGCGAGCGCGAACAGCAATTCTTCCAGCGATTCGGCGCGCGCCGTACGCCGCGCGAGCAGCGGCGTGGACTGCGCATCGAGCACGACGAAGTCCGCTTCGCTGCCGGGCGCGAGCGTGCCGATCTTGTCGGCGAGATCGAGCGCGTGGGCCGCGCCCGCTGTCGCGAGCCAGAACATGCGCGTGGCCGTGAGATGGTGGCCGCCCATGCGCGCGACCTTGTGCGCCTCGTTCATCGTTTGCAGCATCGAGAACGAGGTGCCGCCGCCCACGTCGGTGGCGAGCGTGACAGGCATCGACGATGCGCCCGCCTTGTCGAAGTCGAACAGGCCGCTGCCGAGGAACAGGTTCGAGGTCGGACAGTGCGCTGCGACCGTGCCGGTGTCCGCCATGCGGCGGCGGTCTTCGTCGTCGAGCCAGATGCAGTGACCATATACCGCGCGCTTGCGCAGGAGTCCGTAGTGATCGTACACGTCGAGGTAGCTGCGATGGCCAGGGAACAGTTCCTTGACCCACTTCACCTCGTCGGGGTTTTCCGCCACGTGGCTCTGGATGAAGATGTCGCCGTGCGCCTTCGCGAGCGCGCCGCACGCTTCGAGCTGCGCTTCGGTCGAGGTGGGCGCAAAGCGCGGCGTGAGCGCGTACATCTGGCGCCCGCGGTTGTGCCAGCGCTCGATCAGCTCGGCGCTGTCGTCGTAGCCCGTTTGCGGCGTGTCGCGCAGGAACTCGGGGCAGTGGCGGTCCATCAGCACCTTGCCCGCGACCATGCGCAGGTTCTTCGCTTCGCTCGCGGTGAAGAGCGCATCGGCGGACTGCTTGTGCACGGTGCAATACACGAGCGCCGTGGTCGTGCCGCAGGCGAGCAGTTCATCGACGAAAAAGCGCGCCGTGTCCTGCGCCACCGCTTCGTTTTCGAAGCCGCGTTCGGTCGGGAACGTGTAGGTGTTCAGCCACGGCAGCAGACCCGGCGCAGGCGAGGCGATCATGTCCGTCTGCGGATAGTGGATGTGCGTGTCGATGAAACCCGGCACGATCAGCTTGTCGCGCAGGTCATGGACCGTTGCGCCATCGCTCACACGCGACTTGAGCGCGGACCACGCGCCCGAGGCGAGCACGTGGCCGTCTTCGACGATCACGACGCCGTCTTCGTTGAAGACCGCGGCGTCGGACGATTGCGCGGGATCGCCGGTGAACGTCAACAGTTTTGCGCGGTAAGCCGATTGAGTCATGGGAACTTCGTCTCCGATAAATTCAGGTATTCGTCCAATGCATGCCCCGCATGTCGCGCGCCGCTCCTGAAAACGAGGCGCGAGAGGGCCCACGGTCCGGCGCTCGCGCGCTGGACCGGATTCGTGTGACAGCCCGGGCTGGGGCTTGCTGTGCGGACGAGTCCGCGTTTTTGTTCGCGCGTTAGTGCACGCTTTAAGCCGTTGTGCGCTTCCAGTTCGCGTCGAGCTTCGCGATCAGCGCGGCGCGCTCTTCGGGCGTCACGAACGAAGCCTCGAAGCCGTTGCGCAGGATCGCGTACACCTCGTCGTCGTCGAGCTTGAGCGCTTCGATGATGGCGCGGTAGTTCTCGTTGACGTAGCCGCCGAAGTAGGCGGGGTCGTCGGAATTGACGGTCACCGCAACGCCTTTGTCGAGCAATTGCTTGAGCGTGTGCTGCGTCATGTCGTCGAACACGCACAGTTTGGTGTTCGAGAGCGGGCACACCGTGAGCGCCACGCGCGTGTCGGCCAGACGCGTGACGAGCGCAGGATCTTCGATGCTACGCACGCCGTGATCGACGCGATCGACCTTGAGCAGATCGAGCGCTTCGTAGATGTACGAGGGCGGGCCTTCCTCGCCCGCGTGCGCAACGAGCTTCAGGCCCATCGCGCGTGCTTTCTCGAACACGCGCTCGAACTTCGAGGGCGGGTGGCCGCGCTCGGACGAGTCGAGGCCCACGCCGATCAGGCGCGCATAGCGCGCGAAGAGCGGCTGCGCGGCATCGAAGGTGGCGAGTGCATCGGCTTCGCTCAGGTGGCGCAGGAAGCACAGGATCAGCTTGCTCGTGAGGCCGCGCTTTTCGGCGTCGGCGAGCGCGCGGTCGATGCCCGCGACCACGGTTTCGATCGGCACGCCGCGTTCGGTGTGCGTTTGCGGATCGAAGAATATTTCGGTGTGCACGACATTGTCGGCGAGCGCGCGCTCGCAGTACGCCATCGTCATGTCGTAGAAGTCCTGCTCCGTGAGCAGCACGCTCGCGCCTGCGTAGTAGATGTCGAGAAACGACTGCAGGTCGGTGAACGCGTAGGCCGCGCGCAGCGCGTCGATCGAGTCGTACGCGAGCTTCACGTTGTTGCGCTGCGCGAGCGCGAAGATCAGCTCGGGTTCGAGCGAGCCTTCGATATGGATGTGCAGCTCCGCCTTCGGCGCGTTGGCGGCCTTTTCGACGAGTGCCGTTGCGCTCGCGGCGGTGTTGGCGGCGGGGTTGGCGGGGATCGTGATCGTCATGTTCGTTTCGATTCGCTTATGGGTTCTTCAGTGTTTGACATCACGCGGAATGAGTGGCGGGGACATGCGCCGCGCTCGCCAGCTTCGCTGCCTCGATGGCCTGCAGCAGTTGCGCGGCGGCCGAGACGGCGATGACTTCAGGCGACTTGTCGACGATACCGTCCACGCCGAGCGGGCAGTTCATGCGCGCGATCTGCATGGGGTCTATGCCGCGTGCGGCGAGCCGGTGCTCGAACTGCTTGCGCTTCGTGTGCGAGCCGATCATGCCGAAGAACACGAAGTCGCCGCGGCGCAGAATGCGCTCGGCGAGATCGAGGTCGCGCGAATGATCGTGCGTCATCACGATGAAGCTCGTGCCGGGCGGGGCGGTGTCGACGGCTTCGTCGGGCGCGTCGTTCGCGTCGATCGCGACGTTGGGCGCGCCCAGCAGCGCGAAGGCCTCGGGCGTCGGAAACGCGGCGTCGCGCTCGTCGACCCACAGCACACGGCAGGGCAGCGTGCCGAGCACGCGCACGAGCGCTGCGCCCACGTGGCCCGCGCCGAACAGCACGACGGGAAAGTCGTTCGGCGCGATCGTCTCGGTGAGGAGCAGCGCGCCGCCCGTTTCCCAAAGCAGGCAGTCGGGCGCTTCCACGCCCGGTTCCGGCTCGGAGAGCATGGCCGGATCGGCTGCGGTGCCTTCGCCCTCGGGGCTCCCGTTCCGCGAGGAGCGGAATGATACGCTACGCACGGTCGACGCGCCTGCCGCGAGGCGGCGCGCGAGCGTGGCGAGCCAGCCGAGGTCGGCTACGTCGAGGCGCTCGAACGCGAGCACCACGGCGCCGCCGCAGCACTGGCCGAGGCTCGGCCCGAGCGCGAGGCGCTCGAGTCGCCGCGCGTGCGGCGTGCGCATGCCGTCGCGCAGCACCTGGCGCGCGATTTCAATGGCCTTCCATTCGAGGTGGCCACCGCCAATGGTGTGGCGGGCCGCTTCGCGCGTGACGATCATCTTCGTGCCGGCCTCGCGCGGCGCCGATCCCTCGACGCGCGCCACGGTGACCAGCACGGCGGCGTCGCCGTGCGCGAGCAGTTGCTGCAAATCGGAAAGCCAGGCTTGCATCTGGCGGTTCTCCCTACGGGGCGGCACGTTGTAGCCTGTGCCGCCGGTTAATCTTCGTGGCCTTGTTTCGACCGCGCCTCACGGTTGGAGCGTGTGAAGCGCCGCGGGTTCGCTCGCCCGCAGCGCTTCCAGCGCATCGAGAATCGCTTCAGGCGTCGCGGGCGCGCGCAGCGGCGCAGCCTCGCGCGCCTCGGGCACCGCCGCGCCCACGGCGTCGCGAATCGCGAGAAAGACCGAGAACGGCAAAAGCAGGGGCGGTTCGCCCACGGCCTTCGAGCGGAACACGGTCGGCTCCACATTGTCGTTGCCGCCGCTGCGATACAGCCTCACGTTGAACGCCTCCGGCGTGTCGCTCACCGCCGGGATCTTGTACGTGGACGGCGCGTGCGTCATGAGCCGCCCGTCGCGGTTCCACCAAAGCTCCTCGGTCGTGAGCCAGCCCATGCCCTGGATGAAGCCGCCCTCCACCTGGCCGAGATCGATGGCCGGATTGATCGACTGGCCCGCGTCGTGCAGCACGTCGGCGCGCACGAGCTTCCATTCGCCGGTGAGCGTATCGACGACCACTTCCGATACCGCCGCGCCATAGGCGAAGTAGTAGAACGGATGGCCGGTGAGCGTGCGCGCGTCCCAATGCACTTTGGGCGTGGCGTAGAAGCCATCGGACCACAGTTGCACGCGCTTCATATACGCGAGTTCGACGAATTCGGCAAAAGCGATCGCCTGGCCGTTTGCCCGCACGAGGCCCCCTTCGAACGCGACATTTTCGGGCGCGCCGCCGTATTGTGCCGCCGCGAACGCCGCGAGGCGCGCGCGGATCGTCAGCGCGGCGTCCTCGGCGGCCTTACCGTTGAGGTCGCTGCCCGTGGACGCCGCCGTGGCCGACGTATTGGCCACTTTCGACGTATCGGCGGCGCTCACGCGCACGCGTGCGAGCGGCAATCCGAGCGTGCCCGCCACGACCTGCGCGACCTTGGTGTTGAGCCCCTGGCCCATTTCGGTGCCGCCGTGGTTCACGAGCACGGAGCCGTCGCGGTACACATGCACGAGCGCACCCGCCTGGTTCAGATGCGGCACGTTGAACGAGATGCCGAACTTGACCGGCGTGAGCGCCATGCCGCGCTTGAGCACGGGGCTCGTGCGGTTATACGCGTCGATGGCCGCGCGGCGGTCGCGATAGCGGCTCGACACGAGCAGATCGTCGGTGAGCGGCGCGAGCACGTTGTCCTCCACGCGCTGGCCGTATGGCGTGACGTCGCGCTCGCCAATGCCGTAGTAGTTCGCGCGCCGCACATCGAGCGGATCGCGGCCCAGGGTCCTCGCGATTTCGTCGAGCATCACTTCCATCACGAGCGCACCCTGCGGGCCGCCGAAGCCGCGAAACGCGGTGTTCGACTGCGTGTTCGTCTTGCAGCAGAGCGCGACGATTTCGACGTCCGGAAGATAGTAGGCGTTGTCGAAGTGACAAACCGCGCGCGTGGCGACCGCGCCCGAAAGATCGGCGGAATAGCCCGCGCGCAGCGCGATCTCCACGCGTGCGCCGAGGAGCCGTCCTTCGTCGTCGTAGCCCGCTTCGTAGGTGTAGAGCGCGTCGTGGCGCTTGCCGGTGATCATGAAGTCGTCGTCGCGATCCGCGCGCAGCTTCACGGGGCGCTGCAGCTTGTGCGCCGCGAGCGCGGCGACGCAAGCGAACAACGCCGACTGCGATTCCTTGCCGCCGAAACCGCCGCCCATGCGCCGGCATTCGCAGCTCACGCGGTGAGCGGGCCAGCCGAGCAGATGCGCGACGACTTGCTGCATCTCGCTCGGGTGCTGCGTCGAGCTATAGACGAGCATGCCCGTTTGCTCTTGCGGCAGCGCGTAGGCCACCTGGCCTTCGAGATAGAACTGCTCCTGGCCGCCCACGGTGAACGTGCCCGCGAGGCGATGCGGCGCCGCGGCGAGTGCTGTATCGGGCGCGCCGCGCACGAGACGCAGCGGCGGCAGCACGTAATGCTGGCGCTTGCGCGCCTCTTCGATACTGAGAACAGGTTCCAGTGGCTCGTAGCGAACGACGTCATCGCTTGCCGCGAGCGTCGCGGCGCGGCGTGCGAGTTCGTGGCTCGTGGCGATCACCGCGAACACGGGCTGCCCGAGGTACTGCACGACGTCGCTTGCGAGCACCGGGTCATCGTGCACGACGGGACCGCAGTCGTTCTCGCCGGGGATGTCGGCGGCTGTCAGCACCGCAAGCACACCCGGCGACGAGCGCACGCGTTCGAGATCGAGCGCGACGATGCGCGCGTGCGCATGGCGCGCGAGGCCGAGCGCCGCGTGCACGGTCCCGTGCAGTTCGGGGATGTCGTCGGTATAGCGCGCCTCGCCGCTCACATGGGCGTCCGCCGATTCGTGCGGCAGCGGCGCGCCGAGCGCGTGTTCGTGGGCGTGCTCATCGCGTTGTTCCTGGCGCATGACGAGCGGTTCGGCTTGATCGTTCATGGCGTGGCTCCGGCGGTTGCGCTGTCCTGATCATCCCGGCCATCGTCGTCGCCTTCGGCGAAGGCGAACGCGTTGACGTCGCACAGCGCGAGCGGCGCATCGTCGCGCGTTTCGAGCCAGCAGCGCCACAGCAGGTTACGTGCGACATTTAGACGATACGTGCCGCTCGCGCGCATGTCCGTGAGCGGCCGATAGTCGGTGGCGAGCGCATCCATCGCGCGCTGAACGCTGGTTTCGTCCCAGTTTGCGCCGCTAAGCTGCGCCTCGGCGAGCGCGGCGCGCTGCGGGATCGCGGCCATGCCGCCGTAGGCGATGCGCGCGCTCGCGAGTGTGCCGTCCTCACGCACGTCGAGTGCAAACGCGGCGCACACCGCCGAAATATCCTGGTCGTAGCGCTTCGAGACTTTGTAGGTGCGAAAGCGCAGAGTCGGCGCGGGGCGCGGCACGCGGATCGCTTCGACGAATTCGCCCGCTTCGAGCGCGTTCTTCTGATAACCCGTGTAGAACGCCGCGAGCGGCAGCGTGCGCACGCGCGCCGCGCGGCGCAGCACGAGCGTGGCGTCGAGCGCGAGCAGCGCGGGCATCGAGTCGCCGATCGGCGAGCCGTTCGCGACGTTGCCGCCGAGCGTTCCCGCGTTGCGGATGGGCAGCGAGGCGAAACGCGCCCACAGTTCCGCGAGTTCCGGGTAGTCGATGGCGAGCGCCGCGTAGGCTGCTTCGAGCGGGACCGCCGCGCCAATCGTGAGCGTCTGGGCGTCGCGCGAAACGGTCTTCATTTCCGCGACGTTGCCTGTGTAGATGAGGTCGCCCAGCTCGCGGAACTGCTTCGTTACCCACAGGCCGACATCGGTGCTGCCCGCCAGTACGCGCGCGTCAGGATGCGCGGCACGCAGCGCCGCGAAGGCTTCGAGCGTGCGCGGCGCGTAGAACGCACTTTTGCCGTGCGCGGCGCCCCGCACGTCGGGGCCGTGATATTCGAACGTGCCGGTGCGCTGCAGCGCGCGCAACTGGGCTTCGACGCGAGTGCGATCGAGCGCCACGCGCGGGTGACAGGTTTCGTCGAACATGCGCAGCGCCGCTTCGATGATCGGCCGGTAGCCGGTGCAGCGGCACAGATTGCCCGAAAGCGCTTCGTTGATCTCTTCGCGAGTGGGCAGGCCTGCGCCGACAGGCTGATTCTCGTAGAGCGCCCACAGGGACATAACAAAGCCCGGTGTGCAGAAACCGCACTGCGAGCCGTGGCAATCGACCATTGCCTGCTGAACCGGGTGCAGCGCGCCATTGGGCTGGCGCAGATCTTCGACGGCGTAGAGCGCGCGGCCGTCGAGGGTAGGCAGGAACTGGATGCAGGCGTTGACGGCCTTGAGCGCGAGACGGCCTTCGCCGTCGAGTTCGCCCATGACGACGGTACAGGCGCCGCAGTCGCCCTCCGCGCAGCCTTCCTTGGTGCCACAGGCGCGCAGATCCTCACGCAGATGCTGAAGCACCGTGCGCGTGGGAGGCAGGCCGCGCACTTCGTGCACGGCGCCTCGGTGGAGGAAGCGGATGGTTTGCGTTGTCATGGTGAACCCGGGGACATTGCGGATCAGGCGCGCGTTACGAGAGGGGCGCGCCAACACCGGCCTCGCGCACGTAGATCGCCATCCAGTTCCGAAGATAGCACCGCTCGCCGCAGGAAAGTATTTCCCCCGCTAGATGGGGGTTATGTGACTTGGGTCATGAAGCCGTCACAGCGCGTATGGCGGTGCGCAGCCGTTGCATGCGGCGAACGCGCCTGGATGGCCGGGAAGATGCGGGAGTCGTGCGCGATTCGATGTTGCTGCGCAAAGCTGACGCTCGAATCGCGCTGGCGGGGCGCGCCGCCCGATGGTTGGGCGGCGGCGGATGAGGCGCGGGAGTTCGGGCGGGCGCGTGCGCGCCGTGCCCAATAGCCGGTTAGCGGCGGATGCCGGGCCAGGACA
The DNA here is from genome assembly GCF_905220155.1 of Paraburkholderia sp. J7. Lineage (NCBI taxonomy): Bacteria > Pseudomonadati > Pseudomonadota > Betaproteobacteria > Burkholderiales > Burkholderiaceae > Paraburkholderia > Paraburkholderia sp. J7. The sequence continues at coordinate 59,982 of NZ_CAJMYZ010000022.1, read as the reverse complement.
CCTGGCGGCGTCGGTTGCGCCACAGGCTCAAGGTCACGGCCAGGAACGCGACGATGAACGCGAGCAGCGCCCACATCGGCATGGTCAGGCCAAGCGTCGCCGGATAGGTGGTTTCGCAAAGGCCTTGCACCTTGAACACGCCGGGCAGCCAGTGCGCGAACGGCAGGCTGTCGACAATGGGCTGCAGCGTGTCGAAACCGCAGCTGTAGCTCGGGAACGCCTGCACCCACACGAGCTTCGCGGCCGCGACCGCGCCGCCAGCCGCCGAAAGCGCCACGAGCGCTTCGAGCACGCGAACGCCGCGCCAGCTCGTCATGCGCGCGCCGAGAAAGGCGAAGACCGCGATGAGGACCAGGAAGTAGCGCCCCAGGATACACAGCGGGCAGGGGTCCTGATGCTCGACATACTGGAAGTACAAGGCGCCGGCGAGGAGCGCGAGGCAGATCAGGCCAAGGAGGACCAGCAGGCCGCGCTCGCGGCGCAACAGCGCGTTATCGTCGTTCATGAGGCTCGTTTATTGGCTCGTTCGTTCGGGTTGTCTGGCGCAGCGACCTGGCGGTTTCCGGCGGCTGCGACGGCGTGACGGGATTCTAGCGCGAAGGTTGCGCGCGGCGCGGACGTGTCCTTGCTCGCGCGCAGCGGTTGCTTCGAGCGACTTGCGCTCAGGTCAGCGCAGCGGTGCGAGCACCGCCTCGACGCCGCGGCCAATGGCGAGCAGCACGTCGTCGTTGTCGGGCGCGGCGGCGAGCATCAGCCCGACGGGCGCCGCGCTATAGTGATGGCACGGCAGCGAGAGCGCGCACGCATCGAGGAAATTGAACGCGCTCGGATTGCGCAGGACGAGCGCGTTGGTGCGTGCGAAGACGTCGTCGTCGGCGGTGAGCGGCGCGACGGGCGGCGGCGCGATCGGCACGGTTGGCGCGATCACGACGTCAAAGCGCGACCAGAGCGTGGCTTGGGCCTCCACCATGACCGCCGCGCGCGCGGCGATCAGATCCAGATAGTCGGTGGCCGTAGCGTGTTCGCCTTTCAGGATGCGCACGAGCACGCGCGGGTCGTACTGATCGCGATGCTTCGCAATCAGCTCGCGATGCCACGCATACGCCTCCATCGGCGAGAAGCCGATGCGGTTGATTTCGCCGAAGCGCTCGAAGGGGGCAAAGCGGACTTCGCTCACGATCGCGCCGGCCGCATCCAGATGCTTGAGCGCCGTATCGATCGTCTCCGCGACTTCGGGGTCCACGCCGTCGGTGACATAGTTGGTGAGCACGCCAAGGCGCACGCCTTCGAGGTGGCGCGCGGCCGGCACACGCGGCGCGAGCCCGGCGAGCACGCGGTCCACGAGCGCGCAGCACGCCACCGTGTTGCCGATCGGGCCAAACGAGTCGAGCGTGGGGGACAGCGGTACGCCGCCCGTTTTCGGAATGCGCCTCGCGGTGGGTTTGAAGCCCGTGAGGCCGCAGAACGCGGCGGGAATGCGGAGGGAGCCGCCGGTGTCGGTGCCGAGCGCGACGGCGGCCATGCCGTCCGCGACCGAGGCCGCCGCGCCCGAGGACGAGCCGCCCGCCACGCGCGCATCGCCCGCCACGCGCGCATCGCCCGCCACGCGCGCATCGCCCGCCACACCGCGATGCCAGGGCGAAAGCGGCGTGCCGTAGTGCGGATTCAGGCCGAGCCCCGAGAACGCGAACTCGCTCATGTTGGTCCGGCCGACCAGCACCGCGCCCGCATGGCGCAGCCGCGCGACAGCGGCGGCGTCCTCCTTGGCTGGCGCCGCATTCGCGAGCGCCGTGGAGCCGGCGCGCGTGACTTCGCCCGCCACGTCGAACAGATCCTTCACCGAGACGGGGATGCCCGCAAGCGGCGACAGCACGGTGCCGGCCGCGCGCAGGCGGTCGAGTGCGTCGGCGGCGGCGCGCACGCGCTCGGCATCGACATGCGTGAAGACAGTTGCGCCCTGGCCGGCCGGGTCGGCGATGCGCTCGAGTGCGGCTTCGGCGAGCGCGCGGCTCGTCGTGCGGCCTGCGGCGAGATCGGCGCCGAGCTGGGCAAGGGGAGGGAACGGCGAAAAGGCAGTGGATGCGGATGTCATGGCGGCAGAAGATTCGGTCGATGCGCTGCGGCGCGGGCGGGCATTGCCTGCGAGGGTCGCATCATTGTAGGTCGGCTTTTTTCCTTGCGTGCGATTTGGCTCACGCCGTGCATCGGGTAACATGCGGAGATTCGATAGCAATTTGTAAGGAAAGACCTTCATGCATCAGGGAATCGGCTTCATTCAGGATCTGGCAGTCGTGATGGCGCTCGCGGGCGTCGTCACCGTGCTGTTTCATCGCCTGAAGCAGCCGGTCGTGCTCGGCTATATCGCGGCGGGCGTGATCATCGGGCCTTATACGCCGCCGTTCCAGCTCATCCACGACGAGCAGACCATCCAGACGCTCGGCGAGCTCGGTGTGGTGTTCCTGATGTTCTCGCTCGGGCTCGAGTTCAGCCTGCGCAAGCTTTTCCAGGTGGGCGCGACCGCCATCGTCGCGGCGCTTTCGGAAATCGTGCTGATGCTGTGGATCGGCTACGAGATCGGCCGTGCGTTCGGCTGGGCCACGATGGATTCGCTGTTCCTCGGCGCGATTCTCGCCATTTCCTCGACGACCATCATTGTCAAAGCGCTCTCCGATCTCGGCGTGAAGCGCGAGCCGTTCGCGCAGCTCGTGTTCGGCATCCTGATCGTCGAGGATATTCTCGGCATTGCCATGCTCGTGCTGCTGGGAGGCATTGCGCAGACGGGCGAACTCTCGCCGGGCATTGCGCTCATCACGCTCGGCAAGCTGCTGCTCTTCATGCTGGTCTCGCTGCTCGCGGGCATCCTGATCGTGCCGCGCGTGCTCGGCTACATCGCGCGCGTAGGCAACGACGAGATGCTGCTCGTTTCGGTGCTGGGCTTTTGCTTCGGCTTTTGCCTGCTCGTCGTGAAGCTCGATTATTCGATCGCGCTCGGCGCGTTCCTGATCGGCGCGGTCATGGCCGAGTCGCGGCATCTGCATCGCATCGAGCATCTCGTTGCGCCGCTGCGCGACGCGTTCTCCGCGATCTTCTTCGTGACGATCGGGCTCATGCTCAACCCGCTCGTGCTGGTCGACTACGCGTGGCCGATCGCCGTGATCTCGATTGCCGTGGTGCTCGGCAAGCTCGTGTCGTGCGGCCTCGGCACGTTCCTCGCGGGCCGCGACGGACGCACCGCAATGCGCGTGGGCATGACCGTCTCGCAGATCGGCGAATTCTCGTTCATCATCGCCTCGCTCGGCCTCACGCTGAAGGTGACGAGCGGATTTCTCTATCCGATCGCGGTGACCGTCTCGGCCATCACGACGCTCACCACGCCTTACCTCATCCGCATTGCGGACCCGCTCTCGCAGCGTCTCGCGCGCGCCATGCCGCCAGCCGTCTCGAATGTGTTCGGCATGTACAGCCAGTGGCTGCGCTGCCTGATGCCGCGCTCGGACGGGCCCACGATCTTTTCGCTCACCAGGCGCATCGTCGTGCAGATTGCCGTGAATCTCGCGCTCGTCTCGGCGATCTTCATCGGCGTTTCCTATGGCGCGCGTTACGCGGCGCCGTTGCTGGCGCAGTGGATCGGCGACGAGCGCATCCAGCGCGTCGTGCTCTGGAGCGCCGCGCTCGTGCTCGCGATGCCATTTCTCGTGGCGGTATGGCGCAAGACGCAGTCGCTCGCGCTTCTGCTCGCCGAAGTGAGCGTGCAGCCGGAGAAGGCAGGGCGCTTCACGCGCGCGATCCGTCATGTGATTGCGGAACTGGTGCCCGTGGTGTCGATGTTCGGCGTGTTCGTGCTCGTGGCGGCGCTCTCGGGGACGATCCTGCCGCCCACGGGTTTCCTTATCGGCGTGCTGGTGTGCGCCGCGGCGCTCACCATGCTGCTGTGGCGCTGGTGCGTGAAGATCCATGCCTCGATGCAGATTGCGTTGCGCGAGACCTTCGACGAACGGCCGGATGCCTGACCTCGCCTTTGCGAGCAAAGGCTTGGCAAGTGGCGCGCTTCGCACGCCGGTTTGAGCCGGTTCATGTGTGACGGGATGTGAGCAATTGTGCACGGGGGTGGCGGCGATGTGCCGCGCGACGGATAATCGAATCTTGTTCATTCGTTCGCGCGCCGCGCGCCTGACCCCACGTCATGAGCGATAACAAATCAGACCATCCCGAGGTCCCTGACGGCGCAAGCCGTCCTGCCGATGCCGGTCCCGCCGGCGCCTCCTCGTCCTCTCCTCCCGCCGGCTCTCCTGGCGCTTCTGCTGGTTCTCCCTCTGCATCGACCGCCGCTTCACCTTCAGCTTCGCCCACTGGGGAAGCCGCGCAACGCGCTTCGACCGATGCGCCCGAAAGCGCCTCGGCCGTCACGCCTGGCGAGCCGCCGAAGCAGGTGCCGGCCGGCACCACACCGAGTATCCCGATCGAGGAAACCGCCGAGGCCGGCAAGTCCGCGCCCGCGCCGGCCCCGCATACCGAACCGGCGAGCGCTGGCGAGGCGGCAACGTCTGCTGCGCCGCAACGTCCTGGTGCTGCGCCTGCGGGCTTCGGCCAGGCGCCCGACTTCTCGGCGCATCACCCACCTCCGCCCGGCGCGATTCCGCCGGAACCGCCGCGCTATTTGCGCGCGAGCGATTCAGCTTGGGCGATCTTCGGCCGCATCGTCGCCGCGCGTGCGCGGCAATTGTTCGATCGCGCCGGTCAGCGCATTACGCAGCGCACGCTGCGCATTGGCGTCTCGGCGCGGATCTTCCACCCGGAGCCGGGCGCACAAGGGCTGCGCGGCAAGACGCTGCAATACCTGGAGGAATCGATCGCGCACTGGGTGATGTCCCGGGGCGTCATCGTGTTCATGATCCCGACGGTCGGGCACGAGGGCATGCTGCATCCGAGCAATATCCGCTTGCGCGATTACGCGAAGCATCTCGACGGTCTGCTCCTCCAGGGCGGCGCTGACGTCTCGCCGCAAACATACGCGGAGATCTCGCCACGCCCCGAATGGCCGGGCGACCGCGTGCGCGACATGTACGAGCTCGAACTGCTGCATGAATTCGTCGAGTCGGGCAAGCCGGTGCTGGGGGTGTGCCGCGGCTGCCAGCTCATTAACGTGGCGTTTGGCGGCACGCTTTATCAGGACATCGCGTCGGACGTGCCGACGGCCGGCGTGCATGTGAGCGAGCATTACGACCAGCATCGCCACGCGGTCACATTCCCGGAGGGTTCGACGTTCGCGTCCATGTTCCCCGGGCGCCGCGAGGCCATCGTCAACTCGATTCACCATCAAGCCGTGAAGAACCTCGGACGCGACCTGACCGTCGAGGCTGTTTCGGCGGGCGACGGGCTCATCGAGGCGGTGCGTTACCGGCGCTCGCCGTTCGTCGTGGGTGTGCAGTGGCACCCTGAATTCCATCGCGCGGGCGGCGCCGAACTGCTCGATTGCACGCCGCTGCTCGACACCTTCTTGCGAGCCGCGCGCGAAACGCGCTTTTGATTGCAAACTATTGATTGCAAACCACGGGCGAAATGCAACGCGTCAAAGCAACCCGCAGCAACCCCACACAGGCCGCGCGCAACTTGCGCGCGGCCTTTTCATTTCGCTCATCTGCTTCGGCGTCCTACGCGCCTTGCATCCTTTCTGTTCTTGATCGGCGTGCTTCCTACGTAAGATTCGTCCTAATCTTCCGATTCCACTGCTTATCCAAAATTAAACGTCGTTTTTGAGATTTCCCGGCGGCGATAATGAAGGGTTACTGAGAATCCTGAATGGAATAGGCAGGTATGAAGCACTCAATCACGTTGCGTCGTGTGATGCTCAGCGCCGCAGCGCTCGTGCTGCTCCAGCAGGGCACGACAGCATGGGCCGGCATGCCGGCCGACGCGGCGAATGCGGCGAACGCCGCCGACATGTCTGGCGCAGCCGCAGAGCGTGTGCCGCTCGCGGGTAGCCGACCCTCGCTTGACAGTTTGACGCCGCAGCCAGCCGGTGCGTTGCCGCCGTCGAGCGGTATGGCCAACGCGGGCGAGCAGGCCAGCGCCGGCGCCGTGCAAGGCGACGTTGCCACGCTTATGCAACTGATTCACGACGCCCAGCTCGTTGAACTGCGTACGACCTATAACGCGAGCTATGGCGCGAGTCTCTTCTTCTATCCACCGGAGATGACGTACTACGTCGTACTGTTTCAGGACAAGCACTTCTGGCGCGTGATCCGTTCGCAGGACGAAGCACGTTCAGAGGCGATCTATGCAGACTTCGTGCGCCAGACCGAGCAGCTTTCCCAGGTAGAAATACGCCGTACGGAGCTCGAGGCGCAAAAGGCGTTCATCGAGCGCGTGATCGCGATGTCCGAAGAACGCGCGCGCCGTCTGCAGGCCGATCTTGCCATCGCGCGCACGCAGCAGGCGCGAGTCGACGATTACCAGCGCCAGGCGCAGGGCGACGCAGCCGCGCTCAATGCACAGAAGGCACAGGCACAGGCGCAATTGCGCGAACTGCAGAGGCAAGTGGACGCACTGCAGCGCGCAACGGAGGCAGGACTGCCCGGGGCGCGGCGCTGAGCGTTGCGGGGCGGCGTTTCGCCCCACTGGCGGAGCCCCTTTCCTGCAAACAACAAAAAAGCCCGGCAACTGCCGGGCTTTTTCTATGGTGCAACGGAGGGCAGATCGGCGCATTACTTTGCGAATCGGTCCGGCACCTCGGTGATACGGCGTTGCGAAACGTGATTCACCCATTCCGTACTGTCGGCAGGCACGGCAGGCGAATTCGATACGCGTGCCGGCACGTAGGTTTTCGCATAGGAAAGGATGGACGCGTATTCATCCGCGGGATTCGCGCCGGTTTGCCGTGGCGAAAAGCCTTGCGCTTCCGAGTAGGCACCATGCGTGCGATGTGACGTCACCGGAGCGGCTTCACGATATGGCGCAAACGTGCGGATGTCGTGGCGCGGGCTCGTACCGCGTTCTGCAACGCGTTGACCGCTGCCGCGCTTGACTGCACGCTCGTTGCCGTGCGTTTCGCGCTGGACCAGTCTCGCGGCCGATGTGGGCTGCGTGCGCGCTCGCGCGGCGAAATCGGGTTTCGCGTGTGCTGGCTCCACGGCCTGCAAAGGCGTGCGAGTACCGACGACGGTCGTTTGGGACACCTGCGCGGGCACAGCGACCGGCGCTTGCACCGGCTTCTCCACCGAGCGAGGCAAGATCGCGCCAGGCGTGGGTGCAGGAGGGCTCGTTACATTCACTGCCTCGGTGGTAACGCGCTCGTGCTGCGTACGCGCTTCGGCAAGGCGCTGCGAGGTGTCTTGACTCGCGCTCGCAGTGGGGCGTGGGCTCGTGTTGCCGGTTGTGCCTGTTGAATCGTGCGGTGCATGACTCGCCACGATCCATGCGAGCAGTGCTGCGCCGCCTATCGCAACCGCGCCGGCAGTGAGCTTGTGTTGCTGAAACGGCGTTATGTGGTTTGGCGTGTGGCCTGGCGAAACCCCAGGGATGCTCCGCGCGTTTGCAGCGCACCTGGCTGGCGGATTACCGGCGGCTTCCCGCGCGACGGACCCCATGGAAGCAGCCGGCGCGACAGGCGCAGCAACGGGCCTGGGCGGTTGCGCAGCGGGCCGGTGATCGTTGCCCCAGCCTACCGCGGCGCGAAATGCTTCGGCGCTCAGGCAAACCGTACGCATGAAGGCCGCATAGAGCGCGCGCAGTTCAGTGCGCAGACTGAAATGGGGAGGCGTTAGCGCCCATTCCCGGCCAAACGACGCGGGTAAGCGGGCAAGCGGGCGAATGTGCGGCAACGCGAGCGCGCCTTCGACCTGAACGAACGGAAATGTGGACATCGTCTCTCGCAACCCTGATTTGGCGATGGCGCCGGGCGGCAATGTCATCGGCGGCGCGCGTTGATGGGCCGCCTGCGGCGCGTGTAATTAAACGGATGGCGCTGATGATGACCGTCACCATTCCGCTGTTCTATCGGAAATGTCTGAAAAGCCGGAGACCTTTGCGCCAGGCCGCGGGTGCGCTTTACGTGCCGTCGAGCCTATACACGTAACGCAGTGCCGTGATGTCGATACCGCCCATGCGGTCGGGTTCGGAGCCCGAATAGGTCCAGCCCTGGCGCTCGTAGAACGTGATCGCGGGCGTGTTGCCGTCGAGCACGTACAGGTAGAGCTGCGTCTCGCCCTGGGCACGCACCCAGTCCTGCGCCGCACGCATGAGTCGCTTGCCCACGCCGATGCCCTGATGTGCCGGCAGCGCATGCAGATTGTCGAGCAGCACGCCCCACGGGGAGCCCGGCTGGCGTTCGACGCACACGAAGCCCACGGCCGCACCCGATGCCAGCTCGGCGATCAGAACGAGACGCCGGTCGCCGCCAGGGGCTTCCATGCGTGCGCGCCAGTAGGCCGAGCGCTCGGCGTCGACTTCGCGTTCGAGAAATGAGGCGGGCAGCAGCGCGCGATAAGTGGCCTGCCAGCTTGCGGCGTGCATGGCGGCGAGCAAGGGTGCATCGGCAACGCTGGCCGGGCGCAGCGTGAGGGTGGAGATTTGGGTCATGCGGATGGATGACGTGTGGACGTCCGGATCAAGGCGCGCGTCGGGGGCCGCGTGCCGAGCCCTGCTGCAAAGTATTGTGCCCCAACCGAGGGCACTCGCGGCAGGCTCGCCAAATATGAAAGCGCATAGAACGGCAAAAGTAATAAATATGAAAGATAAGGCAAGCATTGACGCTTTTTGCTAGCCTCTTTTAAGGAAATGCCCGAATATCTGACTCCCGGCGCGTACCGCACAATAAAATGCCCGCGCGCGCGCCCGCGCGACCCCTCGCTTTACCGCAGGTGATTGTTTTTCACTGTCCCGCGAGCCGCACTGGCTTCCCGGACAGTCTCTTCAGAGAGTGTCATGTCTACCGCGTCCCACGCATCCCCAAGCGAATCAAAATTCCGGACCGTTTTCCGCGTCGTCAGCGGCAACTTCCTGGAAATGTACGATTTCATGGTCTACGGCTACTACGCCTCGGCGATCGCCCGGACCTACTTCCCGAGCGACAATGCGTTCGCTTCGCTGATGCTCACGCTGTCCGTCTTCGGCGCGGGCTTCCTCGTGCGTCCGCTCGGCGCCATTGTCCTCGGCGCGTACATCGACCATCACGGCCGCCGCAAGGGCCTCATGCTCACGCTCGGCCTGATGGCGCTCGGCACGCTAGCGGTCGCCGTCGTGCCCGGTTACGCAACCATCGGCATACTCGCGCCGGCGCTCGTGCTGGTCGGGCGCCTGCTGCAGGGCTTCTCGGCGGGCGTGGAACTGGGCGGCGTATCGGTTTATCTCTCCGAGATCGCGACCAAGGGCAACAAGGGTTTTTACGTTTCATGGCAGTCGGGCAGCCAGCAGGTCGCCGTGGTGTTCGCCGCGCTGCTGGGCGTGCTGTTGCATCGCCTGCTGCCCGTCGAGCAAATGACGAACTGGGGCTGGCGCGTGCCGTTCCTCATCGGCTGCCTGATCGTGCCGTTCCTGTTCATCATTCGCCGCTCGCTCCAGGAAACGGAGGAGTTCGCGAAGAAGAAGCATCGTCCGTCGATGGGCGAAATCATGGCGTCGATGGTGCAGAACTGGGGCGTCGTGATCGCCGGTATGGGCATGGTCATCATGACCACCGTGTCGTTCTACCTCATCACTGCCTACACGCCGACCTTCGGCAAGGAAGTGCTCCGCCTGAACGAAATCGACACGCTGATCGTGACGGTCTGCATCGGCTTGTCGAATCTGTTCTGGCTGCCGGTTTCCGGCGCGGTTTCGGACCGTATCGGCCGCCGCCCGATGCTGATCACCTTCACCGTGCTGACGATCCTCACCGCGTATCCGGCGGTGCAGTGGCTCGTGGTCGAGCCGTCGTTCGGCCGCCTGCTCACCGTCGAACTGTGGCTGTCGTTCCTCTATGCCTGCTACAACGGCGCGATGGTCGTGGCGCTCACGGAAGTCATGCCCGCCGATGTGCGTACCGCTGGCTTCTCGCTTGCCTACAGCCTCGCGACGACGGTTGGCGGCTTCACGCCGGCGATCGCGACGTACCTCATCCACGTGAGCGGCAACAAGGCTGCGCCGGGGGCGGTGATGGGCGTGGCGGGCGTGTGCGGCCTCATCGCGACGCTCGTGCTCTATCGCACGCCGGAAGCGCGCAATCAGTACAAGGCGGCTTGATTGGGTGAAGCAGTAATCTCGCAATGCCAGCAATAAAAAATGGGGCGCTTAGGCGCCCCGTTTTCTTTGTGCCGCGTGTTGCGCTGATTATGCGTCGCGCAATTCACGCGCGACCGTTTCCACGACGTCCGCCCATGCGTGGGGGCGCGGCTGACGCACGAGCCGCGCGCGCGGGTACCAGGGGCTTTCATCGGTATCCGCGAACCAGCGCCAGTCGGCGGCGAACGGCAGCATGACCCAGAGTCGGGCGCCAAGCGCGCCCGCCAGGTGGGCAATCGACGTGTCGATCGACACGACCGCGTCCAGACGTTCGATGACGGCTGCGGTATCCGCGAAATCCTGCAGTTTGCTGCCGAGACGATGGATCGAGCGCGAGCGCGGATGGGCGTCGAGCGCCGCGTGTTCGGCTGCGCTGAGTTCGGGCTGCAGCACGATCCAGTCGATACCGTCGAGCGCAAAGAGCGGTTCGAGCGCGGCGAGCGCAACGGCGCGGTTCTCGTGCTTCTGGATGCGTCCGGACCATGCGAGTCCGATCTTGCGGCGCGCCTGGCCGCCCAGCGAGCCGCGCCATTTACGCCCGTAGGCGGGACTGGCGTTGAGATAGGGCGTGCGCGCGGGCAGCGTGTCGATGCTCGTGCCGAGCGCGAGCGGCAGCGAGAGGAGCGGGCAGTGCAGGTCGGCGGCGGGGCGTGGCGCGCCTTGCTCGATGAGCGTGACGCGCCATGCTTCGGCCGCGGGCGCGATGAGCGGCACGAGCGCTCGCTGCACTTCAAGCACGACACGCGCGTTGCCTGATTGCGCCGCGGCCGCCGCGACAAGCGGCACGAAGCGCACGAACTGAAGCGTGTCGCCGAAACCCTGTTCGGCCTCGATCAACAGCGTGCGCCCGTTCAGGGGCTCGCCGTGCCAGCGCGGCAGCGTGCTTTGCGGCGTGCGAGGCGCAATGGATGCCGCCCGTGCGTTCACGGGTGGGGGCAGCGCATAGCCTGCGCCGCGTGGTGCGTTGGCATGCGCCTCGTCGCGGGCGGCCGGATCGAGACGCCATTCGTACTCGGGCAGTCCGCGCCGGAAGTCGCCGAGCGTGAGCCACGTGAGCGCGCGATTCAAATGCGCGGCGGCCAGATCGGGGCGCACACGCAGCGCTTCGTCGAAGGCGCGCAGTGCGGCCGCATGCCGGCCGATTGCGTGATGCGCCACGCCGAGCGCGAGCCAGGCGAGCGCGAATTTCGGATCGAAGCCGATCGCACGCTCATAGGGTCCGATGGCCTCGTCGTGGCGGCCGAGCGCGGCAAGCGCATTGCCGAGCCCGAAGAGGGCCGGCGGGAAGTGGGGCTGCAGCGACAGCGCCGTTTCGAAGGCGGCCACGGCTTCGCGGTGATGGCCGGTCGCATCGAGCGTGTTCGCAAGATTGAAGTGTGCGGCGACGAAGCGCGGCTGCACGCGCAGCGCCTTCTGGAAGTGCTCGATCGCGCTCGCGCTGTCGCCAAGGGCGTTGAGCGACATGCCGAGGTTATTGTGCGCCCCCGCGTGGCCCGGGCGGATCTTGAGCGCGCGGCGAAACGAGTCGGCGGCTTCGGCATGGCGGCCGAGCGCGTGCAGCGCGTTGCCAAGATTGTTGTGCGACGAGGCGTCGCCGGGCTGCAGGCGCACGGCCTGGCCGAACGCGTACATCGCGTCCTCGTGGCGGCCGATCGCCGCGTAGGCGTTACCGAGGTTATAGTGCGCGAGCGCAAAAGCGGGCGCGAGCGTAAGGGCGTTGCGAAAGCGCTCGATCGCGCCCTCCAGCTCGCCGAGCGCCTTCAGCGCGTTGCCCAGATTCAGCTGGAGCGCGGCGTCGTCGGGGCGCAAGGCGACCGCGCGGCGCACGAGGTCCGCGGCTTCGGCGTGCTGGCCTCGCTGATGCCGTAGCACGCCGAGCAGATGCAGCGCATCGACGTGCACGGGATCGGCGGCGAGCGTCGCGCGATAGTCGCGCTCGGCGTCGTCCAGCCGGCCGTCGCGATGTGCGGCGTACGCGCGGACAAAAAGCTGTTCCATGACTGAAGAAGCAAAACGATCGAGACACAAAGGCGGCATTTTCCCACACTCGCGGACCTGCTCCAGAAGTTCGCCCGAGTTTGACGGGAATCCGTTGCTGAACTAACATATGAACACGTGTTCATATGTATGATATGTAGCCATGACCCCAGTTTCCGACGACGAGCGTGTCGTCCCGCTTGCCGACCTGTTCCGTTTGCTCGGCGACGCTACGCGCTTGCGCATCGTGCTCGCCTGCGTGCAGGGCCGGCTTGCCGTGGGGGCGATTGCCGACGCGCTCGGTTTGTCGCCCTCGCTCGTGAGCCATCATCTGCGGCTCCTGCGTGGCGCGCGCATCGTGCGCGCCGAACGTGCGGGCAAGCAGGTGTTCTATGCCGCCGCGGACGCGCATATCAGCGCGATGATCGCCGGCATGCTGGAACACGTTGCCGAGCCTTCGGCGCAATGGCAGGAGGGCGCATGAGTGCCGCCGACCACGAGCATGCGCATGACGCCAAAGGCGTAGGGAAGCACGAGGACAAGGGTGAGCATGGCCACGATCATGCGCATGACGGCGCTGGCGCGCACGACGCTCACGCGGCGCAAGGGCACGGCCACCATCACCATCATCACGCACCTGTTGCGGGGCATGGCCGCGCGTTCGCCATCGCCGTCGCGCTGAACGTATTCATCGTCGTCGTCCAGACGGTGTACGGCGTGCTTGCCCATTCCACCGCGCTGCTCGCCGACGCCGGCCACAATCTCTCCGACGTGCTCGGCCTGTTGCTCGCCTGGGGCGCCGCGTGGCTCGCAACCCGCCGTCCGTCTGCGCGCTTCACGTTCGGCTTTGGCAGCTCGTCGATTCTCGCCTCGCTCGCCAACGCCGCGTTGCTCCTTCTCGCGTGCGGCGCAATCCTCGCGCAGGCGGTTGGGCGCCTCTTCCATCCTGCGCCGGTCGCGGGCTTCGACGTGTTCGTCGTGGCGACCATCGGCATGGTGGTCAACGGGTTTTCGGCGTGGCTGTTCATGCGCGGGCAGAAGGACGACCTGAACATTCGCGGCGCCTTCCTGCATATGGCCGCCGACGCCGGCGTGTCCGCCGCCGTGGCCGTGAGCGGTCTGGTGATTCTCGCAACCGGCCGCAGCTGGATCGATCCGCTCATGTCCATCGCGGTCGTGCTCGTGATCGTGTACGGCACCTGGGGGCTGCTGCGCGAGTCGGTGCGGCTCGCGCTCGCCGCAGTGCCCGAGAACGTCGACATCGTGCGCGTGCGCAGCTTTCTCTCGCAGCAGGAAGGCGTAGTCGATGTGCATGACCTGCATGTCTGGGCGCTTTCGACCACGGGCTGTGCGCTCAGCGCGCATCTCGTGATGCCGGCGGGGCACCCCGGGGACGCCGCCCTCGATCGCATGGTCGAGTCGCTCGAAGTGCGCTTCGGCATGCGGCACGTCACGCTACAGGTGGATCTCGGTACGAGCGAGCATCGCTGCGCGCTGGACATGCCGCGCGCCGCGCACAAGCATGCGCACGGCCATCCGCACGCACACTGAAGCGCGGCAATTTGCAGCGCGGCGTGCCGAGCCGTCCAGGCTGCTTTTGATGCGCTGCCGCGCGACCGCTTAAGGCGCGGGCGATACACTACGTAACGTGTCGAGCGCATGGAGGTCTGCATGGCCGTGGCTTCTTCTCTCGCGCCCGTGCTTATCGTGGGTGCGGGGCCTACCGGGCTCGCCGCCGCGATGAGTCTTGCGCGCGCGCATATTCCCGTGCGGCTGATCGATCGCGCGCCGCAGCCAGGACGCCACTCGCGGGCGATCGGCATTCAGGCGCGCACGCTCGAACTGTTCGAGCAGCATCGCGTCGTCGAGCCATTTCTCGAGCTTGGCCACCGCGCGCATATCGCGAATCTTTATTCGAACGGCCAGCGCCGTGCGCGGCTCGACTTCGATCCGCTCTTCACGCGTTATCCCTATTTGCTCTTCATTGAGCAGACCGTTACCGAGCGCATTCTCGCCGGGCATCTCGCGACGCTTGGCGTGGAGATCGAGCGCGGCTGCGAGTTGCTGGAGTACACCCAGGGCTCGGCCGGTGCGAGCGCGGAAGTGCGCCGCCCCGACGGCCGCGTGGAGTCGCTGCGCTGCGCTTATGTGATTGCCGCCGACGGCGCGCATAGCACGGTGCGCCATCGCCTCGACATGAAGTTCGACGGCGAGACGATGGCGCAATCGTTCCTGCTCGCCGACCTGAGCGCGAGCACGCCCTGGTCCGACGACGAATTCCACATCTTCGCCTCGGGCGATGGGCTTGCCGCGCTTTTCCCGTTCGGCCACGGCCGCTACCGCCTGATCGCCGATCACAAGGCGATGCTGCCCGCCGCGCCGGAAGGCACGATCCCCGTGCCCACGCTGGAAGAATGCCGCGAGATCATCCAGCAGCGCGTGCATCACCCGGTGTCCGTCTCGGACATGGGTTGGGCCTCCTACTTCAGCGTGAACAGCCGCATGGTGCGGCAACTACGCGTGGAGCGCACCTTTTTTGCCGGCGACGCCGCGCACGTACACAGTCCTGCAGGCGCGCAGGGCTTGAACACGGGCATCCAGGAAGCCTTCAACCTCGGCTGGAAGATCGCGCGTGTGCACGCTCGCGGCGCGCCGGAGCGCCTGCTCGACACCTATCACGCGGAGCGCTACCCGATCGAGCGGCTCGTGCTGCAGCAGACGAGCTTCATGACGCAACTGGTGGAGGCCGATCACGGCCCGCTCAAGCTGCTGCGCGAGCGCGTGATGCCGGCGCTCGTCGCGCTCGGGCCGCTGCGCGACGCGGCGCGCCAGGCGGTGAGCGAGCTGTCGATCCAGTATCGCCGCAGCCCGCTCACGCTCGAGCGCGTGCTGGACGGCGGCCCGCGCGCGGGCGAGCGCGCCCCGGACGCTTTCGTGCGCGTGGTCGACGGTCCGCTAGGCAAGGCGCCGGGCAAGGGGCGCATCTTCGATCTGCACGACCCGGCGTGTTTCTCGTTGTTCATGCTCGTCGAGGGCGATGCAGATATCGCAGGCGCGGCGGCAAGAAACGGCGAAGAAGCGGGCGCTACGCTCAAGCGTTTCGTCGAAGCCGTCGAGCGGCTCTTTCCGCAAGCGCTGCGAGTGTGGTGGATCGCCGATCTCGCCAACGGCGAGACGCCGCTGGCGGGCGAGGGCGCGGCCTCGCTAAGCGAATCGTACGGGCGCACGCGGCCCGCGTTTTATCTGGTGCGGCCCGACGGCTATATCGGTGCGCGGGGGCGTCCCGCGTCGGACCTCAATGCGTTGCTGCGCCACTGCGAGACGTGGTACGCGGCAGCGGGATTCGCACAGGCGCCGCCGGTCTGAGCGAACCGGCGGCGCCGTGCGCGCGCTGCAATGGCGCTGGCCTGGCTGGTACAGATCAAGCCGCCACGGGCATCAACGCCTCGCGATGCTTCGTGAGCGAGGCGAGCACGATTTCCGTGAAGCCCGCTTGCTCGCCTGCGCCTTCGCCATCGAGTGCCGCGAGCAGCGTGCGGCGCATGCGCGGCTCCCAGAACTTGCGGATGTGCTCCGCGATGCCCGTGAGCGCTTCTTCGCGATCGGGCAGCGAGTCGAAGAACATGCCTATCTGGTTCGCCATTTCGATCAAGTGATCGGCTTTCATCGCTTTATTTCCCTGAGGTTGTAAGCGGTTCTCGCTTGCTCAGCAGCTCGAGCTGGGTCGTGTTGAAGCGCGAGTATTCGCGCTGCCATTCCGAGGGCTGCTGCACGTGGCTGACCTGCACCGCCGTCACCTTGTATTCCGGGCAGTTCGTGGCCCAGTCGGAGGCATCCGTGGTGATGACGTTCGCACCCGATTCGGGGAAGTGGAACGTCGTGTAGACCACGCCCGGCTGCATGCGCGTGCTGACCTTTGCGCGCAGCACCGTATGCCCCGCGCGCGATTCGATGCCCACCCAGTCGCCGTCGCGAATGCCACGGTCTTCGGCGTCCACCGGATGGATCTCGAGGCGGTCTTCTTCGTGCCAGCGCGAATTCTCGGTGCGGCGGGTTTGCGCGCCCACGTTGTACTGCGAGAGGATGCGGCCCGTCGTGAGCAGGAGCGGGAAGCGGCGCGTGACCTTCTCCGGCGAGGCGATGAACTTCGTGATGACGAACTTGCCCTTGCCGCGCACGAATGCGTCGATGTGCATGATCGGCGTGCCATCGGGCGCTTCCTCGTTGCACGGCCACTGGATGCTGCCCATCTCGTCGAGCCGCTTGTACGAGACGCCGTGGAACGTAGGCGTGAGGCGCGCGATCTCATCCATGATCTGCGACGGATGCGTGTAGCCCATCTCGTAGCCAAGGGCGCGAGCGAGCAGGATCGTCGCTTCCCAGTCCGAGTAGCCGGCGACAGGCGGCATGACCTTGCGCACGCGCGAGATGCGGCGTTCGGCGTTGGTGAACGTGCCATCCTTCTCCAGGAACGACGAGCCCGGCAGCAGGACGTGCGCGTACTTCGCCGTTTCGTTCAGGAAGATGTCCTGTACGACGATGCATTCCATCGACGAAAGCGCGGCCGCCACGTGCTGCGTGTTCGGGTCGGACTGAACGATGTCCTCGCCCTGGCAGTAGAGGCCCATGAAGGTGCCGTCGAGCGCTGCCTCGAACATGTTCGGAATGCGCAGGCCAGGCTCGCTTTGCAGCGCGACGTTCCAGGCGTCTTCGAAGAGCGCGCGCGTCGTGGCGTCGCCCACGTGGCGATAGCCCGGCAGCTCGTGCGGGAAGGAGCCCATGTCGCACGAGCCCTGCACGTTGTTCTGTCCGCGCAGCGGATTCACGCCCACGCCTTCGCGGCCGATGTTGCCCGTGGCCATCGCGAGGTTGGCGATGCCCATCACCATGGTCGAGCCTTGCGCGTGTTCCGTGACGCCGAGGCCATAGTAGATCGCCGAATTGCCTTGCTGCGCGTAGAGACGCGCGGCGGCGCGAACCTGCTCGGCCGGCACGCCGGTCACTTCGGCCATGGCTTCTGGCGAGTTTTCCGGCAGCGAGACAAAGTCGCGCCATTGCTCGAACGCGCGCGTTTCGCAGCGCTCGGCCACGAACGACTCGTTCACGAGCCCTTCAGTGACGATCACGTGCGCGATCGAGTTGACCATCGCGACGTTGGTGCCCGGACGCAGTTGCAGGTGATATTCGGCCTTCACGTGCGCGGTATCGACGATATCGATGCGGCGCGGATCGACAACGATCAGCTTCGCGCCCTGACGCACGCGGCGCTTGAGCCGCGAGCCGAACACGGGGTGGCCGTCGGTGGGATTCGCGCCGATCACCATGATCACGTCGGAGTGATCGACCGAGGCGAAGGTCTGCGTACCCGCCGATTCGCCGAGCGTCGTCTTCAGGCCATAGCCCGTGGGCGAGTGGCACACGCGTGCGCAGGTGTCGACGTTGTTGTTGCCGAACGCGGCGCGCACGAGCTTCTGCACGAGATACGTTTCCTCGTTCGTGCAGCGCGACGACGTGATGCCGCCGATCGAATCGCGCCCGTGCTTCGCCTGGATGCGGCGGAACTCGCTCGCGGCGTAGTTGATCGCTTCGTCCCAGCTCACTTCGCGCCACGGATCGGTGATCTTCGTGCGGATCATCGGCTTTTTGATGCGGTCCTTGTGCGTGGCGTAGCCCCAGGCGAAGCGGCCCTTCACGCAGGCATGGCCTTCATTCGCCTGGCCGTTCTTGTGCGGCACCATGCGCACGACTTCGTTGCCCTTCATCTCGGCCTTGAGCGAGCAGCCCACGCCGCAATAGGCGCAAGTCGTCACGACCGAATGTTCGGCCTGGCCCAGCATCACGACGGTTTTTTCCTGCAGCGTGGCGGTCGGGCACGCGGCCACGCAGGCGCCGCACGACACGCATTCCGAGTCCATGAACGCTTCGCTCGCGCCGGCGGCGACACGCGATTCGAAGCCGCGCCCGGCGATGGTCAGCGCGAACGTGCCCTGCGTCTCTTCACACGCGCGCACGCAGCGATTGCAGACGATGCACTTCGACGGGTCGTACGTGAAGTACGGATTCGATTCGTCTTTCTTGTCTTTCAGGTGATTCGCGCCGTCAAAGCCATAGCGCACTTCGCGCAGGCCCGTGACGCCCGCCATGTCCTGCAGTTCGCAGTCGCCATTGGCGGGGCAGGTGAGGCAGTCGAGCGGGTGATCGGAGATGTACAGCTCCATCACGTTGCGGCGCAGCTTTTGCAGCTGATTGCTTTGCGTGCGCACCTTCATGCCCGCTTCGACGGGCGTCGTGCACGAAGCGGGGTAGCCGCGGCGGCCTTCGATTTCCACGAGACACAGGCGGCACGAACCGAACGGCTCGAGCGAATCGGTGGCGCACAGCTTGGGCACGTTGATGCCGGCCTCGATGGAGGCGCGCATCACCGAAGTGCCGGCCGGCACCGTGACGGACTGGCCGTCGATTTCGAGCGTGACGTCGACGTCGGCGTGGACGAGCGGCGTGCCGAAATCGGTGTCGTCGAAGGGCGAGCGTTGCTTCATTGCGGCCGATTTGCAGGCGCAATTGCCGGAACCGCAACCACCGGCTTGGGACATGAGCGTGTCGGACATGGTGGTTCCTCGTTCAGGCTGCTGCTGCCGGAGCGGCAACAGGTTCGAGACCGAAATCTTCAGGGAAATAGTTGAGTGCGGAGATCACGGGGTAGGGCGTCATGCCGCCCATTGCGCAGAGCGACCCGGACACCATCGTCTCGCACAGGTCGCGCAACAGCGTGACCTGCTTCTCCGACGTGTCGCCCTTGCGGATCTTCGCGATCACCTCGACGCCGCGCGTCGAACCGATGCGGCACGGCGTGCACTTGCCGCACGATTCGAGCGTGCAGAACTCCATGGCGTACTGGGCGAGTTCGGCGAGATTCGACGTATCGTCGTGCACGACGAGGCCGCCATGGCCCACGACCGCGCCGACGGCCGCATACGCTTCGTAGTCCATGGGAATGTCCCACTGGCTTTCGGGCAGATAGGTGCCGAGCGGGCCGCCCACCTGCACGGCGCGCGCCGGACGGCCGCTGGCGGTGCCGCCGCCGTAGTCGACCATCAGCTCGCGCAGCGTCACGCCGAACGCAAGCTCGACGAGGCCGCCACGCGCGATGTTGCCCGCAAGCTGGAACGGCAGCGTGCCGCGCGAGCGGCCCATGCCGAAGTCCTTGTAAAACGCCGCGCCCTTCGCAAAGATGATCGGCACCGTGGCGAGCGTAATGACGTTGTTGATGACCGTGGGCTTGCCGTAGAGACCGGAGAGCGCGGGCAGCGGCGGCTTGGCGCGCACGATGCCGCGCTTGCCTTCGAGCGATTCGAGCAGCGCCGTTTCCTCGCCGCACACGTAAGCGCCCGCGCCCTTGGCCACGAACAGCTCGAAGCGCTTGCCGCTGCCGAGCACGTCGTCGCCGAGCCAGCCCGCCGCACGTGCGCGCTGGATGGCTTCCTCGAGCGCCGCGATCGAATGCGGATATTCGCTGCGCACGTAGATATGGCCAACGGTGGCGCCCACCGCAATGCCCGCGATCGTCATGCCCTCGATCAGCACATACGGGTCGCTTTCCATGACGAGGCGGTCCGAGAACGTGCCCGAATCGCCTTCGTCGGCATTGCAGACGATGTACTTCTGGTCGGCTTGCGCATTCGCGACCGTGCGCCATTTGATGCCGGCCGGGAACGCGGCGCCGCCGCGGCCACGCAGGCCCGATTCGACGAGCGCTTCGCAGATCGTGGCGCCGGTCATCGTCAACGCATTGCGCAATCCTTCGAGGCCGCCGTGGGCGACGTAGTCGTCGGTGGAAAGCGGGTCGGTGATGCCGATGCGCGCGAACGTGAGGCGCTGCTGTTTGCGCAGATACGGAATCTGCTCGACGAGCCCGACGCTGCGCGCGTGCTGGCCGCCTTGCAGGAAGCCGGCGTCGAAGAGCGCGCCCACTTCATCGGGCTCGACGTTCGCGTAGCCGACGCGGCCGTCGGGCGTTTGCACTTCGACGAGCGGTTCGAGATAAAGCAGGCCGCGCGAGCCGTTGCGCACGAGTTCGATGCTCGCGCCGCGCGCGGCGGCCTCACGTTCGATGGCTTCGGCGATGGCATCCGCGCCGAGCGCGAGGGCCGAGGAGTCGCGGGGTACGTACACGCGTGTCATGCGGCCTCCTCGGTGCGGGCGACCGCCGTCATGGCGGCGGCGAAGAGCTTGTCGAACTTCTGCGGGGTCACTTTTGCGTGCAAGGTGCCGTTAATCATCATGGCAGGCGAGAGCGCACATTGGCCGAGGCAATAGACGGACTCCAGCGCGACCGGACCTTCGTGGGCATGCGCGTGTTCGGCGTCGTGGCCGTGCTGTCCGAACCGGCAGCCGGTATGCGCCTCGACGTGCTGCGCGAGCGCTTCGCTGCCCATGCTGCGGCACGCCTCGGCGCGGCACAGCTGGACCGTGACCGGCGCGGGCGGCGCAGTGCGGAAGTGGTGGTAGTAGGTGATCACGCCGTGCACCTCGGCGCGCGAAAGACTCAGCGCCTTCGAGAGCGGCACGACGGTGGACGGCGGCACGAAGCCGACGTCGTCCTGGATCGCATGCAGGATCGCAAGCAATGTGCGGCCCGGTTGCGCGTGACGCAGGACGAGATCGTCCGGCGTGCTAACAGCTGTCTCTTCCATCATGGGGCTTCTCCTGGGCGTATATGCACTTGTTATTCATAAAGTGTGCATCTATGCTGCGGTTGTCTTGTTGTCTGACCGAACAATAGGCCCGTGGAAAGGCAGACGCAATAGGAAGGAGCATTTCATAATGATCAAGGTCGAGTGCCATGCGCAGCTAGTCGTGCGCGACGCGGATGGCCGCGAGGCAAGCCTGACGGACGTTGTGCCGTTGCTTGCGCTTGTCGCGGAAGAAGGAAGCATTGCGCAGGCCGCGCAGCGTAAGGGTTTGTCCTATCGCCATGCGTGGGGTGTTTTGCGCGAAGTGGAGGAGCGCCTGGGCGGCGCGCTGATCGCGAAAGCGCGCGGCCGCGGCTCCGTGCTCTCCGAACTGGGCGAGGCTGTGCTGCGCTCGCAGCGCCTGTGCGGGGAACGCCTGCAGGGTAATCTCGAGGCGCTGGCAAGCGAGGTGGCGAGCGACCTGAACCGCTGGCTCGCGCCTCACGCGCAGGATCTGCGCATCCACGCTTCGCACGGCTATGCGGTGGCGGCGCTCGTGACGGCGCTCGTCGCCGACCAGGTGCCCGTGGAGATCAAGTACCGCGATAGCGTCGATGCGATCACGGCGCTCGCGCGCGGCGAATGCGATTTAGCGGGCTTTCATTTGCCGCGCGGCGACTTTCGCGCCGCTTGTGCCAACGCCTATCGCAGCTGGCTCGACCCGCAGCGGCACGTGCTTATCCATCTGACGCAGCGCAAACAGGGGCTCTTCGTCGGGCGCGGCAACCCGAAGCACGTCAAGGGCCTGGCCGACCTCGCGCGCGGCGATATCCGCTTTGTGAACCGGCAGCCGGGCTCGGGCACGCGCATGCTGATCGACCTGCTGCTCACTCGCATCGGCGTCGATCCCGAGCGCGTGAACGGCTATGCGTCTTCGGAGCTCACGCACTCGGCGATTGCCGCGTTCGTGGCGAGCGGCATGGCCGACGTGGGTTTCGGCGTGGAGCCGGCTGCGCACCACTTCGGCCTCGATTTCATTGAAATCGCCGACGAAGACTACTATTTCGCGTGTGATCGTGGTCACCTCGCACACGAGCCGCTGGCGACGGTTCTGTCGTTGCTGCGCGGTGCCGGGTTCCGCGCTTCGGTTGCCCAGCTCGAAGGGTACGATCCGGCCGCGTGCGGTGACGTCGTGGAACTCGAAGCTGCATGGGGCGAGCCGCGGGCGTTGTAATAGAAGGCAACGTATTGGTCGGACTACGCTGCAGACTGCGGCGCTTTTTGTGATACTTTCAGTTTGTATTCGCTCTCACGTTTCAGATGCGCGTTCGTCGCGCCGATCGACCATGAAATTTGTCCTCAAAGTTGGTGCTGCCGCCGCTACGGCCGCGGCGTTGTTGGCTACGTTCAACCTCGCATTCGCGCAGAACTCGCCGGGCGTCCCCGGCGGCATTCTGAGCGATCAGTTCAAGTTCAACGAGCATCCGCAAATGCAGTACGCCGCTTCGGCGCCGTCGGACAAGTATCAGCATGGCAAAGCGTCCGCCGCACGTAAGCGTGGTGATCTGGGTGATCCGAACGGCTGTAATCTGCAGTGCCCGCAGGACAATTAATCGCGTAAGGGTAGTGGCGGTAGTCGCGCCGCTTGCGGAATAAAAAACTCGCGAGGCCCGAACGGGCTGTCGCGAGTTTTTTTGTGTGCGCGCTTTGCCGGGTTGGGCTAGCCAGCGCCAGGCATCCGTGGAAAGCAAAAAGCCCCGACAGCCTTGCGGCGCCGGGGCTTGAGTCCGTTCGTCGTGGACGACCGGAAATATCTGGTGGAGCCGGCGTCAATATAATCCTCGGGCCAGGGCAAGCTAGGTAAAAGATTGGTGCGCTATTGCTGAGGAAATATGCCCCCAAATGTGCCCCCAAACATGGGTAGGTTTTCATGGGGAGAATGGTTGACTGACGTGCTTTGCAGCCCAAATCTTCTTCTGCCAATTGATTTCATAATATGGTACATGCCTTGCTCGTGCGGTGAATCTTGAGTAGGCTTCAGGCGGTACTGGCAGCGTATGGCCGTTTCACCAACACAAATCTAAGCCAACGAACGTGACGATCGTCTTCAAGAACCCCCCCCTAGTGGAATTGATGGCCGAACTGAGGTGGGGCGCTCCGACGGTGGGCCTTATGCCAGGCGGTTCCGGTATGTTCGCCTTTCCCGCCGGCGGCAATCCACAGCAGTTGCAGATAGCGTTCGCCTCGTCTTACGAAGCGTTCTTTATGAGGTTCGCGGTGGAAGCGCACAAGATGGGCTTCACCATCCAAGAACGCATCGTGCCGCCGAATACGGCGCTTATGCCATTTCAGACTGTTTGGCGTTGGAAGAAACCGGACGTCGACGCGCTGTTTCTACAACTCGGTGTAGGCGTATTCACGGTAAATGGCGGCCCGCCCGCGTACACGCATTGGGATGATCAGTTCGTTACTACGGTACAGGATGGTGTGCGCGGGCTGATTGCAGCGATTGAGACATACCCCGAGCCGCGCCCGACGGCGTTCGGCCAGACGTTGCTCCGATACATCGACTTATTCGATAGTGAATCGGTCAAGGACTCGCCCCCTTTAGCCTTTTTCCGCGACGTCATGGGCTTGAAGATCGACCTTCCCGACACCATTTCGAAGTTTGCCACCGACAACGTGCTGCCTCACCTTGGCCTTCAGGTTCCGATCAGTGACGGGGTAATGAGCCTTACCTTCACGCACGGTGTGGTCGCTGGGCGTAGCGGTCATGTGTTCGACTCGACAGTAACGCGAAATGCCGAAGTGCCGTTCGACGCGGCGGCCGTCGCTGAGAACTTCACGGCGTCCCACGCAATTACGAATGAAATGTTCATGGCGTTGACGAAGCCGCTTCACGGGGAAATGGAGCCAATAAAGTGAACCTATCAATATTGGGGGGGCATGCAGACGGCAAGCCCACGCCAGCGATTGCGCTTCGAAATGCCGTTTTGACTGGTGCTCCAAATTCGACGGCGTTCTCGACGGTTCAACATCTCCCGTCGATCTACGCGGCGGCGTTACCAACAGCAGCCATCATTTGCCAGGTGCAACACAACAGGGAAACTGCGCTCATCGACGAGTACGGGCAACTTCGTGAAAATTGGGACGGCTACGATGCTGATCCGATCAGTGAAGATGCGTGCGCGGCAGCGAAAGAATTTCTTCAATCGTTGCCCTCAAATTTCGCATCGCCTGACCTTTGCCCGAATCCTGGCGGCACGATTTCGATGGAATGGGCATCTGGTAACGGCACGGCTCAAGTAGAGTTCGGTCGAAGCAAATTTAGCTTTTATCTTCGGCGCAAGGGCGCACCCACGCTGTATCACAGGGGGGAGGCAAAGTCTGCATCAACCGTCTACGCGTTCTTGGCGGTGTTGTATGCAAACCCGCGTCCCAGATCCATTACGCAGATCGGTTATTGATCAGACTTGGATATGGCAGAGGACGTCGAAAAAGTCATTAACGACAATGAGAACGTCGTTCGGGGCATCTGCACTCCGTACCACTACGACTCCAGGAAGGGCAGGCTGAAAAAAGGCGCGTTCAAGCAGAAAGATCCAACGCGCGGCGTCTCGACATATCGCACGATTATTCTTTCTGCTGACAATTGCAAGCAGCGCGCGAAATCGTTGGGCAATGCCGACAAGCAATATGTCGGCTTGGCAACGGTTGCCGCTGGGGCTGTGCGTTCCGCGAACGCGGCTATTGAAGACACGCGCGAGGCGATGTTTTACGGGCACGCTGATATTTTCATCGTTACCGGCGCTGACGGCTACGAGCACGAAGCTGGAGAACCTTTACCGCCAGAAATATCGGAGTTGGTCGACGGCCGCATTGATGCGATTCTTGCCTCGACGAATTTCTATCTCGATCCGCAACCGGAAGCCGACGAATGGCAGGGTCCGGGCCTTATCGCCGCGTGAGATCGTGTCGTTCAAGTTTTTGAGGTTTCGTGAGCGGTGCACACTCGCGCGCGCGCCCGCGTGAGAGCGGGCCAATACCTTACGGCGGGCGTGAATCCTTGTCGAATTCCTGCACGTCATCCGCGGTTACGTAACAGCCGCTGCCATCGGGGCGCAACACCCAGCAACGGGTTATGTATGGCCCATTTACGTTGCTGGGTCGCAGCGAGTGGAGGATTTCATTCCGCGCACGCTGCACGCGCCGGGCAAACTCGCGAGCCTCCTGCGGGGTTTCATTGCGGGCGCACACGTTCGCCCGCAACAGCCGGTTGAGCACAGCCGATTGCGATTCTCCGCGTTGCCTTAGCGCTGCCAGATTCCGGCGTGCCTCGGCGCATAGGAAAAAGCTCACGCGTGAGAAACCCGCCGCCGCCAGCATTTCCCGATGCCGCGCCATGCGCTCATCAAAACTCGATTCGCTCATAGTGCCCCCGCCTCCGCGCGCTGGCGCCCCGCTTCGACCTCGCGGACCACGGAAGCCCAGGCGCTCACCGTCGTTGCGCAGACGATCTCAAAATCCTGCCAACCGTCCACCATCGGCGCGCCAAGCACCACGCTCAACGGCCAATAGACCTGCCACGGGCTCCGGTCGGCGTGCACAAACAGGGCAGGCCGCATACCGACTGCCGTAGCCTGTCGCGCCGCCCACCACACCACAACGTCTCTACGCGGCGCGGTCTTGTGTCGCTTGACCTCGCAACACCACTCGCCGACCTCGATATCGGCGTCGCTGCCGTGCTGGCGGACCTTGCGCGCCACGCTCACACCCAACTCCGCGCCAATCGGGGCGGCGAGTTCCAATTCGCCTCGCGCGCCCTTTCTGCGACTCGTCAACCCGCTCATGCGTTCTCCTTTTCCGGGCCGCCAGTGGCCTCATTGCCTTCGCCTATGCCACCAACCTCGCCAGCGCGTTCCTCGCCCGCAGCGACCGGCATAACCGCATCCATCGGCGTTTTCACGGCAACGAGGCAGCTTTCGCAAAACAGGCCGCGCGCACGGTACAGCCACAACGCCGCGCTCTCGCGTTCGTCCAGCCCGCGCGGCAACCCTTCGACTGTCCGCACAGTAGGCGCGAGATCGGATCTGCCGTGCCGTTCGCAGTAAGCACCAACTGCCCGCCAGCGGCCCTGCGGCCCGACCCATTTATGCGGCGACATTTGCTGCACGCGATAGATCAGGTTCAGCCACCAGGCATGTTCGCGGATCCAGCGCGTTACCGCAGGCCATTGCGTCGCGTTCGCGGCAGCGTGCTGGGCGCAGACCCAGGAGCCGCCCGCCTTGACAGTCGGAAAGCCGACGCAGCCGCAAGCCGCGCAGCATAGGGAATCGTCTGTGGGATTCATCGAATCACCTTGCTTCGCAGCAACTTCAACGATTCGGCGACCGCCGCGCGCGAGGCAGCCGTTCCGCGCGTGGGCGATTCGCTCGCGCTGTCCGTAGTGGTACTGCCAACGCCGTCCGATTGATTTTTCCGATTGCTTTTACTGATTCCGGGGGCAGCCAGCGGCCCCCTTTCTGTGAGTGAAACTACCCCCTTTCCGTTAGCCAAATTGCCCCCTTTCCTCCCGACAAAGGGGGCGAAATTCTGACCTCTTGTGGAGTCCTTAACGGGGCGGCTAGCTGCCCTCTTTGCGCTGGTTGTGGCATTCGGCTTTGACGGTTTCGCGCGCTTTGCTTGGCGCAGTGCATCAACCGGGGGTAGCGATAGCTTGTAGACGCGGATTTGGCCCGTCTGCCCAACGCGCTTTTCTGTATCGACAAGAAACCCGTTGGCGCGAAGCTCGCGTAGCGAGTGCTTGACCGTGCTGCGGCAAAGTCCAGTCTCGGCGCACAGGTACGCGATGGACGGGAAAACCAAACCGTCCGGGTTCGCCATGTCGGCCAATGTCAGCGCGACTGGCAACAAAGGGCCAAGCTGGGCTGTCATGGCAGCCACCGAGCGCAGGGCGTCGAAGCTCATGGCGTTCACGCTGCGGGCTGCGTTTCTGCTTTGGGCGTGCCGTAATTTTCCGGGTCGGCCAACCAGGCGAGCAGATCGGCGTTGCGCCAAGCCGCCGTGCGCGGGCCGAGCGAGACGTGCTTTGGGAACAAGCCGCGTTGTTCCTTTTGGCGCACCGTCTCGCGGCCCATACCGACAAGGTTGCGCACGGTTGGCCAACGACTAAAACCTTCGGGCGGCAGCGTCGCCCTCGTGTCGATCATTGCCGCCTCGTTCGCTCGCCTTTTCATCATTCCCCCCTTTTTTCGCCCTACTGGGCGTCACGGTGTCTGGAGGGTAGAAACAAGCGCGCGCTATTTCATGTCGCAAAAGGTGAGGGGGCTTTTTCAGCCGCTGGCATTACCGTCGAGAAAAATAGGCGGCTAGGTCGTCGCGGTGTTCGTAATACAGGTCTCGTATGTGCTTCGGCTTTACCGCCAGCGGCCTTGCTACCATGGCGAATGCTTGCTCCGCGGGTACGTTTTCGCGATGGATCAACCACCACGCGTCACGTGCAGCGAGCATGTCACGCTCTTTCCCGGGACGGCGATGGCCGATTTTGAGGCGAAGCGCCATGGATGGCTCGGCGCCCTTGGCGATTTTGCGGAAGGCCGTAACCCAATGATCGCGCTGGGCGATCCAATAATCGCGCTGGGATTCAGGAATGCCCGGCGGAGGCGGCAGACCGGCAACTGTGCCGATCCATTGGCCGAGCATCTCGCGAACCAGGGCCGGACTGGCTTCGCCGGATTCGAGTTTTTCAGACGTTGTTGGCAAAAGCGCATTCGGAGTGGGCGCCCAATACGGAAACTTCGACCAATACACGGCCAGCTTTTCCTCTGTATGCCTCTCGGCTCGCACATTCAGATAGGCCAATACACGCGTTTCGCGGGCTTGCCGGCGGGCCCGCTCGCGCTCGCGCCGGCGTTCCTGAAGTGCCCGCGCGCGCACAGGACGAGCGCGGCGTAGCGCGGCAATGCTCGGTGCACGCCTGCATTTGCGGCGTGCGGGCTTTATCGGGCGGATCATGCGGCGGCATTGCCGCCAATCGGGACTACCTGGGCACCCCGCTTCAATTCGTCCAGGTAATCGGCCCATTTCTGCATGAGGTCGCGCCGCGCGTCGAGCCACTGCGTGCGGTTGTAGGCCCTACCGAGGGTGTCGCGCACCTCGTGCGCAAGCTGCATCTCGACCACCTCGGCAGGCGCGCCCAGCGCCTCTACTGCGAGCGTGCGCGCCGTCGCACGCCACCCGTGCGGCAGCGCCGTGTCTGAATCGAAGCCCATCCGTTTGAACGCCGACGACAATGCCATATCGCTCATGCACCGGTCTGCCCCGCGCAGGCTCGGGAAAACGAAGCGTCCGCGCCCGGTCAGCAAATGCAGGTCGCGCAGGATCGCGACGGCCTGCCGGCTGAGTGGCACCAGGTGATCGGGGCCATTCTCTTTGCCTGCCTTCCGGCGCTTCATGCGCGAAGCCGGCAGTGTCCACATGGCGCCGTCGAGGTCGAATTCGGTCCATTCGGCCTGCCGCAATTCGCCCGGTCGCTGGAATACGAGCGGGGCGAGCCGCAGCGCGGCGGTCACGGTCGCCGTGCCGCTGTATCCGTCGAGGGCGCGTAGAAGCGCACCGAGCGCGACAGGTTCCGTGACGGCGGCATGGTGTTTCACCTGGGGGGGTGCCAGTGCGTCGCGCAGGTCGGCGGCCACGTCGCGCTCGGCGCGTCCGGTCGAGACGGCATAGCGCATTACCTGTCCGATCAGCACGCGCACGCGGTGCGCCGTTTCGATATGTCCCGTTTTCTCAATCCGATAGAGCAGAGGTAGCAAGTCTGCCGGCTTCAGGTCGGCGATTGGGCTACCGCCGACGTATGGGAACGCATGTTGTTCAAGACGGCGTAGGTTGCGCTTCGCGTGCGACTCGGACAGGGCAGGGGAGAATTTCAGGTGCCACTCACGCGCCACGGCTTCGAATGTGTTGGCGCCATTCACGCGTTGAGCCTGCTTTTCGGCCTTCCGGGCTACGCTGGGATCGACGCCTTGCGAAAGTAGCTGGCGGGCCGCGTCGCGGCGTTCGCGCGCCTGTTTCAGCGCCGTCTCCGGGTAGACGCCCAAGGCCAGACGCTTTTCCTTGCCGCCGTAGCGGTATTTCAGGCGCCAGTATTTCCCGCCAGCCGGCGTGATCTCAAGATACATGCCTGCGGCGTCCGCGAGCCGGTAGGGCTTCTCGCGGGGCGCGGCGTTTCGGATGGCCAGATCAGTGAGGGACATTTTGCGGCTTTGGGGGCATCAGGTAGCGGAAGGACTCGCATGCCCCCGAAGATGCCCCCAAAAACACGGGGTGTCAATGGGTCACTTGGTGCAAAGTTAGGCAAGAAAAAACCCGCGAAGCCTTTGCTGTCGCGGGTTTTCGGGGAGGTACGGGGTGTTGCTGGGAAATGTCTTGGTGGAGCCGGCGGGAATCGAACCCGCGTCCAGAAGCAGTCCATAACCAGTTCTACATGCGTAGTTCTGTCATTTGATTTAACCGCAGCGACGCGGACGAACACGCTGCGCTACGGCGATTCACTAGATTTTCGACCTTGGCGTCGTGACGCCGACAAGGCTTAACTGACGTAAATGACCTCTGGCGGTATTGCTACCGGTCTTGCGACGCTAGCCCGTCAGTAAGCTAGGCAGAGGACGGCGGCCCTTAGGCTGCCAGTGCGAACGTATCGTCGTTTGCAGTTACGTTTTTCCCATTGATTAACGAGGTGACGGGTCCTCGGCATGCCCTGATTACTTCATAACCCCTGTCGAAACCAGGTCGGCCCCAGAGGAGAGAACAATTATCACATAGTTCGCCATATGAGGCGAACCGCGCCCGGTTCAAGGGGGCGCGGGGCCGTCTGCGCGTAAAACCCGCTTCGGCTTCTACGTCCGTCTTCACGTTGCCTCAGGCCGGTTTTCCGATGTGCTGGAGCAGAGCGAACAGCGTCGCCGTGGTGTCGGCGACATATTGCGCATCCCACTGCGAGGGCGGCACGTCGTTGCCGCAGTAGCCGTAGGCGGCGGCGATGGTCGCCATACCCGCCGCGGCGCCTGCCTGCACGTCGCGCAGATCGTCGCCGACATACACCACACGCTGCGGCGCGATGCCGAGCGCCTCGGCTGCGTGCAGCAGCGGCGCCGGATGCGGCTTGGAATAGGGCGTGGTATCGCCGCTCACCACGCAGCTTGCGCGCGTGTCCAGATGCATCAGCTTCACGAGCGGCTCGGTGAGACGTGCGACCTTGTTCGTCACGATGCCCCAGCGCACGCCGCGCGTGTCGAGGTCGTCGAGCACGGCGTCGATCCCGGCGAAGAGCGCTGTCTCGACGCGCAAATTCGCCTCGTAATTGGCGAGGAATTCCTCGCGCATGGCCGCGAACTCGCGATCGTCGGGGCCAATCCCGAACGCGCCGCCGATCAGGCCGCGCGCGCCGGCCGAAGCGAGCGGACGCAGCTTCTCGAGCGGCGCGGGCACGAGGCCGCGCGCGTGGCGCATCTGGTTGACGGCAGCGGCAAGGTCAGGGGCCGTATCGGCGAGCGTGCCGTCGAAATCGAACAGCACGGCGTCGCAGGTGGCGAGCGCTGCGGCGCTGACCGCGGCAGATTGGGCGTTCGTGGGTGAGTTCATGTCTGGAAGCGATGGCGCGGCGCGCCCGTGTGCAGGAAATGCCGCCGGAGCAGGGTGGTCCGGCGGCGCCGATCGCGCAAGCGCCGTCAGGCGTCGCGCCGGCAGGCGATCATGTAATTGACGCTGGAGTCGTTCGAAAGCGCGAAGTGCCGCGTGATCGGGTTATACGTGATGCCCTTGATTTCGGCGACACGCATGCCGGCGTCGCGCACGAATGCGGCAAGCTCCGAGGGGCGGATGAAACGCGCGTAGTCGTGCGTGCCCTTGGGCAGCATCTGCGCGATGTATTCCGCACCGATCACGGCGAGAAGATACGACTTCACGTTGCGATTGAGCGTCGAAAAGAACACCCAGCCGCCAGGCTTCACGAGCGTTGCGCAGGCCTTCACGACCTCGGCGGGCTCCGGCACGTGTTCGAGCATTTCCATGCAGGTCACGACGTCGAACGACGCAGGTTCGCGTGCGGCGATCGCTTCGGCGGCGATCAGCTCGTAGTCCACCGTCACGCCGCTTTCGAGGCTATGCAGGTCGGCTACGCCGAGCGCCTCGCGCGAAAGGTCGATGCCTTTCACGGTCGCGCCCAGCCCCGCCATCGATTCGGAGAGGATGCCGCCGCCGCAGCCGATGTCGAGCACGCGCTTGGACGGCAGGTGCGCATGACTGTCTATCCAGCCAAGGCGAATGGGGTTGAGTTCGTGCAGCGGCTTGAATTCGGCGTTTGGGTCCCACCAGCGATGAGCGAGATCGCTGAATTTCTGCAGCTCGTGGGGATCGGCATTCGTCATGTCGTGGCAGCCTGAAGCGCGGTGCGGGTCAGAAAGAATAAACCCCGAGTATATCTGCGGGTGCACAGGGCGGCCAAATGCCACGCTGTGCCGTAAATCTTTCCAAAACGATAAAGCCGCGCAGAGTCAGGCGAAATGAAAGAAGGGAAAAAGGAGGAAAGCGCTCGGGATAAAAAAAGCCCCGCCGAAGCGGGGCTTTTGAGACTTGCGGTCGAAAGCTCGCGATTACTGCTTTTGCGTGCCGACGACTTCGACTTCCACGCGACGGTCCGGTGCGAGGCAGGCGATGAGAGCCTTGTGGTTCTTCTGGTTGCAGCCCGTCGTAACCGGGTTGCGCTTGCCCTTGCCTTCCGTGTAGATACGCTCTGCCGGAACGCCCTTGCTGACCAGGTACGACTTGACGGCTTGCGCACGGCGCAGCGACAGACGGTCGTTGTAGGCAACCGAGCCGATACGGTCGGTGTAGCCCGTCGCGACGACGACTTCGAGGTTCAGAGCCTGGATCTTGCTTGCCAGGTCGTCCAGCTTTTCCTTGCCTGCCGGCTTCAGGATCGCCTTGTCGAAGTCGAACAGGGCGTCAGCTTGGTACGTGATCTTCTGGCTGGTGATGGCCGGAGCGACCGGAGCGACCGGCGGCGTCGGTGCCTGGGCGACCAGGGCGCCATCGCACTTGGCGTTGGCGGTGGCCGGCGTCCAGAATGCATCGCGCCAGCAAAGCTCGTTCGTGCCGTTCATCCACACGTATTCGCCGGTACCATTCACCCAGTTGTCATTGACGGCTTGTCGCGACGCCGGCACCGATTGTGCCTGAGCGGATGCAGCCACAACTGCGGTAGCTGCAATGAACGCGAGCTTTGAAAGTTTATTCATATTTCTCCTCTCGAAATTGAGATTACCGCAGGTTTACTGCGAGCCATATGACGAAGACAAGTCATACATTGCTCGAAGTATAACATTGGCAAGTTGTGGGGAACGCTTTGCGTTGTGTAGACTTCGAGCAGTGTCTAACTTTGTGCGTTGGCATTTTGCCATATCGTTCCCCTCCGACGATAAAAAAAATCCGCCCCTTTCACTGCGGCTTGTCGAACGTGGTACGCCCGCAACAAAAAAGTTCCCGTTATTTTACCTGGTAGTGCGCCTGGGTAGGCGGGCTGTCACACATTGTTATCCAAATCGCTGGCGGTGCATCTGATTCCGGTTCGCACTGCGGCGTTTGCGCCACGCTCAAGGCGCTTTTGAGCGCTTCGGCGCCACTCCTCTAATAGGTATACGCAGGCGGCGGGCGAGGGTGTCGTGCATGGTAGAATCGCGTGATGCGCTGCGTCCGCGGCGTCCATGCGACAGCTGGGCGTCTCGCGGTGGCCGCGGCGACCTCCGTCCTTCCAGTTGGGGCGAGGCGCTAGCACACCGCGTGCCCAAATAAGACATCGATAATGGATCAATTCGCCAAAGAGACTCTGCCAATCTCCCTCGAGGAGGAAATGCGCCGCTCGTATCTCGATTACGCGATGAGCGTGATCGTCGGGCGGGCACTTCCGGATGTTCGTGACGGCCTCAAGCCCGTCCACCGGCGCGTGCTCTACGCGATGCACGAGCTGAATAATGACTGGAATCGCGCTTACAAGAAGTCGGCGCGTATCGTCGGCGACGTCATCGGTAAGTACCACCCGCACGGCGATACGGCCGTCTACGACACCATCGTGCGTATGGCGCAGGACTTCTCCCTGCGCTACATGCTGGTCGACGGCCAGGGCAACTTCGGCTCCATCGACGGCGACAACGCCGCCGCCATGCGGTACACCGAAATCCGCATGGCGAAGATCGGTCACGAGCTGCTGGCCGACATCGACAAGGAAACGGTCGACTTCGGGCCGAACTACGACGGCAGCGAAAGCGAGCCGCAGATCCTGCCCGCGCGCATTCCGAACCTGCTGATCAACGGGTCGTCGGGTATTGCGGTCGGCATGGCCACGAATATTCCGCCGCACAATCTCAACGAAGTTGTCGACGCTTGCCAGCACCTGCTGAAGAGCCCGCACGCGACGATCGACGAGCTGATCGAGATCATCCCCGCTCCTGATTTTCCGACCGCCGGCATTATTTATGGCGTCGCTGGCGTGCGCGACGGCTATCGCACGGGCCGCGGCCGCGTGGTGATGCGCGCGGCCACGCACTTCGAGGAAATCGATCGCGGTCAGCGCATGGCGATCATCGTCGACGAGCTGCCGTATCAGGTGAACAAGCGTTCGCTGCTCGAGCGCATTGCCGAGCTCGTCAACGAGAAGAAGCTCGAAGGCATTTCCGATATTCGCGACGAATCGGACAAGAGCGGCATGCGTGTCGTGATCGAGCTCAAGCGCGGTGAAGTGCCCGAGGTCATCCTCAACAATCTTTACAAGGCGACGCAGCTGCAGGACACGTTCGGCATGAACATGGTCGCGCTGGTGGACAACCAGCCGAAGCTGCTGAACCTGAAGGAAATGCTCGAGCATTTCCTCTCGCATCGCCGCGAAGTGCTCACGCGCCGCACGGTGTACGAACTGCGCAAGGCGCGCGAACGCGGCCACGTGCTCGAAGGTCTCGCCGTTGCGCTCGCGAACATCGACGACTTCATCGAACTGATCAAGGCCGCGCCCACGCCGCCTATCGCGAAGCAGGAGTTGATGAACCGCTCGTGGGATTCGTCGCTCGTGCGCGAGATGCTCACGCGCGCGGAGCAGGACAACGCGGGCGCGGGCGGGCGCGGCGCCTACCGTCCGGAAGGGCTGAACCCGCAATATGGTATGCAGGCCGACGGCCTCTATCGTCTGTCCGACACGCAGGCGCAGGAAATCCTGCAAATGCGCCTCCAGCGCCTGACTGGCCTGGAGCAGGACAAGATCATCGGCGAGTACCGCGAAGTCATGGCGCAGATCGCCGACCTGCTCGACATCCTTGCGCGTCCCGAGCGCGTAACTACCATGATCTCCGACGAACTCACCTCGATCAAGAGCGAATTCGGCGATGCCCGCCGCTCGAAGATCGAGATGAACGCCACGGAGCTCAACACCGAAGACCTGATCACGCCGCAGGACATGGTCGTGACCATGTCGCACGCCGGTTATGTGAAATCGCAGCCGTTGTCGGAATATCGGGCCCAGAAGCGCGGAGGTCGCGGCAAGCAGGCGACCTCGATGAAGGACGACGACTGGATCGACACGCTCTTTATCGCCAACACGCACGACCACATTCTGTGTTTCTCGAATCGTGGCCGCGTGTACTGGGTGAAGGTGTATGAAGTGCCGCAAGGCTCGCGCAACTCGCGCGGCCGTCCGATCGTCAACATGTTCCCGCTGCAGGATGGCGAGAAGATCACGGTCGTGCTGCCGGTCAAGGAGTTCTCGGCCGACAAGTTCGTTTTCATGGCCACCGCGTTGGGTACGGTCAAGAAGACGCCGCTCGAAGCCTTCAGCCGCCCGTTGCGCAAGGGTATTATTGCGGTCGGTCTCGACGACGGCGACTACCTGATCGGCGCCGCGATCACCGACGGCGAGCACGACGTGATGCTGTTCTCCGACGCCGGCAAGGCTGTGCGCTTCGACGAGAACGACGTGCGCCCGATGGGCCGCGAAGCGCGCGGTGTGCGCGGCATGCAGCTCGAAGACAATCAGCAGGTCATCGCGCTGCTCGTCGCAGGCGACGAGCAGCAGTCGGTGCTCACCGCGACCGAGAACGGTTACGGCAAGCGCACGCCGATCACGGAGTACACGCGCCATGGCCGCGGCACGAAGGGCATGATCGCGATCCAGACTTCGGAGCGTAACGGCAAGGTGGTTGCGGCCACACTCGTCGACCCGGAAGCGCAGATCATGTTGATCACCACCACGGGCGTTTTGATTCGCACGCGCGTGTCGGAAATTCGCGAAATGGGCCGTGCAACGCAAGGTGTTACACTCATCAGCCTTGACGAAGGGACGAAGCTCTCCGGGCTGCAGCAGGTCGCCGAAGCAGACGCAGAGGCGGACGCCGAAGATGAAGGCGAACCGGGCGAAGGCGAAGAGTGATGCTTCATCCAGGCCCGCAGAAGTGCGTTCAATCGATGCGCTTACGCGGGCTTTAAGGTGGGTTTCAGCGAACCTTGTTAGTGTCAGCTAATGAATGGTGTGCCGGGCGGACCGGCCGGCGGGCGCACGACGCAAATGAACGCAAATGCGGCGCCCCGCAGTCCGCGCGGCAGTGCAAATCGATTAATTTCTCAAAGGGAGTAATGATGCAAAAACGATTCAAGCAGGTGATGTTGCTGGCCGCTCTCGTGCCGACGTTTGCCATGGCTCAGGCGCTCCAGAACCAGGCGCCCGCCCCCCAGGCACCGGCAGCGGCTGCAGCACCCGTCGATCCGGCCAAGCAAGCCGCGATCAAGGACCTGCTCGACGCGATCGACGCACAGAAGCTCGTCGGCGCAATCGGCAACA
The DNA here is from genome assembly GCF_905220155.1 of Paraburkholderia sp. J7. Classification (NCBI taxonomy): domain Bacteria; kingdom Pseudomonadati; phylum Pseudomonadota; class Betaproteobacteria; order Burkholderiales; family Burkholderiaceae; genus Paraburkholderia; species Paraburkholderia sp. J7. The sequence goes on along the minus strand of NZ_CAJMYZ010000022.1, from coordinate 24,198 downwards.
GCGCCCAGATGCAAGCCAAGCAGCTCGTCCCGGCAATCCTGTCGGACGCGCTCTCGGAAAACAAGACGATGACGGACAAGCAAAAGCAAGCTGCCGTCCCGTCGCTGCAGAAGAACGCCGTGCCGAAGCTGGTTGACTCGGCAGGCCAGGTCTTCGCGACCGACTCGTTCAAGCAGGACGCCATGCAAGCTCAGTACGACGCGTACGCGAAGTACTACAGCACGCAGGAAATCAAGGACCTGACCACGTTCTACCGCAGCCCGACCGGCCGCAAGTTCATTCAGGTTCAAGACCAGGTTGGCCGCGACGTCGTGAACAGCCTGATGCAGAAGTACATGCCGCAGTCGATCAAGGCAACGCGCGACCAGGCCGACAAGGAAGTCGCTTCGGTCAAGGCTGCCAAGTAAGCCTTCCGGCATTACGCGCCCTCCGGTTCGTCGCCATGAAGTACGGTAGCGGGGCCGGATTGGCCGCGTAGGCCAGGAAACCCACCGCCGCGCCACGCGTGGCGGGTTCCCGGCGACAATGCGATAATGGTCGTTTGCGCGATAAGCGCAAGCGGCCATTTTCTTTTTCTGGCGTGTTTTCCGGTGGTTTTTGCCACAACGCCTGCCTCGGGGATCCTTTTTACGATGCGCGTCTACAACTTCTCAGCCGGACCGGCAGCGTTGCCAGAAGAAGTCCTGCGTCAGGCCGCCGACGAAATGCTCGACTGGCACGGCAGCGGCATGGGCGTGATGGAAATGAGCCATCGCGGCCCGGAATTCATGCAGATTCATGCCGAGGCGCTGCTCGATCTGCGCGAGCTGATGCAGGTGCCCGCCAGTCACCAGATTCTATTTCTGCAGGGCGGCGGCATCGGCGAGAACGCGATCGTGCCGCTCAACCTGTTCGGCTCGAAGCCGCGCGCCGACTTTGTCGTGACTGGCTCGTGGTCGCAGAAGTCGCAGAAGGAAGCGCTCAAGTACGGCGAGGCGCACATTGCAGCGACGGGTCGTACCGAGGCCGGCTTCACGCATTCGCCGCCGAAGAGCGAGTGGAAGCTTTCCGACGACCCCGCTTACGTGCACCTGTGCACGAACGAGACGATCGACGGCGTCGAGACCTTCGAGATTCCCGACCTCGGCGACATTCCGCTCGTGGCCGACGCCTCGTCGCACATCCTGTCGCGCCCGATGGACATCGCCAAGTACGGCGTGCTCTACGGCGGCGCGCAGAAGAACATCGGCATGGCGGGCGTGACGGTCGTGATCGTGCGCGAGGACCTGCTCGATCGCTCGATGCCGATTTGCCCGTCGGCGTTCGAATGGAAAACCGTGGCCGCGAACAACTCGATGTTCAACACGCCGCCGACCTACGCGATCTATATCGCAGGGCTCGTTTTCAAGTGGCTCAAGCGTCAGGGCGGTCTCGAAGTCATCGAGGCGCGCAATGTGGAAAAAGCGAAGCTGCTTTACGACACGATCGACGCAAGCAGCTTCTACATTAACAAGGTGGAGCGCCGCGCGCGCTCGCGGATGAACGTGCCGTTCTTCCTCGCCGACGAAACACGTAACGCAGATTTCCTCGCCGGCGCCAAAGCGCGCGGGCTGTTGCAGCTGAAGGGCCACAAGTCCGTCGGCGGCATGCGGGCATCGATTTACAACGCGGTGCCGCTCGAGGCAGTGAAGGCGCTGGTCGAGTACATGAAGGAATTCGAGGCGAAGCACGCGTAAGCGCGCCTCGCTCACCGAGCGAAGCGACGCCGCGCGCATCCTTTCAGATTGCCGGTTTTACGCATGGACGACGAACTCAACTCCCAACTCAAGCCGCTGCGCGAACGCATCGACGCGATCGACGCGCAGCTCATCGCGCTCCTGAACCAGCGCGCCTCGGTCGCGCTCGAAGTGGGCGAGGTCAAGAAGCATTTCAACGCGCCGGTGTTTCGCCCGGAGCGCGAGCTTCAGGTGATCGAGCGCCTGCAGAACATGAGCGACGGTCCGCTCGGCAACGATCACATCAGCGCGATCTGGCGCGAGATCATGGCCGCGAGCCGTTCGCTCGAAAAGACGATTTCGGCGGCGTTCCTCGGCCCGGTCGGCACCTATAGCGAACAGGCGATGTACCAGTACTTCGGTCAGTCGATCGAAGGCCTGCCGTGCCCGTCGATCGACGAGGTGTTCCGCTCGGTCGAGGCGGGCGCCGCCGAGTTCGGTGTCGTACCCGTCGAGAATTCGACCGAGGGCGCCGTGTCGCGCACGCTCGACCTGTTCCTCGAAACGCAGCTCGTCATTGGCGGCGAAATCGCGTTGCCGATTCAGCACAATCTGATGACGCTGAGCGGCAACCTGAACGGCGTGAAGCGCGTGTGCGCGCACCCGCAGGCGCTCGCGCAGTGCCAGCACTGGCTGACCGCGAACGCGCCGCAGCTCGAGCGTCAGCCGGTGTCGAGCAATGCGGAAGCCGCGCGTCTCGCCGCCGCCGACCCGACGGTTGCGGCGATTGCCGGCGACCGCGCCGCCACGCACTACGGTTTGCTGATCGCCAACGCGCTGATCCAGGACGACCCGCACAACCGCACGCGCTTCGTGATGATCGGCAAGCAGCCGGCGGGCGCGACGGGCCGCGACCAGACCTCGATGATCGTTTCGGTGAAGAACGAGCCGGGCGCGGTGTACAAGCTGCTCGAACCGCTCGCGCGCCACAGTGTGTCGATGACGCGTTTCGAGTCGCGGCCGGCACGCCTTGGCAGCACGTGGGAGTACTACTTCTACATCGACTTCGAAGGCCATCGCGACGAACCCGCCGTGGCCGCCGCGCTCGACGAACTCAGCAAGAAAGCCGCGTTTCTGAAGATTCTCGGCTCGTATCCGCGCGCGCGCTAAAGCGCGGAAGGCGCGGGCGGCCCTCCGCCGAACGCCGCCCAATCGCCGCCCGCCGCATGAGGATGCCGGGCGGCGCGCCTTTCCCGATCCGTCCGCTACCGGCCGTCCGCAACCGGCCGTCCGCAACCGGCCGTCCGCAACCAACCGTTGTACGCCCGGCGCCTTGAGCCCTGGAGAGACGCATGACCACGCAATTCGGCCCCTCGTATGTGCGCGCCATCGCGCCTTACATCGCCGGCAAACCGATTTCCGAAGTCGCTCGCGAGTTCGGGCTCGACGAGGCGCGCATCGTGAAGCTCGCGTCGAATGAGAATCCGCTCGGCGTGCCCGAGTCGGCGCAGCGTGCGATCGCGCAGGCGGCAAGCGAACTGGGTCGCTATCCCGATTCGAATGCGTTCGAGTTGAAGGCCGCGCTGGCCGCGCGCTACGACGTGCCGGCCGAATGGATCACGCTTGGCAACGGCAGCAACGACATTCTCGAAATGGCCGCGCATGCGTTCGTCGAGCGCGGTCAGTCGATTGTCTATTCGCAGTACTCGTTCGCGGTCTACGCACTTGCGACCCAGGGCCTCGGCGCGCGCCATCTCGTGACGCCGGCCGTGCGCTACGGGCACGATCTCGACGCGATGCTCGCGGCTATCGATGAAGACACGCGTCTCGTGTTCGTGGCGAACCCGAACAACCCGACGGGCACGTTCATCGAAGGCGCGAAGCTCGAGGCGTTCATCGCGAAGGTGCCGGCTCATGTCGCGGTCGTGCTCGACGAGGCGTACACGGAATACCTCGCGGCGGAGAAGCGCTACGACTCGATCGCGTGGGTGCGCCGCTATCCGAACCTGCTCGTTTCGCGCACGTTCTCGAAGGCCTACGGGCTCGCCGGCCTGCGCATCGGCTTTGCGATTGCGCAGCCGGAGTTGACCGATCTGCTCAACCGTCTGCGCCAGCCGTTCAACGTCAACACGCTCGCGCAGGCTGCCGCTATCGCCGCGCTTGGCGACACGGCGTTCCTCGAGCGCAGCGCGGCGCTGAACGCCGAAGGCTATCGCGCGCTAACCGCGGCGTTCGAGCGCCTCGGCCTCGAATACGTGCCTTCGGACGGTAATTTCGTGCTGGTGCGCGTGGCGAAGGATGCAGCGGACGACGGCGCGGGCGAGCGCGTGAACCTCGCTCTGCTCAAGCAGGCTGTGATCGTGCGGCCGGTGGGCAACTATGGTTTGCCGCAGTGGCTGCGTGTGACGATCGGTTTGCCCGAGGAGAACGCGGCGTTCGTCGCGGCCCTCGAGCGAGCGCTCGGCGCGCATTGAGCGCGCAACTTTAACTTTATTCGGTGGCGTCGTGACTGCGTTTTCGTTTAACAAACTCGTGATTTTCGGTGTGGGCCTGATCGGCGGGTCGCTCGCGCGTGCGTTGCGCGAGCGCGGTTCGTCTGCACGAGAGGGCGCGCAGGTGATCGGCGTGGGCCGCAGCGCGCACTCGGTGTCGCGCGCGCTCGAACTCGGCGTGATCGACGCCGCCGCGACGCTCGACGACGAAGCGGCGCTTGCCGCCGCGCTCGATGGTGCCGATATCGTCTTGATCGCCGCACCCGTTGCGCAAACCCTGGCGCTGCTCGAGCGCATCGCGCCGCACCTCGGCAGCGAGACCATCGTCACCGACGCCGGCAGCACCAAAAGTGATGTGATCGCCGCGGCCCGTGCGGCGCTCGGTGCGCGCATCGCGCAGTTCGTGCCGGGACACCCGATCGCCGGGCGCGAGTCGAGCGGCGTCGACGCTGCGTTGCCCGATCTCTACGTGGGCCGCAACGTCGTGCTGTGCCCGCTCGAGGAAAACGCGCCGGCATCGGTCGAGCGCATTGCCGCGATGTGGCGCGCCACGGGTGCCGTGATCGGCGAGATGCCGGCCGCGCAACACGACCGCGTATTCGCTTCGGTGAGCCATCTGCCGCACGTGCTGTCGTTTGCACTCGTCGACCAGATTCTGGCTTCGCCCGACGCGCAACTGAAGTTCTCGTTCGCGGCGGGCGGCTTTCGCGACTTCACGCGCATCGCCGCGTCGAGCCCCGAAATGTGGCGCGACGTGTGCCTTGCGAACCGCACGGCGCTGCTCGCCGAACTCGACGGCTACACTGAGGTGCTGGCAAGGCTGCGCGCGGCGATCGACGCCGGCGACGGCGCGGCGCTCGAAACCGTGTTCGCGCGTTCGCGCGCGGCGCGCGAGGCATGGCAGGAGCGCGGCGGCAAGGGCGCCGCGGCGGCCATCGACGCAGCACCAGGCAAATAAGCAAGCAGGACTTAAGCCCGGCGGCGCGAGCGCCGCAAAAACCAGGCTGCAACCCCAGGCATTCTCAGGACACGCTCATGGAACACCTCGATCTCGGACCGTTCACCCGTGCGTCCGGCACGATCCGTCTGCCCGGCTCGAAAAGCATCTCGAACCGCGTGCTGCTGCTCGCGGCGCTGGCCGAGGGCGAAACGACCATCACGAACCTGCTCGACTCCGACGACACGCGCGTCATGCTCGACGCGCTGGAAAAGCTCGGCGTGAAATTGAAGCGCGAGGGTGACACCTGCGTCGTGCAGGGCACGCGCGGCGCGTTCCAGGCGGTGCGCGCCGATCTCTTTCTCGGCAACGCGGGCACGGCCGTGCGACCGCTGACGGCCGCGCTCGCGGTGAACGGCGGCGACTACCGCATTCACGGCGTGCCGCGCATGCACGAGCGGCCCATCGGCGACCTCGTGGACGGCCTGCGCCAGATCGGCGCGAAGATCGATTACGAAGAGAACGAAGGCTTTCCGCCGCTACGCATCCGCCCGGCGCCGATTTCGGTCGAGGCGCCGATCCGCGTGCGCGGCGACGTGTCGAGCCAGTTCCTCACCGCGCTGCTCATGACGCTGCCGCTCGTGCGCGCGAAGGACGGCATGACGATCGTCGAGGTGGACGGCGAGCTGATCTCCAAGCCCTACATCGAAATCACGATCAAGCTGATGGAGCGTTTCGGCGTGAAGGTCGAGCGCCACGGCTGGCATCGTTTCGAGATCCCGGCGGGCGTGCGTTACCAGTCGCCCGGCAAGATCATGGTGGAGGGCGATGCGTCTTCCGCGTCGTACTTCCTCGCCGCGGGCGCGATTGGCGGCGGCCCGCTGCGCGTGGAAGGCGTAGGGCGCTCGAGCATCCAGGGCGACGTTGAATTCGCGGCGGCGCTCATGCGCATGGGCGCGAACGTCACGGTTGCCGACGACTGGATCGAAGTGCGCGGGATCGGCAACGATCACGGCAAGCTCGACCCCATCGACATGGACTTCAACCTGATTCCCGACGCGGCCATGACGATCGCGGTCGCCGCGCTCTTCGCCGATGGCGCGACCACGTTGCGCAACATCGCGAGCTGGCGCGTGAAGGAAACCGACCGCATCGCCGCGATGGCCACCGAGCTGCGCAAGGTGGGCGCGAATGTGGAAGAGGGCCCCGATTACCTGATCGTGCGCCCGCCCGAGAAACTTACGCCGAACGCCGCGATCGACACCTACGACGATCACCGCATGGCGATGTGCTTCTCGCTCGTGAGCCTCGGCGGCGTGCCGGTGCGCATCAACGACCCGAAGTGCGTCGGCAAGACGTTCCCCGATTATTTCGAGCGCTTCCTGGCGCTCGCGCAACCTTGATTCAAACGAAGCCGAGTACCTTTGCCGCATGAAATCGACCCGTCCCTTTTATCCGACGCCCGTCATCACGATCGACGGCCCGACCGCTTCCGGCAAAGGCACGGTGGCCGCGCTGGTCGCCGCCCAACTCGGCTTTCACCTGCTCGACAGCGGCGCGCTGTACCGGCTCGCGGCGCTTGCGAGCGTGCGCTACACAATTGCCGCCGACGACGCCGAGAGCCTGGCGAAACTGATCGACGACCTCCATATCACGTTCCGCGAGGGGCTCGCACAGCTCGACGGCGTTGACGTTTCGAACGATATTCGCGCCGAGGAGGTGGGCAACCGCGCCTCGATGATCGCCGCGCATCCGGCCGTGCGCACGGCGCTCGTGGCGCGCCAGCGGGCGTTTCGCAAGCTTCCCGGGCTCGTGGCGGACGGCCGCGACATGGGCACCGTGATCTTCCCGGACGCCGTTCTGAAGGTGTTTTTGACGGCCAGCGTGGAGGCCCGCGCGGCCCGCCGGCATAAGCAATTGATCCAAAAAGGTTTTTCTGCTAATATGGATGACTTGCTTCGGGATTTGCGTGAACGCGACGCGCGCGACAGTAACCGCGCGGCCGCGCCGCTCAAGCCCGCAGCAGATGCGCAGCTTCTCGATACTTCGGCGCTCTCCGTCGACCAGGCGGTCGAACAGGTGGTGCGGTGGTATCAGGGGGCGAGCCAACTGCGGCCCGTGCGGTAATTCACGAGCGCGGCAAAGCGCAGTAAAGAAAGCAGTAGCAGTGCTAGTTGGTGCCCTGGAAAGAAACAGGGCGTGTGTTAAACCCTTTAACCCAGTATGGCTTTTGCATCTGTGCCGCGAGCGTAAGCGTTCCGGCCTCAACGCACCACCGGTCAAGACTGGCCAACGGTGCAGCGAAAACCATGCAAATCCAGATTTTTATGTCCGACCTGCAAACCTCCACCCCCAATACCGAATCCTTTGCGGCTCTGTTCGAAGAGTCGCTGACCCGCCAGGACATGCGCGCCGGCGAAGTCATCTCCGCTGAAGTCGTGCGCGTCGACCACAACTTCGTGGTCGTGAACGCTGGCCTGAAGTCCGAGGCTTATATTCCTATCGAGGAATTCCTGAACGACCAGGGCGAAGTGGAGGTTCAGGCGGGTGATTTCGTTTCCGTCGCGATCGACGCGCTGGAAAACGGCTACGGCGACACCATCCTGTCGCGCGACAAGGCGAAGCGTCTCGCTTCGTGGCTGTCGCTGGAAAAGGCCCTCGACAACAACGAACTCGTGACCGGCACGATCACGGGCAAGGTCAAGGGCGGCATGACTGTCATGGTCAACGGCATCCGCGCGTTCCTGCCGGGTTCGCTCGTCGACACGCGTCCGGTCAAGGACACGACGCCGTACGAAGGCAAGACGCTCGAATTCCGCGTCATCAAGCTCGACCGCAAGCGTAACAACGTCGTGCTGTCGCGCCGCGCAGTGATCGAAGCCACGCAAGGCGAAGAGCGCGCAAAGCTGCTCGAAACGCTGAAGGAAGGCGCGATCGTCAACGGCGTGGTCAAGAACATCACCGACTACGGCGCGTTCGTGGACCTCGGCGGCATCGACGGCCTGCTGCACATCACCGACATCGCATGGCGTCGCGTGCGTCACCCGAGCGAAGTTCTCTCGGTTGGCCAGGAAGTCACCGCGAAGATCCTCAAGTTCGACCAGGAAAAGAACCGCGTTTCGCTCGGTATCAAGCAACTGGGCGACGATCCGTGGGAAGGCATCTCGCGCCGCTACCCGTCGGGCACGCGCCTGTTCGGTAAGGTCACGAACATCACCGACTACGGCGCGTTCGTCGAAGTCGAATCGGGCATCGAAGGCCTGGTTCACGTGTCGGAAATGGACTGGACCAACAAGAACGTTGCTCCGTCGAAGGTTGTCCAGCTGGGCGACGAAGTCGAAGTCATGGTCCTCGAGATCGACGAAGACCGCCGCCGCATCTCGCTCGGCATGAAGCAATGCAAGCCGAATCCGTGGGATGACTTCAGCCGCAACTTCAAGAAGGGCGACAAGCTGCAAGGCGCAATCAAGTCGATCACCGACTTCGGCGTCTTCATCGGTCTGCCTGGCGGCATCGACGGTCTGGTTCACCTTTCGGACCTGTCGTGGTCGGAAGCTGGCGAAGAAGCCGTTCGCAAGTACAAGAAGGGCGACGAAGTCGAAGCCGTGGTTCTGGGCATCGACGTCGAGAAGGAACGCATTTCGCTCGGCATCAAGCAGCTCGAAGGCGACCCGTTCAGCAACTTCGTTGCAATCAACGACAAGGGCGCAACGGTCGACGGCGTCGTGAAGTCGGTGGACGCGAAGGGTGCAGTTATCACCCTGACGGCGGACGTCGAAGGCTACCTGCGTGCTTCGGAAATCGCGCAAGACCGCGTGGAAGATGCTCGCAACGTGCTGAAGGAAGGCGACAAGGTCAACGCGATGATCATCAACATCGATCGCAAGTCGCGTGGCATCAACCTGTCGATCAAGGCAAAGGACTCGGCTGAGACGCAAGAAGCACTGCGCAGCATGTCGGCTGATTCGGGTCAGGCTGCCACCGGCACGACCAACCTCGGCGCGCTGCTCAAGGCCAAGCTCGACGGCCAGAACCAGTAAGCCTCAAACGGGGGCAAGCTGAAGTATGACCAAATCTGAATTGGTCGCGCAGCTGGCTACGCGATTTCCGCAACTTGTTCTCAAGGACGCGGATTTCGCGGTCAAGACGATGCTCGATGCGATGTCCGAGGCGCTTGCCAAGGGCCATCGCATCGAAATTCGTGGCTTTGGCAGCTTCGGCCTGAATCGTCGGCCGTCGCGCGTTGGGCGCAATCCCAAGTCGGGTGAAAAAGTGCTGGTGCCTGAGAAGTTCGTACCGCACTTCAAGCCGGGCAAGGAACTGCGCGAGCGCGTGGACCGTAATTCGGGCGAGCCGCTGAAGGCGGACGAGCCGGACGACGACCTGTAAGCGTTGGATCGTTTTTGCGATCAGGCGATTGCGGTCGTCGGCGGTCAATGCCAGATGGCCAGAATGCATGGACCGGTAAAAAGCGCTGGGGTGAACCACCCCGGCGCTTTTTTTTCGTCTGCGCCTTTTCGACGCTGTTTGCGTTGGCGCCCCGGTTTGATCTGGCGCCGCGATCGCTCACACGTGTCGGCGCGCGAGCCGTTCAATTACAATACGGGACACTTCGGCGCGGCTTGTGCTGCGGCGCAGCATGTCCGCCACGCCGGCGCCTTTCTCAACTGCCAAGAGAATCCTTCAATGAGATTGATCGCCTGGGTGATCCGTGTGCTGGTGTTCGTGCTGCTGCTCGTACTCGCGCTCGCCAACACGCAAACCGCGACGCTGAACTTTCTGGCCGGATATTCGTGGCAGGCTCCGCTGATCCTGATCGGCCTCGCGTTCTTTGTGGTGGGGCTGCTGGCGGGGCTGCTTTCCGCGCTGCCCGGCGTGTTCCGGCTGCGCATGGAAAACGGCCGCCTCAAACGCGACCTGCGTGTGGCGCGTGAAGCGCCCACGCCGAGCGTCGAGCCGCCGCTGCCGCCGCTCATCTGATTTGTATTGCCGTGCCGCGCGCCTGAACGGGTGCGGCTGATTTTCCGCTCATACCATCGCTCGCATGGATCTCGATTTTTGGTGGCTCCTCGTCATTCCCGTGGCTTTCGCGCTCGGCTGGATGGCGTCGCGCTACGACCTGAAGGCACTCCTTTCCGAAAGCGCCAACCTGCCGCGCTCGTATTTCCGCGGGCTGAATTTCCTGCTCAACGAGCAGCCGGACAAGGCCATCGACGCGTTCATCGAGGTCGCCAAGCTCGACCCTGAAACCGTCGAACTGCACTTCGCGCTCGGCAATCTGTTTCGCCGCCGCGGCGAGACCGATCGCGCGATCCGCGTGCATCAGAATCTGCTCTCGCGCTCCGACCTGCCGGTGAACGAGCGCGACCACGCGCTCTATGAACTCGGCCAGGACTTCCTGAAGGCCGGCATGCTCGACCGCGCCGAGGAAACCTTTGGCAAGCTCAAGTCGGGTGACTTCGCGCTTGGCGCACAGCGCGCGCTGCTCGCGATCTACGAGATCGAGAAGGACTGGAACCGCTGCATCGACACCGCACGACATCTCGAAACGATGGGCGCGGCTTCGCTCGACCTCGAGATCGCGCAGTTCCATTGCGAGCTCGCTCAGGAAGCGCTCCAGCAGAAGAAGCCCGACGAAGCACGCCGTCAGCTGACGCTGGCGCTCAAGGCCAATGCGCAGAACGTGCGCGCGACGATCCTCGCGGGCGATGTCGATGCGGCAAGCGGCGATTGCGAGACGGCGCTTCGTCACTGGCGCGAAGTCGAGGCGCAAAACCCCGCGTATTTGCCGCTCGTCGCTGAAAAGGTCATGAAGGCCTATGAGACGCTCGGCCGCGCCGAAGAGGGAGCGCAACTGCTCACGACGTGGGTCGATGCGTATCCGTCCAACGACCTGCTCGACGTTGCGTACAAGCATGTTGCAGCGCTGCGCGGTGCGGAAGCGGCGCACACGCTCGCGCGCACGCAGATGGAGAAGTCCCCGAATCTCGCCGGCATGGCGCGCCTGCTTGAAGCGCAGCAGGCGAGCGCCGAAGAGCCGCGCCGCAGCGAACTCGAACTGATGCGCAAGCTGCTCCAGCAGCGCACCAAGAACCTGCCTCGTTATACCTGCCAGAACTGCGGCTTCCGGGCGCGCCTCTTCTACTGGCAGTGTCCTGGCTGCAGCGGTTGGGAAACCTATGCGCCGCGCCGCGTCGAGCCGGTTCCCGCGTCGAGCTGAGCCTAAGAGCAGCGCCCGTTGCCGGGCGCCTGGGCGGCCACGCACACACAGTCAATACAACATCAGCATCTGTCACCGGAGCGCCTATGAAGATCACCATTGTCGGTACCGGCTACGTCGGCCTCGTCACCGGTGCGTGTCTTGCCGAAATCGGCCACGACGTGTTTTGCCTCGATGTCGATCCGCGCAAGATCGACATCTTGAATGGCGGCGGCGTGCCGATTCACGAACCGGGCCTGCTCGAACTCATCGCGCGCAACCGCGCGGCCGGGCGCATCACGTTTTCCACCGACGTGGCGGCGAGCGTCGAGCACGGCGAGGTGCAGTTCATCGCCGTGGGCACGCCGCCTGACGAAGACGGCTCGGCCGATCTCCAGTACGTGCTCGAGGCGGCGCGCAGCATTGGCCGCCACATGAACGGCTTCAAAGTGGTCGTCGACAAGTCGACGGTCCCGGTCGGCACGGCGCAGCGCGTGCACGGCGTGCTGGCCGAAGAACTGGCCAAGCGCGGCCTCATGCATAGCGTGGACCATCGCTTCTCGGTCGTCTCGAATCCCGAGTTCCTGAAAGAGGGCGCGGCCGTGGACGACTTCATGCGCCCGGACCGCATCATCATCGGGCTCGACGAGGACGAGAACGGCAACGCCGCGCGCGAGAAGATGAAACGCCTCTACGCGCCGTTCAACCGCAATCACGAGCGCACGATCTACATGGACGTGCGCTCCGCCGAATTCACGAAGTACGCGGCCAACGCCATGCTCGCCACGCGCATCTCGTTTATGAACGAGATGGCGAATCTCGCCGACCGCGTGGGCGCCGACATCGAGTCGGTGCGCCGCGGCATCGGTTCCGATCCGCGCATCGGCTATCACTTCCTGTACGCGGGCTGCGGCTATGGTGGCTCGTGCTTTCCGAAGGACGTACAGGCGCTGATCCGCACGGCCGCGGAATCGGGCCAGAACCTGCGCGTGCTCGAAGCGGTCGAGGAGGTCAATCACGGCCAGAAGGAAGTGCTCGTCAAGAAGATCGCCAAGGTGTGCGGCGAAGACCTCACGGGCAAGCACTTCGCCGTGTGGGGCCTCGCATTCAAGCCGAACACCGACGACATGCGCGAAGCGCCGAGCCGCCGCCTGATCGCCGACCTGCTTGCACGCGGCGCGACGGTTGCCGCATGGGATCCGGTCGCGGCCGAGGAAGCGCAGCGTGTATTCGCGCTCGATCTCGCGCACGCGCCCGAGCAGCATGCGCGCCTTTCGTTCGCATCGAGCCAGGACGACGCGCTCACGGACGCTGACGCGCTCGTGATCGTCACCGAATGGACCGCGTTCAAGGCGCCCGACTTCGTGCACTTGAAGAAGGTGCTCAAGGCACCGCGTATCTTCGACGGACGCAATCTCTACGAGCCCGACGCCATGGCGGAGCTCGGCATTGACTATCACTCGATTGGGCGGCCCCATGTCAATCTCGCAAACTCCGCAGCCTGAAGCCGCGCATGTCACCGCGCTTGCCACGGCGATCGCGCCCGAAGTGCGCGTCGTGCCGCGCGAGAAGCTAGCCACCTCGCGCGTGCTCGTGGTGGGCGACGTCATGCTGGACCGCTACTGGTTCGGCGACGTCAACCGCATCTCGCCGGAAGCGCCGGTGCCGGTCGTGCATGTGCAGCGCAAGGAAGACCGCCTCGGCGGCGCCGCGAACGTCGCGCGCAACGCGGCGGCGCTCGGTGCCCATGCGGGCCTCCTGTGCGTGGTGGGCCACGACGAACCCGGCGAGCGCATCGTCGAGCTGCTCGACGAAAGCAACGTGAACGCGTATCTCGAACGCGATCCCTCGTTGCCAACCACCATCAAGCTGCGCGTGCTTTCGCGCCAGCAACAGCTCTTGCGCGTGGACTTCGAGAACACGCCCGCACACGAGATCCTGCTTGCCGGCCTCGCACGTTTCGACGCGCTGCTGCCCACGCACGACGTGATTCTGCTCTCCGACTACGCGAAGGGCGGCCTCACGCACGTCACGCAGATGATCGCGAAGGCGCGCGCTGCGGGCAAGGCCGTTCTGGTCGACCCCAAGGGCGACGACTGGGAGCGCTATCGCGGCGCGAGCCTCATCACGCCGAACCGTGCGGAGCTGCGCGAAGTGGTGGGCACCTGGAAGTCCGAGGAGGACCTGCACGCACGCGTGACGAAGCTGCGCCGCGAACTGCAGTTCGACGCGCTGCTGCTCACGCGCTCCGAAGAGGGTATGACGCTCTTTTCCGATGACGGCGCGCTGCACGCGGCGGCTGACGCGCGTGAAGTGTATGATGTCTCGGGCGCCGGCGATACGGTGATCGCGACTGTCGCGGTCATGCTGGGCGCGGGTTTGCCGCTCGTCGAGGGCGTTGCGCTCGCGAATCGCGCGGCCGGCATCGTGGTCGGCAAGCTCGGTACGGCCACCGTCGACTACGACGAACTCTTTCAATAACGTTCCGCACGCGCTCGCGCCCCGGCTGGGATTTCCGGAGAGTTTTCCCGGCTGTGGGTCAACCTCGCATCAACCTCGCGTGAACCTCGTCACCGCAGACCTATCATGACTCTCATCGTCACCGGCGCGGCCGGCTTTATCGGCAGCAACATCGTCAAGGCGCTGAACGAACGCGGCGAAGACCGCATCATCGCCGTCGACAATCTCACCCGCGCGGACAAGTTCAGGAATCTCGTCGATTGTGAGATCGACGACTACATCGACAAGACCGAGTTCGTCGAGCGCTTCACGCGCGGCGATTTCGGCAACGTGCGCGCGGTATTCCACGAAGGCGCCTGTTCGGACACGATGGAAACCGACGGCCGCTACATGATGGACAACAACTTCCGCTATAGCCGCGCTGTGCTCGACGCGTGCCTCGCACAGCGCGTGCAGTTTCTGTATGCGTCGTCGGCCGCGATCTATGGCGGCTCGACGCGCTTCGTGGAAGAGCGCGAAGTCGAAGCGCCGCTGAACGTGTACGGCTATTCGAAGTTCCTGTTCGACCAGGTGATCCGCCGCGTGCTGCCCAAGGCGCAAAGCCAGATTGCGGGCTTTCGCTACTTCAACGTGTACGGGCCGCGCGAGACGCACAAGGCGCGCATGGCTTCGGTGGCGTTCCACAACTTCAACCAGTTCCGCGCGGAAGGCCGCGTGAAGCTGTTCGGCGAATACAACGGCTATGCGCCGGGCGAGCAAACGCGCGACTTCGTCTCTGTCGAGGACGTGGTGAAGGTCAACCTGTTCTTCTTCGATCATCCGGAGAAGACGGGCATTTTCAATCTCGGCAGCGGCCGTGCACAGCCGTTCAACGACATCGCAACGACCGTGGTGAACACGCTGCGCGCGATGGAAGGCAAGCCTGCGCTTTCGCTCGCCGAGCAGGTCAAGGAAGGGCTGATCGAGTACATCCCGTTCCCCGACGCGCTGCGCGGCAAGTATCAGTGCTTCACGCAAGCGGACCAGTCGAAGCTGCGCGCAGCGGGCTACGACGCGCCGTTCCTGACGGTGCAGGAAGGGGTGGATCGTTACGTACGTTGGCTTTCTGGCCAGGTGTAACGCGAAGCCGTGACTTCATAAACTGGACTCTCCTCGCCGGCGATGGTCGCCGGCGTTTTCAGGGAGATCCAGCATGTTCCGAAAAATCCTTGCGGCGGCCGCGCTTCTGGCCGTATTCAGCCACGCCTTCGCGGCCGTGGACGTCAACACGGCCAACGAAGACGCGCTTCGCGGCATCAAGGGTATTGGGCCCGCGCGCGCCAAGGCCATTCTCGACGAGCGCTCCGCGCACGGCCCGTACAAGGATGCCGCTGACCTCGGCAAGCGCGTGAAGGGCCTCGGTGGCCATACCGTCGAACGTTTGCAGGCCGAAGGATTGGCCGTCGGGCCCGCGAATGCCCAGGCGGGGCAGGCGAAGGTTGCGCAGGCAACGCCCGCGAAGGCGGGGGCGCCTCAGCCGGCTACCGTGGCCGTCAAAAAGTAGGCGTCCGTTCGCGTTTTACCCCGCGCTTCTGGCGTCCAGCGCGGGGTGCAGTCTCCTTCAGGTGTCGCTCAGGTGAAGTCGGCCCGCGACGTTGACCCGCGGCCCGGGCCGCGGGCTTTTTGCCGCGCATCGAGATTGGGTCGCGAGCCTGCGGCCATACCAGCGTAGTGGGTTCCAGCGGGGTCTCCAGCGGTCGCTGGCCGCGTGGTTTAGAATCGACGGATCCGTCATTGCGCCTTACTGCCATTCCCATGCCCTACAAGACTATTGAAGACACGATCGGCAATACCCCGCTCGTGCAGCTCGTCCGCCTGCCGGACGACGAAATCCGCGCCCGCAATAACGTCCTGCTGGCCAAGCTGGAAGGCAACAACCCGGCTGGGTCGGTGAAGGACCGCCCGGCGCTTTCGATGATCCGCAAAGCCGAAGAGCGCGGCCGCATCAAGCCGGGCGATACGCTCATCGAAGCGACGAGTGGCAATACGGGCATCGCGCTCGCCATGGCAGCGGCGATTCGCGGCTACAAGATGGTGCTCATCATGCCGGAGGACCTTTCGGTCGAACGCCGTCAGAGTATGGCCGCTTATGGCGCGGAAATCATGCTCACGCCCGTCAAGGGCGGTATGGAATATGCGCGCGACCTCGCCGAGCAAATGCAGCGCGACGGCAAGGGCATCATCCTCGACCAGTTCGCCAATCCGGACAACCCGCTTGCGCATTACGAGGCCACCGGCCCGGAAATCTGGCGCGACACCGAAGGGCGCATCACGCACTTCGTTTCGTCGATGGGCACGACCGGCACGATCATGGGCACGTCCCAGTTCCTGAAGGAAAAGAATCAGGCCATCGAGATCGTCGGCGCGCAGCCGGAAGAAGGCTCGCGCATTCCGGGCATCCGCAAGTGGCCCGAAGCGTATCTGCCCAAGATTTTCGACCGCAGCCGCGTGGATCGCGTGGAGAACGTGAGCCAGGCCGCCGCCGAAAACATGGCGCGCCGGCTCGCCTCGGTCGAAGGCATTTTTGCGGGGATCTCGTCGGGCGGCGCATGCGAGGTGGCGCTGCGTGTTGCGCGCCAGGTCGAGAACGCGACGATCGTGTTCATCGTCTGCGACCGTGGCGACCGCTATCTGTCTACGGGTGTGTTTCCCGCTTGATTGAAGCGTAAGTGCGAACAAAACGGCCTTCGAAGTTTTCGAAGGCCGTTTTGTTTTGTGCCGCTGAAATTAGTCTTGCTGACCGGGTGGCGTCGTGCCTGAACCGCTCGGCGTGCCGTTCATGCCGTTGCCATTTCCGTTGCCGCCGTTTCCACCATTCTCACCATTGCCGTTCGCCGG
Organism: Paraburkholderia sp. J7; assembly: GCF_905220155.1. Lineage (NCBI taxonomy): Bacteria > Pseudomonadati > Pseudomonadota > Betaproteobacteria > Burkholderiales > Burkholderiaceae > Paraburkholderia > Paraburkholderia sp. J7. The sequence continues at coordinate 7,539 of NZ_CAJMYZ010000022.1, read as the reverse complement.
GCCCACACCCACGCCCGGCTGCGTCGCCAGCATCTGCGCCTTCACGCGCATACCCAGCTGATACACCGCAAGTGCATAGAAGAAGCTGCGGTTATAGCGCGTGAGCACGTAAAAATTCTTGAGCCCGAGCTTGTACTCGGTGCCGCGTCCCGGCGAGGGCAGGTCGATCACCGTGACGGGCGTGCCCGCCTCGGCGGCAATGTCCACGTCCGGCTGATCGAGCACGAGCCCCGAGCGCAGCAACTGGCTGAGCGGCCAGCGCGGTTCCGGCTTGCCGTCCGCCGCGGCTTGCGCAATGCCGAGGCTGCCCGCGTCGGTCGCGATATTCCACACCACGGGCCGGCCCGATTCCCAGCCGTTCTGCCGCAGATAGTTCGCCACGCTGCCGATCGCGTCGGCCGTGCTCGCGCGCAGGTCGATGTGATTGTTGCCTTCATAGTCCACCGCGTACTGCACGATGCTGCTCGGCAGGAACTGCGGAATGCCGATCGCGCCCGTGTACGAGCCGAGCACCGACGACGGATCGATCTGGGAGTCGCGCGTCCACACGAGATAGTCTTCGAGATTCTTGCGGAACGTTGCCATGCGCTCGGCGCGGTTCGGCGTGTTCGGATAATCGAAGGCCAGCGTGGTGAGCGCATCGAGCACGCGGAAGTTGCCCATGTAGCGGCCATAGATCGTCTCCACGCCAATGATGCCGACGATCACCTCGGGCGGCACGCCAAACTCTTCCGACGCGCGCTGGAGCGTAGCCTGGTTCGCGCGCCAGAAGCGCACGCCCGCATTGATGCGCACTGGGTCGAGAAAGCGCGCCTGATACGCGCGCCAGTTCTTCACGCCCGGAACGGGCGAGGGCGTGACGAGCTTCACCGCCGTCGCCGAATAATTCGCGCTCGCGAAGAGCGCGTGCAGCGCAGTGGGATCGAAGTCGTAGCGCGCCACCATGTCGTTGATGAAGCCATCGACGTCCGGATTGTTCGCGTAACGCTGCGGGACGATTTCTTCTTCGAACGTCTGGCCTTGCGCCGGCGTTTGCGGCTGGGCTTGCGCGAGCGTGAGCGGCGTCTGTCGCGATTTCGGCGCGGCAGTTTGCGCGCGCGCCGCGCCGGTGCACAGCGACGCCGCAACGCAAAGTGCGAGTGCGAGGGTCGTGCGACGTGGGCGGCTGGAAGCGGACAGAGCGGTCTTGAGCGTCATGAGCGAGAGAGGGGGAGAGCGGTCCAGGAAGATCCCGGGCAGTATAACCGAGCGCCTTATGGGAATTGGGCCGTTGCGCGCCGGCGTGGCGCGTGAGCACCAGGTCGCTGTGGTAACGTGGTGTCTGTTCGCGCGCCGGCCGGCGCGCCGCCACACAAACGCAATCAGATTGCATGGGACCAGAGTCGGGCGCTAAAGCGCCAACTCTGGCCGACAGATCGAAGGAGACCCGCGGCCGCGCGCATGCGCGAAGCCCGCGGTTAGTGCGACCCATGACGACCGGTTTCTTCTCTCACCCCGATTTTCTGCGGCACGAGATGGGCGAATGGCATCCCGAATGCCCGGCGCGCCTGCAGGCCATCGAAGACCAGCTGATCGCGAGCCGCATCGACGCTCTGATCGAGCGCGACGAATCGGCGCCGCTCGCGACCGAGGCGGACCTCCTGCGCGTGCATACCCAGGCGCACATCGACTTCATCCGCAACACGGCGCCCAAAGAAGGCTACGCGAGCATCGACCCCGACACGCTGATGAATCCGCACACGTGGCAGGCGGCGCTGCGCGCGGCGGGCGCGGCGATCGCAGCCACCGACGCGGTGCTCGCAGGGCGCTACGAGAACGCATTCTGCAGCGTGCGGCCGCCCGGCCATCATGCGGAGCCCGCGCGCGCGATGGGCTTTTGCTTCTTCAACAACATCGCGATCGCGGCGCGCCATGCGCTGGAAGTCCATGGTCTGCAACGCGTGGCGATCGTCGATTTCGACGTCCATCACGGCAATGGCACCGAAGCCGCGTTCGCGGGCGATTCGCGCGTGCTGATGTGCAGCTTTTTCCAGCATCCGTTCTATCCGTACTCGGGCGCCGAGAATCCGGCGCCGAATATGGTCAATCTGCCGATCGCGGCGCGCACGAAAGGCATGGAAGTGCGCGAGGCCATCGACATCATGTGGCTGCCGCGGCTGCACGAGTTCAAGCCGGAGATGGTGTTCGTCTCGGCGGGCTTCGACGCGCATCGCGAAGACGACCTCGGCAACATGGGGCTCGTGGAGGACGACTTCGCGTGGATCACGGAACAGATTCGCGAGATCGCGCGCCGCTATGCGAAGGGGCGCATCGTGAGCAGCCTCGAAGGCGGCTACAACCTCTCGGCGCTGGGCCGCAGTGTGGTGGCGCATTTGCGCGTGCTGGCCGATATCTAGGCAACCCGCGCCGCCTTGGGCGCGGACCCGCATCGCATACATTCGAACGTAGGAGACACGCATCGTGAATGCCAATCCCTGCTCATCGCCAACGCTGATTGAAGTGGCGCACGACGCGTACGGCGTGCCAGGCGTCGTGCGCCTCACGCTGAATCGCCCGGATGCGTTCAACGCGCTTTCCGAAGCGCTGATCGATGCCGTGCAGGCCGAACTCGCCGCGCTCGCGAAATCCGATACGCGCGTGATCGTGATCGCTGCAGCGGGCCGCGCGTTCTGCGCGGGCCACGATCTCAGGGAAATGCGCGAGGCGCCCTCGCATGAGTACTACGCGAAGCTGTTCGAACGCTGCTCGAAGATGATGCTGGCCATTCAAAAGATGCCGCAGCCGGTGATCGCGCGCGTGCAAGGCGTGGCGACGGCGGCGGGCTGCCAGCTCGTCGCGATGTGTGATCTGGCGGTGGCGGCGGACACGGCGCGCTTTGCCGTCTCGGGCATCAATCTCGGGCTCTTCTGCTCGACGCCTGCTGTGCCGCTCTCGCGCAACGTTTCGCGCAAGGCGGCCTTCGAGATGCTCATGACGGGCGAATTCATCGACGCCGAAAAGGCGCTGCGCGAAGGCCTCGTGAATCGCGTGGTGCCCGCCGAAGAACTCGACGCCGCCGTGACGGCGCTTGCCGCGAGCATCTGCGCGAAACCGCGCGAGGCGGTCGAGGCCGGCAAGGGGCTCTTCTACCGGCAGATCGAAATGGGCATCGAAGCTGCGTATCAACTGGCCGGGCAGACCATGGCCTGCAACATGATGACCGACCCCGCGCTCGACGGCGTGCAGGCATTCATCGAGAAGCGCGCAGCGAAATAGCGCGTGTGGCCGCTCAGCAGTGCTGATCGATCCACTCGATCATTGCGCCGATCACGCGCTCGCGATCGAGGTCGTTGAGCGTTTCGTGGTAGCTGCCTTCATACAGCGTGAGCGTGCGATCGGGCGATCCCACGTTCGCGCCGAAGGCGCGGCTGCCGTCGGGCTCGGTGAGCTTGTCCTCGGTGCCATGCCAGATCAGCACGGGTAGCCGCAAGTGCGCGCGGCCCGCCTCGATGCGCTTCATCGCTTCCAGCAATTGCGCGCCCGTGCGCGCGGGTATCGCGCCGTGATGCACGAGCGGATCGGCGCGATTCGCTTCGACCACGGCGGGGTCGCGCGCGAGCAGGGCCGCGTCGATCTTCATCGCCGGAAAGGTCGGCCAGATCGCGCTGATCACGCGGCTCGCGGCGATCATCCATGCGGGCACGTCGCGGCCCGGCGCGAGCGCCGCGCTCGAGAGCAGCAGGCCCGCGAGCGGCACGCGCGTTTGCGGCAGGCGCTCGACGGCGTAGAGCGCGGCGATCGCGCCGCCCATGCTGTGCCCCATCAGGAAGAGCGGTGTGCCCTGTGTGGCGCATTGCGCGCTTGCGTGGGCGAGAAGCGCATCGGCGTCGTCGAGATATTCGTCGACGCGCGCGACCCACGTGCGGCGGCCGGGTGCACGCCCATGACCGCGCAGATCGATTGCGTAGACGTCGATGCCTGCAGCGTTCAGGCGCGCGGCAAGCGCCGCATAGCGGCCCGCATGCTCCGCCAGGCCATGAACCAGGGCGAGGGCCGCGCGCGGCGGCGCGCTCGCGCGCCAAACGTAGAGCGGCAGTTCGACGCCGTCGCGCGTGAGCAGCGTCGATCGCTCGGTGGGTTCCATGGCTTCTGCCGCGCCGGTTTTCTGACGGGTCTCCATCTCGCTCCCTGGTTGGGCGGTTCGTTTTCGGTATCAGTCTGTCGGCAGCAGTGTAGCGGCCGAACGAGCGCCGACGCGCTGCCAGCGCCCTCTAATGCAAATGGGTTATGAAAATATCGAAATTGATTATTAAAAGGAATTTTGCGTGCCAGGGTAAAATGGCGAGCTAAATCCAGTCCATCAAACGGCGGCTGTCTGCCGGCGCGACGTGTTTTCCGAGAATCCGAAAGGGGCGGTCAATGCGAGCGGCGCGCGGCACACCCGCCGTTTTGCTTTTTTCCATGATCGAAATTCGAAACGTGTCCCAGCGCTTCACCGGCCCACAAGGCTGGATCGAGGCGCTGCACAACGTCAATCTGACGATTCCGCCGGGCGAAGTGTTCGGCATCATCGGGCGCAGCGGCGCAGGCAAGAGCACGCTCGTGCGCACCATCAACCTGCTCACGCGGCCCACCGAAGGCGACATCGTCGTCAACGGGCGCACGCTCACGTCGCTCTCGTCGGCCGACTTGCGCGAAGCGCGCCGCGAGATCGGCATGATCTTCCAGCACTTCAACCTGCTGTCGTCGCGCACGGTATTCGACAACGTTGCGCTGCCGCTGGAGCTTGCTGGCGTGAAGCGCGCCGAAATCGAAGCGACGGTGCTGCCGCTGCTCGAACTCGTGGGCCTCACCGCACAGAAGGACCGCTATCCCTCGCAGATCAGCGGCGGCCAGAAGCAGCGCGTGGGCATTGCGCGCGCGCTCGCGAGCAAGCCGAAGGTGCTGCTTTCGGATGAGGCGACCTCCGCGCTCGACCCCGAAACCACGCGCGCGATTCTCGACCTGCTGCGCAAGATCAATCGCGAACTGAATCTGACCGTCGTGATGATCACGCACCAGATGGAAGTGATCAAACAGGTCTGCGACCGCGTGGCCGTGCTCGATGCGGGCCGCGTGGTGGAAAGCGGCCCCGTGCTCGACGTGTTCCTGCAGCCGCGCCACGAAGTCACGCGCGCACTGCTCGGCGACGTGATCGCCCAGGAGTTGCCGCCCGCGCTCAAGGCGCGTGTGGCCGAGCGTCTCGCGAAGGGCAGTGGCCACTTGCTGCGGCTTGCGTTCAAGGGTACGGGCGTCGACCAGCCGGTGTTGTCGGAAACGATTCGCCGCTTCGAACTCGATTTCAACATCCTTCATGGACAGATCGACGAGATCCAGGGGCAGGCGTTCGGCTCGCTCGCGGTGCTCGCGGCCGGCGATCCGGTGAAGGTGGCGCAGGCCATTGCATGGCTGCGCGAGCAAGGTGTCGTGGTGGAGGAGCTGTCCCATGTGGAGTGAAATGTTCGACATGTTCGTCCAGTCGTTCTGGGAGACGCTCATCATGGTGGGCATCTCGGGACTCGTGGGCGCGGCCATCGGCCTGCCGCTCGGCGTGCTGCTCTATCTCACCGACCGCAACGGCGTGCTGCAGAACATCGCCGCGAATCGTGTGATGGGCGTGATCGTCAACGCCGTGCGATCCACGCCGTTCATCATCCTGCTCGTCGCCGTGATTCCGTTCACGCGTGTTGTGGTCGGCTCGTCGATCGGCACGGCGGCCGCCATCGTGCCGCTCACGATTGCCGCTGCGCCGTTCATCGCGCGTCTCGTGGAAACGGCGTTGCGCGAAGTCGATCGCGGCCTGATCGAAGCCGCCCAGGCCATGGGCGCGAGCACGAGCCAGATCGTCTTCAAGGTGCTGCTGCCCGAGTCGCTGCCCGGCGTGGTGGCGGGGCTCACCATCACGTTCATCTCGCTCGTTGGCTATTCGGCCATGGCGGGCGCGATCGGCGGCGGCGGTCTTGGCGACCTCGGCATCCGCTACGGCTATCAGCGCTTCGAGCCCGAAGTCATGCTGATCGTCGTCGTGATCCTGATCGTGTTCGTGCAGCTCGTGCAGTCGTTCGGCGACTGGCTCGTGCGCCGCTTGAGCCATAAATAAGCCTTAAAACAGGCCGTTTTTCGATCAACATAACTACACAAGACAAAGGTTTGGTATGCAACGTCGTTTCATGATCCGGCTCGCGGCAGCGCTTGGCGCGGCTTCGCTCATCGCTCCACTTGCTGCGCACGCGGACGAAACCATCAAGGTGGGCGTGACGGGCGGCCCGCACGAGCAGGTGATGGAAGTCGTGAAGAGCGTAGCCGCGAAGAACGGCCTGAACATCAAGATCGTCGAGTTCTCCGACTACGTGCAGCCGAACGCGGCGCTCGCCGGCGGCGATCTCGACGCCAACAGCTACCAGCACGGGCCGTATCTCGATGCGCAGGTGAAGGATCGCGGCTACAAGCTCATCAAGATCGCGGACACGGTCACGTTCCCGATGGGCATCTACTCGAAGAAGATCAAATCGCTGTCCGAACTGAAGCCGGGCGCTCGCATCGCGGTGCCCAATGATCCGACGAATGGCGGCCGCGCATTGCTGCTGCTGCAAAGCCAGGGCCTCATCAAGTTGCGCGCCAACGCAGGCCTGAAGGCGACGCCGCTCGACATCGTGGAAAACCCCAGGAAGCTGAAGATCGTCGAACTGGACGCCGCGCAAATTCCGCGTTCGCTCGACGACGTGGACGCCGCCGCGATCAACACCAACTTCGCGATGGAAGCGGGCCTGAAGCCGAAACAGGACGCGATCGCAATCGAAGACCCGAAGGGGCCTTACGTGAATATCCTCGCGATCCGCGAAGCCGATCGCAACAAGCCCTGGGTGGCCAAACTGATCGCCGCGTACCACTCGCCGGAAGTGAAGCAGTACATTGAAACGAAGTTCGGCGGGGCGGTTATCACCTCCTGGTAAGCCCCCTCCAGGCCGTGAAATTAGAGATATTTTTCGGCGCCCGGGCTTGATGCCCGGGTTTTTTCCACCGTAAAATCGCACGATCGTTCGCTACTGATGGCCGGAGTGAAGCAGGGGGTGCGGCAGCGGTGGTTCGTGAAAATTGCTGGTGGCAGATCGGCCCGACAGGGCTATCGCTATAATGTCCGCCAGGTTGACGTATTCGTAACTTCGGAGCATGTGAATGAAAGTCCTTGTGCCAGTCAAACGCGTAGTCGATTACAACGTGAAGGTTCGTGTGAAGTCGGATGGCACGGGCGTCGACATCGCCAACGTGAAGATGTCGATGAACCCGTTCGACGAAATCGCTGTGGAAGAAGCGGTGCGTCTGAAGGAAGCGGGCGTGGCGACGGAAGTTATCGCCGTTTCCGCGGGCGTGACGCAAGCGCAGGAAACGCTGCGCACGGCGCTGGCCATCGGCGCGGACCGCGCGATCCTCATCGAGTCGAACGAAGACCTGCAGCCGCTGGCTGTCGCCAAGCTGCTGAAGGCGCTGGTCGACAAGGAACAGCCGCAACTGGTCATCCTC
>NZ_CAJMYZ010000021.1:0-189937 GCF_905220155.1 Paraburkholderia sp. J7 | reverse complement strand
GTTGGCGCGTATCTTGCCCAGGCGATCGCGGAAAAGAATCTGCACGCGGTGGGCTGGGTGATTCTCGCGATGATCGTCGTGATTCTCGCGTACGACCAGTTCCTGTTCCGCCCGCTGGTGGCGTGGGCCGACAAGTTCCGCATGGAGAACACGAGCTCGGGCGACGCGCCGGAGTCGTGGCTGCTCGACCTCATTCGCCGCACGCGCCTCATTCACCGCCTGCTCGTGCCGATGGGCTTCATGCTCGCCACGCTCGCGCGCATTCCGTTGCGCGTGCAACTGCCGAAGTCGCTGCCCGTCGTCACCACGATCAGCAAGCGCTCGCGTCTTGGCGACATCGTGTGGGCCGTGATCGTGATCGCGCTGACCGTGTTCGTGGTGTGGCACGTGGTGGCGTATGTGCGCACGGGCGTGACGCTCGATGAAGTCTGGCACGTGTTCGTGCTCGGGCTCATCACGCTCTTGCGTGTGATGCTGCTGATCGCCATCGCCTCGGTGATCTGGGTGCCGCTCGGTGTGCTGATCGGCCTGCGCCCCGCGCTCGCCGAGAAGGTCCAGCCGCTCGCGCAGTTCCTCGCGGCGTTCCCGGCCAATCTGCTGTTCCCGGTGTTCGTGATCGTGATCGTGCGCTTTCACCTGAACCCGGACATCTGGCTCTCGCCGCTCATCGTGCTCGGCACGCAGTGGTACATCCTCTTCAACGTGATCGCAGGCGCGAGCGCCTATCCGAACGATTACAAGGAAGCGGCCACGAACTTCCGCATTCGCGGCTGGCAATGGTGGAAGAAAGCCATGCTGCCGGGCATTTTCCCGTACTACATCACGGGCGCGATTACGGCTTCCGGTGGCGCATGGAACGCGAGCATCGTCTCCGAGTTCGTGCAGTGGGGCGACACGAAGGTCGTGGCGCACGGCCTTGGCTCCTACATCGCGCAAACGACCGCCGCTGGCGACTTCCCGAAGATCATTCTGGGCATCGCGATGATGTCCCTGTTCGTTACGCTGTTCAACCGCGTGCTCTGGCGTCCGCTGTACACGTACGCCGAGTCCCGGCTGCGCCTCGATTGAGATGGAGTGACATCATGCTGAATCCGAAAATCGTCTCATCCGACCTGCTGCCGATGCGGCCCGCCCCCGGCCAGGAAGTGCTCGCCGTCAAGCATGTTTCGCGCGGTTTCGCGAAGAAAGAGGACGAGCGCCTCGTGCTCGACGACGTGAACCTCACGCTGCGCGAGGGCGAGATCGTTGGCTTGCTGGGCCGTTCCGGCTCGGGCAAGTCCACGTTGCTGCGCATCATCTCCGGGCTCATCGAGCCGACCGAAGGCGAGGTGAACTGGCTCGGCAAGCGGCTCGAAGGGCCGGCCGAAGGCGTGTCGATGGTGTTCCAGACCTTCGCGCTGTTCCCGTGGCTCACCGTGCTGCAGAACGTGGAAGCGGGTCTGGAGGCGCAAGGCGTGGGCGCGCGCGAGCGCCGAGAGCGCGCGCTGGCGGCGATCGACCTGATCGGTCTGGACGGCTTCGAAAACGCCTATCCGCGCGAGCTTTCGGGCGGCATGCGTCAGCGCGTGGGTTTTGCGCGCGCGCTCGTGGTCGACCCGACGCTGCTGCTCATGGACGAGCCGTTCTCCGCGCTCGACGTGCTGACGGCCGAAACGCTGCGTACCGACCTGCTCGACCTGTGGACGCAAGGTCGCCTGCCGATCAAGTCGGTGCTGATCGTCACGCACAACATCGAGGAAGCGGTGTTCATGTGCGACCGCATTCTCGTGCTCTCGTCGAACCCGGGGCGCGTGTCGGCTGAAATCAAGGTGCCGTTCAAGCATCCGCGTAACCGGCTCGACCCCGCCTTCCGCAAACTCGTTGACGACATCTACGCGAAGATGACCGCGCGCGAAGCCGCCGAGGCCACGCATCGCCGTCTCGAAGTGGGCAGCCGCTTGCCGGACGTGTCGACCAACATCATGGCCGGTCTGATCGAGACGCTGGCGGCCGCGCCGTATCACGGCCGCGCCGACATGCCGGAAATCGCGCGCTCGCTGCATCTGGAAGTGGATGACCTGTTCCCGATCGTGGAAATGCTGCAGCAGCTCGGCTTTGCCGACGTGCGCGAAGGCGATGTGCTGCTCACGCCGCCCGCGCGCGTGTTTGCGGAGATGGGCACGCAGGCGCGCAAGCTCATGTTCGCCGATCACCTGCTGCGCAACGTGCCGCTTGCGGCGCGCATCAAGAAGGTGCTCGACGAGCGGCCTGGCCATCGCGCGCCGCGCGTGCGCTTCGAACAGGAGCTGGAGGACGTGCTTTCCGATGTCGCCGCGGAAGAAACGCTCGATACCGTGGTCGAATGGGCCCGTTATGGCGAGGTGTTTTCGTATAACGACCAGACTGAGATCTTCAGTCTCGAGGACGTCGAGGCATAAGGCCTGGTCCTCGCAAAAGCAAAAACGGGCGGTTTAACCGCCCGTTTTTTTCGCCTGCAGAATCGGCTGGCCTTATTGCTGCCCGATGCCGAGCAGTTCGATCTCGAACGTGAGGTCGCTGTTCGGCGGAATCGGGCCGACGGCGCGATCGCCGTAAGCGGTCGCCGCCGGGCAGGTCAGCTTCGCCTTGCCGCCGACCTTCATCTTCTGCACGCCTTGCGTCCAGCAAGGAATCACGCGATTGAGCGGGAAGCTCGCCGGGCCGCCATGCTTGTCGGAGCTGTCGAATTCGGTGCCGTTCGCGAGCGTGCCGCGATAGTTCACGCGCACGACGTCGGTGGCGGCGGGTTGCGGACCGGTGCCTTGCTTGAGGTGTTCGACGACGACGCCCGACGGCAATTTGTCGATTGTGTTGGCGGCGAACGCGGTCGTTGCAACGGTGGCAGCGGCGACCAGGGCAATCAGTGATTTCATGAGAAGTCCTCGTTGAATGGCGCGTTGATTATATCGGGAGCCTCGTGTGGGCTCCGGTTCGTGGCCGGGAACTGAAAAGGTGAGCTTCTTCGGGACTCACCGCGCCGCGCGTGCGGCGCACCCTGTCACCGCGCGCAGACCCTTGATTAGACGGAGAACTTTACGCCGTCAGCGTTGCGTCGCGGCGCGGCTTGCATCGTATTGGTGAGCTTTTTCGGGAGCTTCGCGGTGCGAAACGAAGGGTGAGGCCGGCGCGCCAGAGCCGCGCACCGGCTGCGAGGTCAGCGCTTCAATTCGCGCATCAATTCGGCTTGCCGCTCGACGACCCGTGACCGTCACCCGAAGCACCGGTGCGGCCAGTGCGCGGCTTGCCCCCTGGTGAAGCGGCTTTCGAAGCGCCGCGCGATTGTTGTGCCCGCGAGCGATCGACGTTGGCATCATCGCTGGCGTCGTCGTCGTGCTCGTCGCCATACGTGCGCCCTTCGACATCGTCATCGTGCGACATGCCCACGAGGAAGCTGCGCTGCGGATTCGCCAGCTCGATGCCGCGCTCCGTGAAGCGCAGCAACACGCGCTTGTTGAACTCGCGCTGCACGCCCCAGCGCGCCGAGTCCTTGCACTGAATCTGCCCGGCGAGCGTCACGGCCGCGCCATCCACCTGATCGACGCCCCAGTACGCGAAGTCGCTGAGAATGCCGTTCTTGAACGCGTCTTCCTGGCGGATCTCGGCGCCGATTTCCTTCAGCGTGTCGATCGCGCGCTGCAGATCCGCGCCATGCGCGATCTGCACCTTCACCGCCGCGTTGCCGATGCCGCGATTCGTGTTGTTCACGGTCGTGACCGAGCTGAACGGTACGGTGTAGAGCGAGCCGTCGCCGCCGCGCAGGCGCACGGTGCGGATCGAGAGAAACTCGACGGTGCCCGAAACGCCTGCCACCGTCACCCAGTCGCCCACCTGCATGGCGTTTTCCGTCAACAGGAAGATGCCGGTGATGAAGTCCTGCACGAGCTTTTGCGAGCCAAAGCCGAGCGCCACGCCGAAGATGCTCGCGCCCGCGATGAGCGGCGCGGTATTCACGCCGAGCTGCGAGAGCGCGGTAAGCCCGACGATGATGAGGATCGAGACGAACAGCGTGGTGCGGAACATCGGCAGGAGCGTGCGCAGGCGCGCGGCGCGCACGAAGTCGCCGGCGTCGGTCCACGCGTTCAGGCGACGCTCGGCCGCGCCGTTCGCGACCTCCCAGATCGCGACGGCGGCCACGATGGCGACGGCGATCGTGAGCAGTGCGGAGCCGAGCAGATGCCCGATGGGCGCGAGCGCGAGAATGCGTGCGGGGCGCACGCCCCAGGCGTCCAGCACCAGGTCGATCGTCACGAGCCAGATCGCGGCAATGACGATGCGCCGCAGCGCCGGGTAATAGCGGTAGGCGCGACGCTGCCCGAAGCTCATGTTGCCGATGTCTTCGCGCACGCCGAAGAGCCGGCTCAAAGCGCCCAGCACGACGATCGCACACATGCGTCCGGCGAGCATGATGATGAGCGAGAGTCCGCCCGAGCGCACCAGCGCGGCATAGCCGCCGCGCAAATCGAGCGCCCAGACGAACCACAGCGCGACGACGAAGAAGAGCGCCACGCCGACCCAGATGTCGGCGAACCACTGCAGGAACCACGCATACGAACCGTGTTGCGCGGCGGCGTTGCGAATGGCGTCGGCCACGGGGCGGCGCAGTTGCAGGATCATCACGGCGAGCGCGAGGTGGCCGATCAGCGTGACAAGCTTCACGAGCGCGACATGCGCGTCCTCGGTCATGCCGAGCGACACCGCGCCGCCAATTGCGCCGCCCACCCCGCCGATCACGACGAGGCGCACGAGCCAGCGCTGCGCGTAGGCGGCCCAGTCGTCGGGGAGCGGCACGAGGCGCAGCGCGGCCGCGTCGGGCGAGAACAGCAGCTTGCCGAATATGGCGACGATGCGGCAGATCACATAGGTATCGACGATATGGCCGACCGCTTCGGCAGGCGCGGCGTCATTGGGACCGAAGAACGAGAGCACGGCCGCGGCGCACAGGCCGAACGCGACCACGGGCACGACTTCGAGCAGCATCACGAGCAACGCGCCCGGCAAACGCTGCAAGAGGCGCCAGTGATGCGCGCCACGCAGCGCGTGGTACGCCTCTTTCGCGCGATCGGCGGCGGTTTTCGGCGAGGCGTTGGCGTTGTCCCCGGCTTGCGCCGCGACCACCGTGGCGCGCGCTGTTGCGTTGGCGCTCGCGTTCGCGTTGGGGCCGGCGTTTGGATCGCTATCCTGATCGTTCTTGCCATCGGCCGGTTGCATGCCGGCGGCTTCGCGCAGCGCTTCGTCCTGCGCCTCGGCTTGCGCATCGGCGGCTTTCGCTTGTGCGGCAAGCGCGACACGCGTGCCCGTCGCTTCGGGCGTTGGCTGCTGCGGCGTTGGCGTGCCGTCTTGCGCGAGGGCGGCCTCCTCGCGCTGTTTGGCTGCCTGATGCGCGGCAATGGCGCGCTCCGGCGTGGCGATGACGCGGCGCAGCACCGTGGCGAGCGCGAGCGCGGGCACGAGCGTAAGCAGCAGCACGCGCAGCAGGGCGAGCAGCAGTGCATGGCCTTGCGGCGTGTTCAGATGGTCCTGCCACCAGTTGCGCGTGGACCAGAGTCCCAGCAGTGTCGAGAACGTATGGTTCAGATGCTGGCCGGCAATGCGCGCGCCGTGCGCGGCGTTGTCGGCGATCTGCACGACGAGACCGTTGGTGCGCAGCGCGCCTGCGAGCGGCGCGGAAGCCGGTGTGGCCGCCGACGCACCGGAGGCCGCGGCGGGCGCACTGGCCGGCGTGCTAGCCGAGGCGGGCACGGCCAGCGCACCGGCGGCGGCGATGGCGCGCAGCGTGTCTTCCATGTGGCCGCGCTGCACGGGATCGTCGAGAACCTTGAGGGCGGCTTGCGCCTGGGCAGGCGTGAGCGCAACGGGTGCGGCGGGGGTGCTTGTGTTGGCGTCGGGCGTGGGCGCGGCAGGCTGGGCGGGATGCGCCGGGCTCGCGCCGGGCTTGAGCGCTTCAGCAAGGCTGGCCGGTGTCGCTGCTGATGCGGCAGACGCGCCGAGCGCGAGCATCAGACCGGATAAAACAGCGAGTACAGCGAAGAGGGCACGCGGGCGCGAAATGCGCGCGGACCGAAAGGCAAAAGAAAGGGACATCCTTGTCATTGGCATACAGGGCGCGACTGCGGCGACCCATCAGTGGCGGCAGATTGAAAAGACAGCGGGGACGAAACGCGCGGCAGGAAGCGCTTTGGCGTGGCGCACAGCTTGCCGTCGCCCGATTCGCCGGAACGTTCGACGCGCTGCCGCAATTTTGGTGCCCACTTTATGCGTGGGTGGGCCACATGGCGTTTGCGGAACCGCAAAAAAACGGCGCGGCGCGCGCAACGAGAGTGCTGACTATTGCGGGAGTATGCCTCTTTTACCTTACGAACGCGGATGACGCGCGCACGCCGGGCGCCGATATCAGGGACGCTTCATCGGCAGATGGATGCCGCCGCCTCCGCGGGTTTTGATCAGTGGCGCGTGCGCCCGGGCGAATGCTAACGTTGCATGGTCCACCATCCAGGCCCGCCAGAGGCCGACGAGGAGAGCCATGAACAGCGTCAGCATGACCGGAGTGCGCAAGGGCAAACTGAGCCGCACGCAGTTGATCGTCGCCGCGACGATCGGCAATGCGCTCGAATTCTTCGATTTCACCGTCTACAGCTTCTTCGCGCTGACCATCGGCAAGCTGTTCTTTCCCACCATGTCGAGCTACGGGCAGTTGCTGGCCTCGGTGGCGACCTTCGGTGTGGGCTTCGTCATGCGGCCGCTGGGCGGCATCGTGATTGGCGCCTACGCCGACCGCGCCGGCCGCAAGCCTGCCATGACGCTCACGATTTTCATGATGGCGCTGGGGTGCATGTTGATCGGCCTGGCTCCCACCTACGCGCAGATCGGCGTGGCCGCGCCGGTGTTGATCGTGTTCGCGCGGTTGCTGCAGGGCTTTTCCGCGGGCGGCGAAGTGGGCGCCTCCACCACGCTGCTGATCGAGGCGGGTACGCCAGTCAATCGCGGGCTGCTCGGCAGTTTCCAGTTTGCGAGCCAGGGGATCGGCGTTTCGCTCGGTGCGCTGATGGCAGGACTCCTGACGACCTTCCTCACGCCCGACATGCTGCTCGCCTGGGGCTGGCGCGTGCCCTTTCTCATGGGTGTGGCGATCGCGCCGATCGGCATGTGGATTCGCCGGCGCCTCGACGAGCAGTTGCCGGAGCAGGCGAGCGTGGTGCGCATGCCAGTGCTCACCGTGGTGCGCGACCACTGGCGGCGCGCGGCGCTCGGCATCCTGCTGACGATCGGCTCCACGGTCACGGCCTATGTCGTCACGTTCTATATGCCGACCTATGCGATTCACGAATTGAAGGTGCCCGCGCCCACGGCGTTGCTGGCGGGGCTGGTCTCGGGCGTCGTGACTTTCGTGGTGGGACCGCTCTCGGGGATGCTGTGCGATCGTTTCAGCCGCCGTACGCTGATCTTCTGGCCGCGCGTGGGCGTGTTGCTGCTGATCTATCCGGCGTTTCTCTGGCTGACGAGTGAGCCGGACGCCACGCGTCTCCTGATTACCGTGGGCGGCCTGAGCGTGCTGCTCGCGCTGCAGGCCGCACCTTCCATCACGATGCTGCCTGAGATGTTCCCGCGCGCCGTGCGCGCGACGGGCATGGCGATTGTCTATGGCATCGGCGTGGCGATTTTCGGCGGTTTCGCGCAGACCGTTGCCACCTGGCTCGTCAAGACCACGGGCAATCTGCTCGCGCCCGCGTGGTACGTGATGGCGTGCGTGGCGATCTCGTGCCTTGCGCTGCCGTTCATTCGCGACCTCACGGGCAAGCCGCTCGAGGATTGATGCTAGCTTGCCCGGCGCGCCGCTTCGAGATTCGAATCGAGCTGGCGCGCAAGACCATACAGCAGGCCGAGCGACGGCGCCGCGATGCCCACGCGCTGCGCCAGTTCATACGGCGCGCCGACGAGCGCATCGACTTCGAGCGAGCGGCCCGCCTCCACGTCTTGCAGCATCGAGGTCTTGAACGCACCTAGTTTGCGCGTGATCCCGTTGCGCTCCTCGATGGTCATCGCGAGACGAATGCCGAGCGCTTCGCCAAGCGCGCGCGCTTCGGCCATGACCGCGCTCACGAGCTGCGCCGTGAGCGGGTCGTCGAGAATGACGTCGGCGGTCGATCGCGTGAGCGCGCTGATGGGGTTCATCGTCATGTTGCCCCAGAGCTTCGCCCAGATATCGGCTTGAATGGGCGCGGCTTTCGTGACCTCGAAGCCAGCGCGCGCGAGCAACTCGCGCGCCTCCCGCGCACGCGCGGCCATGGGCGCCGAGCCTTCACCGACGATCAAATGATTGCCGCCGCCTTTGCGAATCACGCCCGGCCCCGCAATCGACGACGACAGATGCACGACGCAGCCCGAAGCGTGCGCAGGCGGCAACGCCGCTGACACGACGCCGCCTGGATCGACCGCTTCGAGCCGGCCGTTCGCGTGCGTGCCGCCGAATCCGTGCAGGAACCACCAGGGCACGCCGTTCATCGCCGAGACGATATGCGTGTGCGGACCCACGAGCGGCGCGAGCGAAGCCGCCGACTGCGCGAGCGCCTGGCCCTTCAGGCAAATGAAAATGAGGTCTTGCGCGCCGAGCGAGGCGGCGTCGCTGGTGGCGTTGACGGATTGCGTGTAGCGCGTGTCGCCTTCAATGACCGTGAGACCGTCGCGGCGGATCGCTTCGAGATGCGCGCCGCGCGCGAGCAGATTCACGGCGATGCCCGCACGCGCAAGACGCGCCGCGATCAGGCCGCCAATTGCGCCGCCACCGACGACAGTGATCTTTTGATTCGGGGTGTTCAACCTTTCACTCCTGATATGAGGGGTCGATGCGCGTGACACGACGAATCAGTGCGTCGAGCACGTTCTGGCCCGCGCCATGGGCGGGCGAGAACTGCAGCGCGTCGCGCGTCGCACGTTCGGTAATGGCGGGTGCGATCGGCAGCGCCTGCCCGCGCATCGAATCGGTCACGACTTGCACTTCGCACGCGCGATTGAGCGTCCATAGCAGCGCGAACGCGTGCGCAAGCGTCACGCCATGCGAGAGCAGCCCGTGGTTGCGCAGGATGAGCAGCCGCTTGTCGCCCATTGACTTCAGAATGCGCGATTTTTCTTCGGCGTGCACGGTGATGCCTTCGAAGTCGTGATACGCGACCATGTCGTGCAACTGCGCGGAATAGAAGTTCGTATACGCGAGACCGCCTTCCATGCACGCCACCGCGAGCCCGGCCGTGGTGTGCGTATGCATGACGCAATGCGCGTCTTCCACGTTTGCATGAATGGCGCTGTGGATCACGAAGCCGGCCGGGTTGATCGGATACTCGCTCGGGCTCAGGACGTTACCTTCGAGATCGATCTTGACGAGATTCGAGGCCTTGATTTCGTCATACGTGAGCCCGAACGGGTTGATGAGGAAATGTTTGTGCGGCCCGGGCACGCGCAGCGTAATGTGGTTGAAGATCAGTTCGGTCCAGCCCATGAGATGAAACACGCGATAGACGGCGGCAAGCTGTACGCGCGTTTCCCATTCCGTGGGGTCGCACCATTCGGGGCGCGAGCGCTGGATGTTTTCATTCATGAACGTCTCCTCATGGCTGGCTCTGATCACGCCGATCCTACGCGCAAATAAATGCGTGTGCAAGCATCAATTTTTCCGTGAAATGCCTGCAGAAAAGGGCTTTTATCGATGCTATCCTGATGTCGTGGCCGCATTTCGCGGCCGGTGAAAACCAGGCGAGAAGACGAATGACGGGGAAGTTCAACATTGCGGAGCTGTTCACCTACCGGCTCCATGTGCTCAAGAAACAGACCGACCGCACGATGAGCGACGCGTTCGAGGCAGCGCTTTCGCTCTCGCTCACGGAGGCGCGGCTGCTGCTCAGCGTGGGCGCGTTCGGATCGTTGTCGGTGTCGGATCTCGGGCGCGTGTCGAATCTCGACCGCAGCCAGGCGAGCCGCGCCACCGACGTGCTCGAACGCAAGGGCCTGCTCGTCAAGACTTCGAACGAGGCGGACGCGCGCGGCGTGCTCGTGGCGCTCACCGCACAGGGGCGCAGCACCTACCGGCGCGCGGCGACAATCTCGAAGGCGACGAACGACGCGATTCTCGCCACGCTGAGCGAGCACGAACGCGAAGTGCTGGCGGGCGTGCTGGCCAAGCTCGTGGCGAGCGGGGAAGAGGGCGAGTGAAGCAGGCGAATGAAGCGCGCTAGCCGCGCGCCGCAGGCTGGCGGAATTTCGCGGCGAGTTCACTCGCGCTGCGCGCAAGCAACGACACGTCGCTGCCCACGGCAACGAACGTCGCACCCGCTTCGAGATACTCGTTCGCAATGACCGGATCGGCCGCGAGCACGCCCGCGCCCTTGCCTTGCGCGCGCACGGTGCGGATACCCTTGCAGATTGCTGCGCGCACCTGTGGCGAGCCCGGCTGGCCGAGCAGGCCCATCGAAGCGCTCAAGTCCGCGGGGCCGAAGAACACGCCGTCCACGCCTTCCACGTGCGCGATTGCCTCGAGCTGCGCGAGTGCGCTTGCCGTCTCCACCTGGACCAGCACGCACAGTTCTTCTGCAGCGTGATGCAGATAATCGGCGGAACCGTTCCAGCGCGAAGCGCGCGCAAGCGCGCTGCCTACGCCGCGCACGCCGTGCGGCGGATAGCGCGTCGCGGCCACGGCGGCGCGTGCCTCGTCTGCGTTCTCGATCATCGGTACGAGCAGCGTTTGCGTGCCGATGTCGAGCAGTTGCTTGATGATGGCGGCGTCGTTGCGCACGGGCCGCACGATCGGGTGCGTGGGGTAGGGCGCGACGGCCTGGAGTTGCGCGAGCGTGCTGCGCAGATCGTTGGGCGCGTGCTCACCGTCGATCAGGAGCCAGTCGAAACCCGTGTTCGCGAGCAGCTCGGTCACGTACGAGTCGGCCAGCGCAGCCCACAGGCCGATTTGCGGGCTGCCCTGCGCGAGCGCCCGCTTGAAAGGGTTGGTGGGTGCGGACATTGCTATGGAATCCTGATCAGGCGAAATTGAAGCCGATGCCGCCGAGCGGGCCGTAATCGGCATGGAACGTATCGCCCGCGCGGGCGGGAATCGGGGCCGTGAATGAGCCGCTCAGAATCACGTCGCCGGCTTCGAGACGCTCATCGTGACGCGCGAGCTTGTTGGCAAGCCAGGCGACGCCCGTGGCCGGATGGTTGAGCACCGCCGCCGCGAGTCCGCTTTCCTCCACGGCGCCGTTCTTGTAAAGCAGCGCGCCGACCCAGCGCAGGTCCACGTCGAGCGGCCTGACCGGGCGGCCGCCCAGCACGACGCCAGCGTTGGCCGCAAAGTCGGAAATCGTGTCGAAGACCTTGCGCGGCGCCTTGGTGTCACGGTCGAACTGCTCGATGCGCGCGTCGATGATCTCGATGGCCGGTGTGACATAGGCCGTCGCGTCGAGCACGTCGAAGAGCGTGACGTCGGGTCCTTGCAGCGGCCGGCTCAATACGAACGCCAGTTCCACCTCCACACGCGGCGCGATGAAACGGTCCGCGCGAATATCGCTGCCTGCGGCGATGAACATGCTGTCGAGCAGCGGTGCGTAGTCGGGCTCGTCGATCTGCGATGCGCGCTGCATGGCGCGCGACGTGAGGCCGATCTTGCGGCCCTTGATCGTGTGGCCTGCCGCGAGCTTGAGTTTGACCCACTCGCGCTGGATCGCATAGCCGTCGTCGATCGTCATGTCCGGATGCGAGCGCGAAAAATGCCTCAGCTGCGTGCGCGTGCGTTCCGCTTCGTCGAGCTGCGTGGCCAGCTCGCGGATGGTTTGCTGATCTAGCATCATGAATTCCAGTGCGCGCGTGCGCTCAGGTTTTGAGCCGGGCGTGCAGGTTGTTGTGCTTCCACGCGCCTTCCTCGCTGAACTCGACGATTTCAAGCGAAAGCGCGAGGCCGTGCGAAGCGAAGGCTTGTGCGAAGTGCTGCTTGATCGCTTCGAAGAGCGCCTCGCCGGTCGCCCGCCGCACGGCTTGCGAGCGGCCCGCACCGATCTTCAGGCAGCCATGCAGGAAGGCATTCCCGGGATTGCCATCGGCAACGAAGTACTGTTCGCAACGCAGCGCGCGCGTGCGAATACCGCCACGTGGGTAGACGCGTGCGCCGGTTTCGTCGCGTTGAGCGTCGAGCACATGGGCTAGCGCTTCGCAGAGCTGACCGATGTTGCTCGCGTCGGCGAGATTGGCGCTGTATTCGAGCGTGAGATGGGGCATCGCTTGCTCCGTTGTTCAGACCGGCAAGGGCGTGACGGGCAGGATCGCGTTGATCTGCCCGGTGCCCGAGCTGCCGAAGTATGGCGTGACGACTTCCGCGCGGCCTTCGTAGCGGTCCCAGCCAAGCGCGCCGAGCAGCATGGCCGTGTCGTGCATGCCGCCTTCGCCCCAACACTTTTCGTTGTACATCGGCAGCATGTCGCAAAAGGTCTTCCAGTCGCCGCGCTCCCACATCGCCACAACGTTTCGATCGGTCGCTTCGAGGAACGGGTCCCAGACCTTGTGCATGAATTGCTCGGCCGTGCCGTTATTGGCGAAGTGGTGACTCAGCGACCCGCTCGCGAGTATCGCCACCGTGCCGTCGTAACGCTCCTCGATCGCGCGGCGCACGGCCAAGCCGAAGCGCGCGCTCGTGGCGAGGTCGTGCCACATGCACCAGCCCGCCACCGAGACGGTGCGGAAATGCTGGTCGCCGTTCATGTAGCGCATGGGCACGAGCGTGCCGTATTCGAGGTCGAGCGTCGTTTCGCTATGTGCGCGGGTCTTCACACCCATTTCGTTCGCGACATCGGCGATCAGGTGACCAAGCTGCGGATTGCCGGGGTACGCGTACGGCATGTTCTTGATGAAATGCGGCAACTCGTTGCTCGTGTAGATGCCTTCGAAGCGCGGCGCACAGTTGATGTGGTACTCGCTGTTGACGAGCCAGTGCACATCGAACACGACGATCGTGTCAACGCCAAGCTCGCGGCAGCGCCGGCCGATCTCGTGGTGACCGTCGATGGCGGCCTGGCGGCAGCCCTTGTGCGGGCCGTCCAGTTCGGAAAGGTACAGCGAAGGCACGTGCGTGACCTTCGCGGCGAGCGCGAGTTTGCCCATTACACGCCCCAGTGCGGAATGTGATGCGATCCGAGCGACACACACACGTTCTTCGGCTCGAGGAACACTTCATAGCTCCATGTGCCGCCTTCGCGGCCCACGCCCGAAGCCTTCGTGCCGCCGAACGGCTGGCGCAGGTCGCGGACGTTCTGGCTGTTCACGAAGCACATGCCGGCTTCGACGGCGGCCGCCACGCGCAATGCGCGACCCGTGTTCTCAGTCCACACGTAGCTGGAGAGGCCATAGGCGATGTCGTTGGAAAGACGGATCGCGTCGGCTTCGTCGTCGAAGGGAATCAGGCACGCGACCGGTCCGAAGATTTCCTCCTGTGCGATGCGCATGCGGTTGTCGACGTCGACGAACACGGTTGGCTGAACGAAGTTTCCGTTCTTGACAGCGTCGGGCAGCGCGGGCGCGTCGAGGCCGCCGCACGCGAGCGTGGCGCCTTCCTTCGGTCCGAGTTCGATATAGGTGCGCACCTTCGCGAGATGGCCCTGGCTGATCATCGGGCCGACGATGGTTTTCTCGTCGAGCGGATCACCCACAGTGATGCGCTTTGCGCGCTCGATGAAGCGCTGCGCGAACGTCGCGTAGATCGAGCGCTGCACGAGAATGCGCGAGCCGGCTGTGCAACGCTCGCCGTTGTTCGAGAAGATCATGAACACGGCGGCGTCGAGCGCGCGTTCGAAATCGGCGTCGTCGAAGATTACGAACGGCGACTTGCCGCCCAGCTCCATCGAAAACTTTTTGAGGCCCGCTGCCTGCACGATGCGGTTGCCCGTAGCTGTGGAGCCCGTGAACGAAACCGCGCGTACGTCGGGATGCGCGACGAGCGGCTCTCCCGCTTCCTTGCCATAGCCGTGCACGATATTGAGCACACCCGCCGGAATGCCCGCGTCGAGCGCGAGCTGGCCGAGCATCGAGGCCGTGAGCGGTGACAGCTCGCTCATCTTCAGCACGGCCGTGTTGCCGAATGCGAGGCAGGGCGCGACCTTCCACGTGGCGGTCATGAACGGCACGTTCCAGGGCGAGATGAGCGCGCATACGCCCACGGGATGAAACAGCGTGTAGTTCAGGTGCGTGGACGTGGGATACGTGTGGCCGTCCACGGCGGTGCAGACTTCGGCGAAGTAGCTGAAGTTGTCGGCTGCGCGCGGCACCAACTGCTTGCCCGTTTGCGAAATGGTCTGACCCGTGTCTTTCGTTTCGGTTTGCGCGATCTCCGGCACGTTCTTCGCAATCAGCTCGCCAAGCTTGCGAATGGCCTTCGCGCGCTCGGCGGCAGGTTTTGCGGCCCACGCCGGAAAGGCGGCTTTCGCGGCGCGCACCGCGAGGTCGACTTCCTCCGCGCCGCCGCGCGCGACATCCGCGAGCACGTCCTGGTTCGCCGGATTCACGGTTTCGAAATAGTCGCGCCCTGCGTGCGCGCGGCCGTTGATCAGATGTTCGATTCGCATGTCTAACAAGTCCAGAGTTCGATTCGTTGCCGGATCAGCGCCCGTAATCGGCATCGCTCGCGATGGTATTGACCAGACGGCCCAGGCCGTCGATCTCGCACACCACTTCGTCGCCTGCATTCACGTTGACGACGCCTTCGGGCGTGCCGGTCAGAATGACATCGCCGGGCGCGAGCGTCATGAAGCCGCTCAAATACTCGATGAGTTCCGCAATGCCGGTGACGAAATCGCGCGTGTTGCCGTTCTGCTTGAGTTCGCCATTCACGTAGGTGCGCAGGCCGAGCGCGTTGACGTCGGCGATGTCGCCCGCTTCGACGAACCAGGGCCCGAGCACGGTGCCGCCGTCGCGGTTCTTCACGCGCAGGTTCGGGCGGTAGTAATTCTCCAGATAGTCGCGGATCGCGTAGTCGTTCGCGATCGTGTAGCCGGCCACGTACTGCATGGCTTCCTCGCGTTTTACGTTCTGTGCCGTGCGGCCGATTACGACAGCAAGCTCGCACTCGTAGTGCATGAACGTGACGTCGACGGGGCGGCGCGTGATGCCGCGATGGCCGATCACGCTGCCCGGCCCCTTGAGGAACACGAGCGGCTCCTCCTGCTTCGAGAACTGCAGCTCCTTCGCGTGTTCCGCGTAATTGAGGCCGAGCGCGAAGATCGTGCCGGGCTCGAACGGCGCGAGCCACACGACTTCATGCTCCTCGCGCACGCGGCCGTCGGCGAGCCGCACGCGGCTGCCTTCGGGTGTGGCTTCGTGTATCGCGCCTGCGTAGGCAACGCGTCCGCGCATCATGGCTGTTCTCCCGGCGCCACGCCTGCCGAGACGAATTCGATTGCGAGCGGCGCCCAGTCACCCATGACGATGGTTGCGCGCGCACCGGACTGAGCCACAGGTGCACCATGTGGCACGCCGAGCGTGATGACGTCGCCAGGGGCGAGCGTCATGAAGTCGGTGACGTCGGCGAGCAACTGGGCGACGCCTCGAACGTTCGTAGCCGTAGTCGCATTGAAGGCGGCGCCGCCTTCTACGTTCACGGCAATGACAAGCTGATCGGGATCGGCCACATGACGGCGCGCGACCACGGCAGGGCCGATCACGCAGAAGTTGTCGCGCGCTCGAAACCGCACCGAAGGACGATAGACGCTCGCATGCGGCACGCTCAGGTCGGCCACGAGCGTATAACCCGCGATGTAATCGAACGCTTCATGCACGGCGACGCGTGTGGCGGTGCGTCCAATCACGATGCCGAGCGACGCGCCCACTTGCACGCCTTCGCTGCCCGGCACGGCCACGCGCGCACGATGCCCGGCGTGGGTATTGCGCGGCTTCAAATAGAGTATGGGCGCGCGCGGCGGCGCTTTATAGGGGGGCGCGTTCACGGCGTCGCCGAGCGCTTCGAGCGCGTGGCGGTCGTTGAGCAGCGTGCCGTAGACAGCGCCGCTCACAGGCGGCCGGCAGCGTGCGCCCTTGGCGAGCAACGCGCGCACGGCATCGGCGCCAACGTCGCGTGGCAGCGCCTCGCCTTCGACGTGCAGCAGGTGATCGGCAACGGAAAACATGGCTTGGATTCGCTTCACAGAAACACTAATATGTGAGTGATAGTGCGCTTGCTATGATCCGTCGTCAATCATCGATGAGATTTTTTCGGGTTTCCCCTGGGGCGCCCGGTTCCTTGTTTTGTTGAAACCGCCATGTCCGATACCTCGCGTCCGACCACTCGCGTTGCGCACCGCAACCTGCCCATGCTGCTGTTGCGCGCGCGCGAAAAGATGATGGAACGCTTTCGCCCGCTCATCACGTCGCATGGCCTCACCGAGCAGCAATGGCGCGTGATACGCGCGCTCAACGAAAGCGGACCGCTCGAACCGCGGCAGATTTCCGACCTGTGCACGATATCCAGCCCGAGCATGGCTGGCGTGCTGGCGCGCATGGAGGCGCTCGGTCTCGTGACGAAGGAGCGTTTCGCCGACGACCAGCGGCGCGTGCTCGTCTCGCTCACGAAGAAAAGCCATCAGCTCGTGAAAGCGATTTCCAAAGAACTGGAGGCGCGCTACAAGGCACTCGAGGCGGAGGTGGGACCGGAGGTGGTCGAGCGTGTGTATCGCGCGATCGACGATCTGCTCGCCGGGCTCGAGGAGTGAGTACGGCGAGCGCCTTCAGCGGGCTCGCGCGTAAAGGTGAGGTTTTTCGGGAGCGGTCCGCGCGGATCGTTCGGACCGTGTTTGGCAGCCGCGCGAGACTAGGCGAGCGAAGCGAATGCCTCGTCGAGTTCGGCGGCGTTTTGCGGACGCACCACGCGCGCGACCTCCACGCCGTCGCGCAGGAAGATGAGCGTGGGCCAGAGCTTCACGCGAAACGAGCGGCCTAGCGCGCGGCCCGGTCCATCTTCCACTTTCAGGCGGCGCACCTGTGGATTGCGCTCGAACGCCGCGCCGATCAGCGGTTGCGCGCCCTGGCAATAGCCGCACCAGTCGGTGCCGAATTCGACGACGGCGGCCCCGCCGAGCGAGTCGATTTCCTTGCGGGCGGGCGCGTTCGTTGCGTAGCTCATCGTGTGATTCCTCGCATTGGCATCTGCAGATATCGACATACGATACCGCATTGCTCCGATTCGTTCAGGCCTCGCTTCGACACCGACGCTCAGGTTCGCACCGACATTCAACTGATAGGTGAGGCTTTTCGGGAGTGAGTAGGTTTGCACCGGTTCACGCACCTTGCGGCGAATTGCGGGAGCATGAGGCTCAGGCCGTCGCGAGCAAATCTGCCTTGAAAACAGGGGAAAAATACAAAACCGGCATGCGATGCGGTGAGCGAAAGTGGATCGAGCGCCGCACTCGAAGCCGCGTGAACCCACGCATCGAAGCGCAAAGGTGAGCGTTTGCGGGAGAGGACGAAGCGCACGCCTGGCGATGGTCTGAAACGAGGCGTGGCACCCGCCAATCCATCGCGCGAAATCCACATTAGCGCTGATTTCAAGGCGTTTTCTCACCGCCACGCGTCGCGAAGCGACAAGCCGCCGCGCCCGAGGCCACTGCGCGCTGGCGGCAAAGGTGAGAAGATTCGGGAGCACACTTGGCGTTGACCCTCGCGCTGCCGGCCGTCGAATGGACGCCCGCACCCGATGGGTATATAACATTAAAAAGTGCGGGATTCTTTTGACTACTGCTCACCAAGGGAGATCGACTTCATCATGACGAGCGACGACACGCAAAAGCAGGACGCTCAAAAGCCTGGCGAGGGTTCATCGCAACCGGATCTGGAAAGTCTGAACGCCGCCCTTAGTCACGTCGACGAAGGCGTGAAATCCGGCAAGATCGCGGCGGGCGCGGCCAAGGGCCTCGTCTTCAGTCTCGTTGAAACGCTGGGTGCGCTGGTGGGCGACCCCGACTTGCCGCAACACGCGCGTTCGGGCTACGAAGGTTTGCTGGAGGCGGCGCGCGAACTGCGCGCCAAGCTGGAGCACTAGTCTTTCCCAACGCGTGCGGCTGCGCTGTTGCCAACCAGCTTTCGCCAATCCGGCAGCCGCACGCTCACACAGCCAGCAGGGCGGCCGCAAGGCCGTCCGGCGCGGCGCCGATGCGCAGTTCCGGCGTGCCGTGCCAGTCCGCGCAACGTTGCAGCGCCCGGCGCAAGTCGGCCACCAGACGGCCACTCGCGCGTACACCGGGCTCCAGATGCAGCGACTTCACCTCGAACACCTGCTGCCCCCGATGCGCCTTGGCGTCGACACGCCCGATAAGCCGTCCGCGGTTCAAGATCGGCAGTACGAAGTAACCGTACTTGCGCTTCGCAGCCGGCACGTAGCATTCCATGGCGTAGTCGAAGTCGAATAGCGCCAGCGCGCGCTTGCGGTCCCACACCACCGGGTCGAAAGGCGAGAGCAGGGACGTGACGGTGGAGGCGAGCTTGCCGCTCGCCGCGTCGTCGATGAGCGGGGCGTGCTCGCGATGCACGAACGCGTCGTGCTTCCAGCCTTCCACGCGCACCGGCAGCAACTCGCCCGCGTCGGCGAGCGCATGCAGCGCTTCGGCGTACGGGCGGCGCGGCAGGCGGAAGTAATCGGCGGCCCAGTCCGCACGGATCACGCCGAGCGCGCGGCAGGAGCGCAAGAGCAGCTCGCGCTCCGCCTCGGCGCGCGGCGGCAGATCGCGCGTGTCGTTCCAGTTTGGCAACACGCGCTCGGCCACGTCGTACACGCGCTGGAAGTTGTGCCGCTGGGCCACCATCAGCGCGCCGGTTGCGAACAGCACTTCCAGATGCCGCTTCTCCGGCTTCCAGTCCCACCAGCCGTTGCCCTTGTCGCCCTCGGCGCGTGCAAAGTCGGCGGAACGCACGGCGCCATCGGCGCGAATGCGTTCGAGCAGCGCATCGATTTCCTCGCGGTATTGGTCGTGCCACTCGGCCGCGTATTTCCAGCCCATGCCGGAAGGATCGAGCATGCGATGGCGCATTAGCCCGTAGTCTTCGATCGGCAGGAAACACGCCTCGTGCGCCCAGTACTCGAACAGGCGCCCTTGCGCGAGATGCGCGTCGAGCCAGGCCGGCTCGAACGCGCCAATGCGGCTGAACAGCACGAAATAAGGACTGCGCGCGACCACATGGATCGTGTCGATCTGCAATTGCGCCATGCGGCGGATGGCGTCGAGCACGTCGTCCTGCGTTGCCTTGCGGCGAGGCGGCGCGAGCAGCCCTTGCGCCGCGAGGTGCAGCGTGCGCGCCGCCGCGAGCGGCAGAACTAGTGGCGAACCGGCGTCGGCAACCTTCGGCGCTTCTGCAATATCAGCAACGTTCGCACCGCGCTCACGCATGGACGCCCGCAACCACCGTCACCGGCCGCAGTGCCGCGAGCCGTTGATGGATCTGCGCGACCACGGCCGCGCCTTCGCCCACCGCCGCGGCCACGCGCTTGGTCGAGCCCGCGCGCGCGTCGCCGATCGCGTAGACGCCCTCCACCGAAGTCGCGAGGCTGCACGACTCGTTGTCGCCCGTCAGCACGAAGCCGTGCGGGTCGAGCTTCACGCCGCACTCGCGCAGCCAGCCCGTGTTCGGGTCGGCGCCCGTAAAGAGGAACAGGTGGCGCGAATCGAAATGGTCGATGCCTTCCGGGCACGGCGTCTTCAAACGCACCGACGTGAGCGTGCCACCGTCATCGCCCAGGCCGCCGATCTCGCTGCGTCCGTGCACCCGCACGTTCGCGAGCGACGCAATCCGGTCGATCAGATAGCGCGACATCGTCGATTCGAATCCGGTCTTGCGGATCAGCACGTCGATCTGGCGCGCATGCGTGGAGAGGTAGACGATCGCCTGGCCCGCCGAATTGCCGCCGCCTACCAGCACGACGTTCTCGTGCTTGCAGAGTTTCGCCTCGACCGGCGAGGCCCAGTAATAGATCCCGCGCCCCGTATAGCGGTCGATGCCCTCGATCGCGGGCTTGCGGTACACCGCGCCGCTCGCGATCACCACGGTATGCGCGCGCACGTCGCCGCTGCAGGTTTCGAGCCGGCGCGGTTCCTCATCGCAGAACAGCCTGCGCACCGTGACCGGAATGGCCACGTGCGCGCCGAACTTCTGCGCCTGCACGAACGCGCGGCCCGCGAGCGCCTGGCCCGAGATGCCGGTGGGAAAGCCCAGGTAGTTTTCGATGCGCGAGCTTGCGCCCGCCTGGCCGCCCGGCGCGCGCGAATCGAGCACGATCACCGAAAGGCCCTCGGAGGCGGCGTACACCGCGGTGGCGAGACCGGCCGGCCCCGCGCCCACCACGGCGACGTCGTAGACGCGCTGGCCGTCGAGCTCGGGCAGGATGCCCAGACACGTGGCCAGTTCGGGCGCGCTGGGATGGCGCAGCACCGAGCCGTCGGGGCAGATCACGAGCGGCAGGTCCTCGCAGCGCGCGGCGAAACGCTCGACTACGCAGAGCATGCCTTCGTCGCGCTCGTCGACCACCGAATACGGATGGCCGTTGCGCGAGAGAAAGCCTTGCAGCGAAACAAGTGAGGGATCGTCGTGCTTGCCCACGAGAATCGGGCCGCCCGCGCCCTTTTCGATTAGCGAGACGCGGCGCAGGATCAGCGCGCGCACGATGCGCTCGCCGAGCTCGGCTTCGGCGACGATGGCCGCGCGCAACTGCTCGGGCGGAATCAGGATTGCATCGACGGGTTCGAGCGCGAGACCGTCCACGAGCGCCGGGCCGCCCGAAAGCTGGCCCACTTCGGCGAGGAAATGCCCGCGCCCATGTTCGACGATGAGCCGCTCGCGGCCCAGCCCGTCGCGCTGGAACACTTTGACCGAACCGGAGAGCAGCACGAACATGCCGGGACCGGTTTCGCCTGTGCGAAAAAGCAGATCGCCCGCCGCATAGTGGCGCTGCTCGCCGAAGCGGGCAAGGCGCGCGACTTCTTCGTCGGTGAGCTGCGGGAACATCTGGTGGCGCCGCGTGGAGAGCGTCGAGAACGGCGCTTCAGCGGGTTGCGGCTGCGTGTCGGAGTGGCGGCTCGCGGAAGGAAGTTCCGCGGATTCCGGAACCTCGGCTTCGGTGATCGTGCCCATCTGGCGGTTCTCCTCGTGCGGGCGGCTCGGGAGCGGGCCGCCCGGATCAGACAGCTTTAGGCGTGATGTTGACCGGGACTTCGGCGTGGGCCATCAGCTGGAGCGACTCGAGCGTGCGGCCTGCATCGCGCCACGCGTCGAGGCCGCCGAGGAGCGGCACCACATCGGTAAAGCCGGCCTCGACGAGCTTCTTCGCCATCCAGGCCGCGGAAATTTCATTGGGGCACGAGCAATAGATCACGAGCTTCTGGTCGTTCGGATATTTGCCGACGATCTCGTCGAGCTTGCGCTCGTCGGCGAATAACGCGCCCGGAATGATGTATGGATCGAGCTTGCGCTTTTCCTCTGAACGAATGTCGAACACCACGGGCGGCGGCTTGGCGCCCATTGCGCGGTAGAGGTCGTCCACCGTGATGCGTGCGCTCGCGAGCTTTTTGATGAGTTGCCGGCGGCGCTGCCAACGGTAGGTCGCGTAGAGCAACAGCAGCACAACCACCACGACAGCGGCAAAGCGCCCAAGGCGGCTTGCACCGGCGAGCATCATGTCGATCTGCGGTGCGAACATCACGCCGATAAGCAGCCCGGTGCCGGACCACAGCGCCGCGCCGATGCCGTCGAAGCCGACGAACTGGCGGTAGGGCACGCCCATCGCGCCGGCCAACGGCACGGAAACGAGCGACAGTCCCGGCACGAACTTGGCGATCGCGAGCACGCGCACGCCCCAGCGGCCGAAAAAGCGTTCGGTCTTTTTTACGCAGGTGTCGCGCGAAAGCGAGAGTTTGCAGAGCGTCTTGAGCGTGTTGCCGCCGTAGAGGCGCCCGGCCATGAACCACACGCTGTCGCCGATCAGCATGGCGATAATGGCGAGCCCGAGCACCGGCGCGACCTGCTGGCCGATCGATCCGGGATGCATGGCCGCCATCGCGCCGAACAACACGAGCGCGGGCATCGCGGGCACGGGCAGCCCTAGCGATCCGGCGAGCACATTGATAAACACCAGCGCAGGCCCGTACTGCGCGATGAGGTCATGTAGCATCGGCTTACTTCCGTTGCGCGTTTAAGCGATGAACGGGAAAGATAGGAGGGTAACGTAAAGATTATGGACGCATTTCGTAGGCGTGCAAGCGACCCCCTGTAGGAGCGCGTGCGAATGCCTGCCGTGTGCGGCGGGCATGTGAAAAAAGCGCCGGATTGAGAAGCGGTGGTCGCGCTGGGCGCGAAATGAGCGGAAAGCGTCAGAACGCGGCACACGAGACGATGCGTGCCGCGCTCGTGACGCCTTTTTCCGTGCGCTTAGCGCGTGTGTGATTCCCCGGGCAGCTCGGCACCTTGTGCGCGAATTGCCGCGATCAGCTCGGCCGGCGTGATTTCGTAACGCACTTCGCGATGGATGCCAGGCTTGCGCTCGTCGACTTCGACCAGCAAGAGGCTTTTGCCGTCGGCCGCCGATTCGAGGCGCAGTGAACGCAGTTCGCGTCCGGTCGCGTCGTCATGCTCGGTGAGCAGGGTCATGTTTCCGGAAGACCCGGTCGTGCGCATTGATATTGTCCTCGTGCGTTGGGTGGTCGAGCCATTGTACGGGGTCGGCTGCACGGCGTGTTTGTGCAAGTGAGCGCCGACACACACAGCGAGATCGCTGTGCCGCGACCCTGGCCAGCCAGTGTAACGCGACTCGCCGCCACGCCGCCCGTTTTTGCGCGCCCTGCAACGGGCCATGCGAAATGCGTTGCGCGTTGCACCGCTGTCATGGTTGCGAAGCAAAGCGATGCCACGCGAGAGGCGGGCGCAACAGAAAAAACGGCTCACCCGGGCAGGCCAGATGAGCCGTTGAAACGCCGTTGTTACTCGGATCAGCAAACCGTGGTACGGCTTGCTGACGGTTTTCATGGTGCCGCCCGGGCGCCGCACTGTCGAGATGGGACTAACGCCGATCTCTCAGACCATTGGGACCGGCAGCCGAGGTCGTTATGCTGCGATCTCCCCGGCCGTTTCGGCGAGATTGACGCTCTCGCGGCGTGCGGGCGCGCGAGCGTGCTTCGAGCGCTTTGCCGCTTCCGCGCCCGCGACGGTAAAGAGGCGCACGGCTTCGTCGAGCACGTCGGCTTGGTCGGCGAGCCGCATCGCCGTGGCGGCGGCCTGTTCGACGAGCGCGGCGTTCTGCTGCGTGGCGCTGTCCAGATGCGCCACGGCCTGATTGACCTGGCGGATGCCCTCGGCCTGCTCGCCGCTCGCGTTTGCGACCTCGGTGATGATCGACGAGACGCGGCTCACGGCTTCGTCGATCGAGCGCATCTGCGCAGTCGTGTTGCCGACGAGCCGCGTGCCCTCGGCGATTTCGTTCACGCTGGCGTCCACGACCTGCTTGATCTCCTTGGCCGACGCCGCGCAGCGCTGCGCGAGCATGCGCACCTCGCCCGCCACCACGGCGAACGAGCGGCCCGCTTCGCCCGCGCGCGCGGCTTCGACGGCGGCGTTGAGCGCGAGGATATTGGTCTGGAACGCGATACCGTCGATCACGCCGGTGATGTCGCTGATGCGGCGCGAAGCGTCGGTGATGCCCGACATCGTGCGCTCCATCTGCGCCGCGATCGAGCCGCCCTCGGCGGCGGCGGACTGCGCGTCGCGCGCGAGATCGAGCGCTCGGGCGCTGGCTTCGGCATTGGCCTGCACGGTGGTCGTGAGTTGATCCATCGTGGCCGCGGTTTCTTCGAGCGATGCGGCCTGCATTTCCGTGCGGCGCGAGAGATCGAGATTGCCGCTCGAGATTTCGTGCGCGGCGTCGAGCATGCCGTCGATCTGCGAACGCACGTCGAACACGATCGCCGTGAGATTGGCCTGCAACTGGTTGAGCGCCTGGAGCACGTCGCCGAGATCGTCGTTCGTGGCGACCGCGAGCGTGGCCGTGAGGTCGCCCGCGGCCATGCGCGTGGAGGCCGTGGTCATTTGCGCGAGCGGCGCGCCGAGATGGCGCGTGGTGAGGCGCCAGGCGCCGAGCGCGCACACGCAGGCGGCGCCGAACGCGCCCCAGAAGGGCAGCGGCGGCAGACCTTGCCAGGCGGCGACGCCGGCAGCGGCGAACACGGTGGGCACGGCGCCATAGCCGAACGCGATGCGCGTGGCGATAGGCACGCGCAGCAGCGACTGCAGCGCGCCCACGAGGCCCGTGCGCACCACGGAGCCGTGGCGCAGCCGCACGCCTTGCAGACGGCCCTCGCGCATTTGCGCGTAGAAGGCTTCGGCGGTGCGGACTTCCTCGCGCGTGGGTTTCACGCGCACGCTCAGATAGCCGACCACCGTGCCTTGCTCGGAGACGGGCGTGACGTTCGCGCGCACCCAGTAGTGGTCGCCGGACTTGCGGCGGTTCTTGACGATCGCGGTCCAGGGGCGACCTTCACGGACGGTTTCCCACAGATCGGCGAATGCTTCGGCCGGCATGTCCGGATGCCGGATGATGTTATGCGCCTTGCCGATCAGTTCTTCTTTCGTAAAGCCAGACACCGCGACGAACGCAGGATTGCAGTACTGAATGCGGCCCTTGAGGTCGGTGGCCGAGACGAGCATCTGCGAAGCGGGATAGTCGAATTCCTGTTGCGTGACGGGTTGATTGTTGCGCATGAGATTCCTTCGATGGGGTCCGCTTGAGACCCAACAACACAGCGAGGCATAACGGCATTTCCCTTACAAACTTTAGGGGTATGCGTATTGTTGGGGCGCGTGAGGCGATCTGCGCGCAACGGGAAAATCCGTTGTGCTATCAATGGATTGGCGCGGATGTTGGGGGGTGTATGCACAGACTTTTCCCCGTTAACTGTGGACAAGTCCAGTGCCTCCAAAACGTGCAACTTCTCTGTCGCGTGGTGCATTGGTGTTTGCGATCAACGGCTTAGCTTCGCTGTCCAGAAGTTGTGCACAGGGCTGCCAACAAAATCTGTGGAAAAGGTGGGTGGGTTTCGAGGCCGCTCGAGCTGCCGTTGCTGCGATTGGGAACGCTGTGGGTTAACTGAAACGCATCAAGGACTTGATGCGGTCTTCCAAGGGTTACGCACAGGGCTGCCAACAAAATTTGTGGGTAACTTTGGGCGGCTTTGTGCGAGTTCCATGAACTTCTGTTCCGCTCAGATTCAAAATGCTCACCTGTTGGCTTCGGCTCAGACAACAATCCAACCAGACCATCTGTTTTGTGCGGACAACCAATCGATGATCATCAGCGGACACGTGTTGCTCAAGCGCTCCGCCGCCGATCATGACCGCACACTGGCTGAAGGCAGTGGCCCGCCCGGCAATGCGGTGCCGCGTCTGCCGGAGACACACCCGATCTGCCAACCCTGTTCAGTGCACGTTGCCCCTCGTTTCCTGTTATCGAGCGCGCCCTGAATTGGATGAACATGCCAGGAACAACTGCAAGCGTTTAAAGCGCACATCCCGTCCCATCGAACTGGCGTAGCAGGCCGCCAAGGTGTATCCCCAGTTCTCGCTAGCGCGTGGTTGATTGACGACGCTCAAGCAGTGTCGGTATGTCTCAATGTGTTCATGCGCAATGAATCGGACTGCGTACCGATTTGGGAATTGTCCTGTTGTGAGCGGTTAGCGTGTCCATCCAGCATAGGGGCATCGCCGATCGCGTTGCGGCGCCGGCACGATACATGGAGGGATGGAAATGTCAGACCGACAGGAGCGACACGCTGGGGTGGCCGCATGAGACGAGCCATTCTGAAACTTGGAGACAAGACAACGTCTGACGGTGTTGTACTCGAAGGCATCGACAGTTGCAGGCACCACGGCACGCCAATGACGTTCATCGGCGCGAAGATATGGTGTCCCGCGTGCAATTCGGAAGGCGTGATTGGCTGGAAGGGGCCGCACCGGAAGGCAACCATGATGGGCAAGCAGCAGGCCTTGGAAGGCGATATCTGCCTGTGCAACTGCGATCCGCCGCCGGTACTCCTGGCCTCGCAGAACAGCGCCTGGCATGTGTTCGATGCGCACGAGTTGGGAGAAGCAACGGGTGCAGGTCAGTCGATGGCTGGCAGCGATCCCGGCAGATATGACGAACAATTCAGACTAGTCGATGACACCGGCCTTCCACGCGTGAGCGTTCGTTATCGCGTACTGATCGGCTCAAACATCGTAGCAAGTGGCGTGACAGATTCCGCCGGGCGAACTAGCCGCATCGTGACAGACGCGAGCCAGCAGCTACGGCTCGACATAGCCCATTGAACGGGAGGTGTGCGTGTTTGATCGACTCGTCGCAGACGGCGATCGCACCACTACGGGCGGCAAAGTGATTGGCCGTAGCAGCCAGTACAACGAAGCCGGGGGAGATGTACGCGCGTAAGGAGAACGCGACGTGCGGAAACCGCAAAGGCGTATGGCCAATTTACGGCATCGCTGGCGATTGGATGGATGAAGGATAACCGATGGTGAAGGATCTCGATTGGATCATGTGTCCACGTCGCAAGCGTCGATTCCTTGCGGCGGGCTCGTCCAACGCATTCTATTCGGAAAGCAAAGGCGAAGCCGCGTCCGTGCCTTCGCCAACGCCCCCCGTTTACGACCAGCAATACTGGCTCATCGGTGGCGACGACCAGTCGCTCGCAAATGTCCGATATCGCATCGTTACCAATGTCGGACAAATGTTTGCCGGCACGACGAACTCAATGAGCCAAAGGGAGCGGGTTATCACGCAAGGGTCATCCGGGCTACGATTTCAAGTGGAGAAATAATCAGAATGTCAGGTACTACAGAATGGCAAACAGTGCACGATACGGCATGCACCAATACCAATCCTAATTCTTGCGTTGATGTGACGATCAATACAACACCGATATGCCCGAATATGACCAACAAGGAATTCAGGCAGAGGATGATGAAAGTAATGGATGCGGCTGTTGTACTAGTAAGCGATCGTATTGTTGCTGTATCCAGGTGGGATGCGCAGGAGAGGGCGCGAGCTACGACTTATTTTGGGCGGGCGGACGACGACATTAGGGCAGTGCTCGTCGCGGGACTCCCTAAGTTGCTGTCAGCGCTTAAAGAGCTAGCTCCCGAGAAAATTGTTCGCTGGGACGACTCAGTAATCAAGAACCTTACATGTGCACTCGTGCCTGATAGTGGGCAAAATCGCGCTGGTGTGTGTAAGCCTGACTCTGAAAATCGAGTTATCGCTATCTACAGCGCCTTCTGCTCAGATTCCGACGGCGAGTTATGGCACGGCGCAAAGGTTAAGACAATTATTCATGAGTGTACTCACTATACCGACACCTTCAACTCGGACGACCTTATGTACGGGAATACGGAAAGTGGAATGCGTGCATTTGCTCTAGGGAATTCCGATAAGGCTATTCGAAATGCGGATAGTATTG
This sequence comes from Paraburkholderia sp. J7, assembly GCF_905220155.1. Classification (NCBI taxonomy): domain Bacteria; kingdom Pseudomonadati; phylum Pseudomonadota; class Betaproteobacteria; order Burkholderiales; family Burkholderiaceae; genus Paraburkholderia; species Paraburkholderia sp. J7. Next base: position 162,428 of record NZ_CAJMYZ010000021.1, on the reverse strand, counting down.
TGGGGTATATCTCAACATTTGATAGAACAGTCGCCCGATGAAAAAACATTTATTTGCGTTGCTTCTGATCGCGACGTCTCTGGTCGTACCTTTTCTTTCAGGGGCTGCGCGTGCGTGCACTATCAATGAATCAATGGAGACGCGTTTGCCATTCAATGTTGTTGATCTATCGAATTCTGATCGTTTATTAATTGCTAGCATCGTAATCGAAGCAAGAAAATGGCCTGAGGTTGATATTCAGGCTGTAATTATCGCAGGCGCATATGTCGGGGAGAAGAATGGCGAAAAATTGAAGAGCGAGCGCGGTGCCGCCGTCAGGGACTTTCTTATTCAACTAGGCATTAAGCCGCAGAACATCCTCATCGAGCCGAAGACGCTGACGGATCAGATGGTAAAGAACGAAGATGGCACATTGAACCTGCATCAGATCGCGATTGAGCTTGCCCCTCTATGTAAGGGCGGCTGCGAGCGCCTGTGCGACGACCCGCGCGTGACACCGACAAGCAGAGCCATCAAGTAAGAAGAAGCAACGTTAACTCAGGAATTGGCCCCGCATACGCGGGGTACTTCAGGTTTTCGGATGAGCATCAAAGTAAAAACCTAATATGTCGTCCCGATCTCCGAGGACAAGTCACCGCACGCGTAACGGTACGTCTTGCCAACGAACCCGGCGCCGACCGTCGCTCAAGTTTTCAGGATGAACAATTTCGAGCCAGTGCGAAGATACCCGCCCCTCGTCCCCCAGGCCGCCGGTCCTTGCCATGAAACTCCCCATGTTATTCAAGTCGCTGTTCGATTTCGAAGCGGATACCCCGGCGCTCGAAGTGACGCCTGCGCCTCCAGTGGAGGAGCCGATTCCCCAACCGCACCCCACCCCGCATATACAAGTCAAACCCGTTCAGCCCGACGAACCGAAACACGACCCCGACCCGCTGCTCAACAGTATCGACACCCTAGGCAAGATCGTGCTCGCCCTCGACGCACAGCTTCGCGCCGAGCGCAGCAGTAGCGCTCAGCTGCGCAACTGCCTGACCGACAAACTGACATCGCTCCAAACAGCGCTCCTCCACTAACGACTTAACCTTGAGTTATGTCGACGTAACCGATTTCATTTGCCGCATCGCTGCGCGCCGTGAATACTCGGGTACGGCGCAAGAAGCGCCGACCGACATCCGGAGGAGACTCAATGAAAAAGGTTGCAACGCTCGCGGCAGTCGTCATGGGATGCACGTATCTCGCGCCGGTTCAGGCGCAAGACACCACGAGCGCTACCCTCAAAAAAATCCGCGATACAGGCGTGATTTCCCTGGGCGTACGCGAATCGTCGGTGCCGTTTTCCTACTACGACAGCGAGCAGCACACGATCGGCTATGCACAGGATATCGCGCTGAAGATCGTCGACGAGGTGAAAAAGGAACTGAAGCTCGACAAGCTCACGGTCAAGGAAATTCCGATCACTTCGCAGAACCGCATTACGCTGGTCCAGAACGGCACAATCGATATCGAGTGCGGCTCGACCACGCACACGAGAGACCGCGACAACCAGGTGGCGTTCACGAACAGCTTCTTCCAATACGGCGTGCGCCTGATTGCGAAGAAGGATTCGGGGATCAAGGACTTTCCCGATCTGGCGGGCAAGACCGTCGTGACCACGGCGGGCACGTCGGAGGACCGGCTGCTACGCGAGATGAACAACGACAAGAAGATGGGCATGCAACTCATCGCCGCCAAAGACCACGCGGAGTCGTTTCTCAACGTGAAGACTGGGCGTGCGGTCGCCTTCGTCATGGACGAGCCGCTGTTGTACGGCGCGCGTGCCAAGGAGGCGAACCAGCAGGACTACCTGATCACCGGCACGCCGCCGCTCTCCGAGGTCTATGGCTGCATGGTGCGCAAAGACGACCCCGCCTTCAAGAAACTGGCCGATGGCGTGATCGCTCGCCTGCAGACTTCGGGTGACGCGGAGCGGCTGTACACCAAGTGGTTTACGCAGCCCGTTCCGCCCAAGGGGATGAACCTGAACTATCCGTTGTCCAACGAGAATCGGGAGCTGTTTGCGCATCCGAATGACCGGGCGCTCGATTGAGTGCAGGCACGCGTATGAAAGCGGCGGCCGTACCCAGGCGGCCGCCACTCACGCTTACTTCGCTTCCCCTTCCTGCCATTCCTCGCTGGCTTCCACATCGCCCGCCACTGAGTAGAGCACGCGCGTATTGCGCGTCTTGAGAAAATCTTCAAGCGTCTCTCCGCGCATGGCCGCGTAGATGTGAAGATTCGAAGTCCCAACGACTGCGCCCAGCTTTTCCAGCATGAAGAAGATCACGCCGTAGTGAATCAGCCCGCGCCAGTCGCGGCGGCGCACGAGATCTTTTTCCTCTTCGCTCAGGCCGGACTCGGCAAACGAGCGCTCCGGGTCCGCAAGAAATGCGCGCCGATGCCCCTCGTCGATCATCGCGTGCAGATACTTGTTAAGCCGGTACGCTTTCAAACTCGATTCGAGCCCGAACGGATACGTGCCCGCAAGCTTCTCCGCGCCATCCAGTTGCCGCGCCATGTGCTGGCGGTGCCGCGCCTGCGCCTCACCCGTTGGCGCCATCGCCGTGTTTTCGAGCACGAGCGTGCCGATGCCCGTCATCGAAGGCAGGTAGTAGCCGCTGTGCACCTTCTTCACGTTGCCGCTCAGCGCGCCGCGCATGATCAGCCACATGATGACCTCCGCGCCTTCGAGCCCGCCCAGTTGCGCGTACTCCGCATGCGTCATTTCCGCGAGCGCTTGCGGGTCGTTCGTGATGGCGTCGAGGAAGCGGTGATCCCAGTCCACGTTGTTGAAGCCCGCGTGTTCGCCGTGCACCTGGTGCGAGAGGCCGCCTGTCGCCATCACCACCACGCGCAGGTCCTCGGGATAACTCTCGATCGCGCGCCGCAACGCCTGGCCGAGCTTGAAGCAACGGCGGGCGGTAGGAATCGGGAACTGCAGCACGCCCACCTGCAGCGGCACCACGCGCGTGGGCCAGCCCGTTTCCGTGCGGTCGAGCAGCGCTGACATCGGCGAGAAGAAGCCGTGGTCGAGCGGCTTGTCCTGGAAGAACGACATGTCGAACTCGTCGCTCATGAGGCTCGTGCCGATATGCCGTGCGAGCGCCGCGTGTCCGCCAATGCCGGGCAGGTCGCGTACACCACCGCCTTCGTCGGCGACCTGGTATTCGTCGCCGATGCCGAGCGCGAACGCCGAGTAATGGTCGAAGAAGAACGACGTCACGTGGTCGTTGTAGACGTAGACGATGGCGTCGGGCTGCTGTTCGCGCAGCCAGCGCTTGACCGGCTCGAAGCTCTCGAAGATCGGCGCCCAGGCCGGATCCTGTTCCTTGTGCGCGTCGTGCGCGAAGCCGATGGTCGGGGTGTGCGAAACGGCGATGCCGCCAACGATCGTGGCCATGTCTCCCTGCTCCTTGTTTGCGAGTGGTTTATATCGATGGCGCCAATGTAGGGTTGAAGGCAGGTTATGTAAATTGACTTATTCTCGAAAATTTCATAACGTCAGGTTATGGAAAATAAAGGATCCCGGCGGCGTGCGAAGGCCGACATCGATGCAGACGCCGCTCGCGAAGCGGCAGAAGAGGCGCAGCGGCAACTCGCGTCGAGGCTGCGTCTGCGGCATTTGAACTGTTTTGTGGCGATTGCTCAGGAGCGCACGCTCGCGCGCGCGGCGGCGCGTTTGCATTTGAGCCAGCCAGCCGTTTCGAAGACGCTCGTGGAGCTCGAACAATGGGCGGGCGCGCGTCTTGTCGAACGCGGCAGAAACGGCGCGGCGCTCACGGTGCAGGGCGAGCGCTTCCTGCGCTATGCGCTCGACGCAACGCGCGCGGTCGAGGCGTCCGCTCTCGCACTCGCGCGGCAGGACGCGCATGCGGCGCCAGCGGTGCGGCTGGGCGCGTTGCCAACCGTGGCGACGGCGTTGCTGCCGGAAGCGCTCCTGCGTTTCAAGGCGTTGCGTCCGCAAGTGGGCGTGAAAATTCATACCGACTCGAATGCCGAGCTGCTGCGTGCAGTGAAAGCCGGCGAGCTCGACTTGATGGTGGGGCGCATGGCCGAGCCGGCGATGTTGCAGGGCGTGTCGTTCGAATATCTCTACACGGAGTCGCTCCTCGTCGTGGTGCGCGCGGGGCATCCGCTTGCGAACGCCAGCGGCGCACCCTCACTTGGCGCCGTGCTCGGCTTTCCGCTCGTGATTGCGGGCGAGCGCACCGCGCCGCGCCATCACACCGAGGCGTTTTTCGAAACGCATGGTTTCTCCGTGCCTGAAGGCGCGATCGAAACGCAATCGGCTTCGGTGGCGCGTTTGATCGTCGCGGGCTCGGACGCCGTGTGGGTCGTGCCGCAGCGAGTCGCGCAAAGCGACATCGACGCTGGGCTGCTCGTGCAGATCGACGTGCCGGCCCCGCAGGGCGTGGAGCCGATCGGTATTCTTCGGCGCAGCACCGCTACGCTCGACGAAGCAATTGGCGTACTCGCGCAGCAATTGCGCGAATGCGCGCAAGCGGCGTGATGCATGCATCGCATTTAATTTGAAGTGCGAATTAATCTGTATGCACCGCCGGCCAGGATTAATCAGAGGAATTCAGGGCGCACCAGCTCGCTTCGAGTCACGAAAATTACATTTACCTTAACGATGACGGGCCTTTCCAATCACCTCACTCGACTGTTGTTCATATACCGAAATCAATTGAAAGAGACTGAAATATATGGAATGATATCGATTCTCATTACCGCGAAACTCTCCGCGGCCAAACAACAAGATCAGCCAGCGTAGCGTCGTTTCCCTCGGTCCTTTCGGGGCGGCCCAGCCAGCCAATCCACCCGCGTCGTCCGCGCCCGTTTTGCGCGCGTCGCACGGCCGGGTCGTATGCCTTGCACAGGGACCTCATGCTGAACCGGACGCCGCTCGCGAGTGCGCTCGCGCTGACCTTTGCTGTACCTTTCGCTACGACTGCACTCGCGCAAAGCGCGCCTGCCACCGCAGCTGCCACTGCAGCCACTGCCGCTTCGGGGGCGGCCGCCGCGCAGAGCAATCAGACGTTCCAGACCGCGCAGGCGGAAAGCGCCACGAACAACGCCACGCTGCCCACGATCTCCGTGTCGGGCCAAAGCGATGCCCAGGATTTCCAGGCGGAACGTTCGACCGTTGGCGCGAAAACGCCCACAGCGCTGCGCGATATTCCGCAGTCGGTCACGGTCATCAACAAGGCGGTGATGCAGTCGCAGGGCGCCACGTCGTTCCAGGATGCGCTGCGCAACGCGCCCGGCATCACGATCGGCGGCGCGGAAGGCGGCCAGATCGGCAACAACATCAACCTGCGCGGTTTCACGGCGCAAAACGACATTTACCTCGACGGCTTTCGCGACCGCAACCAGTACTACCGCGACACCTTCGACCTCGAGTCGATCGAAGTGCTCTACGGCCCCTCGTCGATGCTGTTCGGCCGCGGCTCCACGGGCGGCGTGATCAACCAGGTCACGAAGCAGGCGAACCTCAAGCCGCTCACCGAAGTGTCGACCACCATCGGCACCGACGACCGCTATCGCGCGACGCTCGACGTGAACCGTCCGCTCGGCGATCACGCGGCCTTCCGCCTCAACGCGTTCGGTCAGTCGATGGGCTCCACGCGCGATGTGATGAAGAACAAGGACTACGGTTTCGCGCCCGAGCTGCGTTTTGGCATTGGCACGCCGACCGAGGTCACGATCTCGGCGCTTATCCAGCACAACTACGACATGCCGGACTACGGCGTGCAGGCCGTCAACGGCCATCCGTTCGCGCCTTCGAAGAGCACGTTCTACGGCCTCACCGACGACCGCACGATCCAGGACGTGCAGACGGTTCAGGCGCGCGTCGATCATCGTTTCAACGACCAGTTCAAGATCACTAACCAGACGCAGTTCTCGCACTCGCTCACCGACGCGCGCGAGACCGCGCCCGGAGCGGTGCTAACGGGCCCGCTCGCTTCGAGCACGGCCCTCAAGAACGGCAACTTCACGAACCTGCCGCTCGAAGACCTGTACATCAAGCTTGCGAGCCACGACCGCGTGATCGAGAACCACTCGATCTACAACGATACGATGGCGCAATACAAGTTCACGACGGGCTTCCTGAAGCACGAGATGCTCGCGGGCATCGAGCTGGGCCACGACAGCTACACGAATCAGGCTTCCACGCGCAACAACCTGCCGATTCTCTCGCTGCTCAACCCAGTCTATATTTCGACGCCCTCGAACGTCACGACAACGGTGGGCAATCACGCGGAGTCGGGTGCAAATACGTTCGCCGCGTACTTCAACGAAACCATGTCGATCGGCGAGCACTGGAAGCTCATTGGCGGCGTGCGTTGGGATCGCTTCCAGGCACATATTGCCAACACGATCAGCGCGCCGCTCTACGCGGACCAGACCAATACGTTCACGAGCGTGCGTGCCGGGGCGATCTATCAGCCGACCGACTGGCAGTCGTACTACTTCTCGTACGGCACGTCGTTCGATCCGTCGCTCGAAGCGCTCACGGTCACGAACAATACGCAGAACCTCTCGCCCGAACATACCAAGTCGTACGAAGTGGGCGCGAAGTGGGACCTGCTGGGCGGCAATCTTTCGGTTACCTCAGCATTCTTCCAGCAGGAGATGGACAACGCGCGCACGCAAACGTCGACGGGCGAGTACACGCTCGAAGGCGACATTCGCGTGCGTGGCTTCCAGGCGGGCGCAACCGGCCACATTACCAACAAGTGGCAGGTGTTCGCGGGCTACACGTATATGGACGGCGTGGTTCTCAAGGCGCTCGACGGCACCCAGGGCAACACGCCGGCGAATACGCCGCGCAATACCTTCACGCTGTGGACCACGTATGCATTCACGCCGCATTGGGAAATTGGCGGCGGCCCGACCTATATGTCGGCGCGTTACGCGGCGAACACGAATTACGTGGAAGTCGGCGGTTATACGCGCTGGGACGCAATGGCCGCGTACCACGAGAAGAAGTGGGACGTGCGGCTGAATCTGTTGAACCTGACCAACAAGTTCTACTATGACGCCCTCATCCAGTCGGACGGCGGACGTTCGGTGCCGGGCATTGGCCGCACGTTCCTTGCGACGGCCGACTACCGGTTCTGATTGCGGCGTGCTACGCGTGCGCCGACCTTTTTGCGTGCCGTCACGCGAAGCCCGCATAATGCGGGCTTTTTGCGTCACTGCGTGCAGGCGCACGAACGCGGCTGCTTTGCCGCTTATGCGGCACAACGAAGGAATTGACGATGCTGGTTCACGTCCCCAATGTACTGACGCCTGAGCAGGTTCAGGCGCTGCGCGCACGCCTCGACAACGCAGGCGACGCCTGGGTGGACGGCCGCGCGACGGCCGGCTGGTCCGGCGCGCCCGTGAAGCGCAACGTGCAGATCGCCGAGCACACGCCCCTTGCACGGGAGCTGGGCGACATGGTGCTCGCGGCCATCGAGCGCAATCCGCTCTTTATTAGTGCGGCGCTGCCGAATCAGGTGTATCCGCCGCTCTTCAACCGTTATGAAGGCGGCATGACGTTCGGCAGCCACGTGGATGGCGCCGTGCGCGTGCTGCCCAACGGCGTGAAGCTGCGCACCGACGTTTCGTGCACGCTCTTTCTCTCGTCGCCCGACGAATACGAGGGCGGCGAACTCGTGGTCGAAGACACCTATGGCGTGCAGGAAGTGAAGCTGCCGGCGGGCGACATGATCGTGTATCCGGCCACGAGCCTGCACCAGGTCACGCCTGTCACGCGCGGCGCGCGCGTGGCGAGCTTCTTCTGGGTGCAAAGCCTCGTGCGCGACGACACGAAGCGCGCACTGCTCTTCGACATGGACACCGCTATCCAGCGCCTGAACGCAAGCGACGCCGACGCTCAGGCGCGGCGCAGCCTCGTGGGCTGCTACCACAATCTTTTGCGACTTTGGAGTGAAACATGAGCTTTCCCGATACCGCCGAGATCGACGCGACGGCAACGCCGCGCACGCGTCTCGACGTCGAACAGCGCGACGAGCGCACGAAGCGTTCGCGCCGCGCGACCTTCATCAAGTGGCTGCGCAAGGTGCACGGCTGGGTGGGTCTGTGGGGCGCGGCGCTCGGCCTGCTGTTCGGCGCAACGGGGTTCGTGCTCAACCATCGCGCCGAGCCGCTGCGCATCTCTCCTGGCGCCCCCCAAGTCTCGACGGTGCAGATCGCCGTGCCGGACCCCGCCCCCGAAACACCGCGCGAAATGGTGAAATGGTTGCGTGCGCAACCTGATTTGAAACTTCCGGCGCGCATGGGCCGCGTGCAGAAGGAGCCAGAACACAACGTGGCCTGGGGCGATCGCACAGTCGTGCAGCCCGAACATTGGCAGATGATGTTCACGTCGCCCGGCGAGAGCGTGATGGTCGAGTACTGGGTGGACGACGACAAGCTCACGCTCAAGCGCAACGACAACTCGCTCGTCTCGACGATTACCAACCTGCACAAGGGTACGGGCATGAGCGTTGGCTGGGTGCTGTTCATCGACAGCTTCGCCGGGGCGCTCATTCTGCTTTCGATAACGGGTGTGCTGCTGTGGACGGAGCTGAACAAACGCAAGACGGTGGGCGCCGTGCTGCTGTTCGGCTCGATTATCGTGGCGGTGTGCGTGGGCCTCGCGTAAGCGGCAACGCGTGAATCAGCAAACGGGCGCGAACGTCAACGTTCGCGCCCGTTTCTCTTTCAGTCCTTCACGCCGCGTTTGCGCAGCAAATACGTGTCCATGATCCATCCGTTCGCCTCGCGCGCCTGTGCGCGCACGCGGACGATCTCGTCTTTCACGTCTTCCAGGCGGCCCGACATCAGGATCTCGTCTGGCGTGCCGACATAAGCGCCCCAGTAGATGTCGAGGTCCTCGCCCGGGAGCTGCGCATACGCGTTTTGCGCGTCGAGCATGACCACCGCGCTTTCCACGTCCTGCGGAAAGCCACCCTCCGCGAGCCGTCTACCTGTCGTGATGCTTACCGGCTTGCCGATGAAGTTCAGCGGCACGCGATGCTTCGCCGCGAGCGCCTGCACGCTGCTGATGCCCGGAATCACCTCGAAGTCGAACGCCAGCCTGCCATCGGCGAGAACGGAATCGAGAATGCGGATCGTGCTGTCGTAGAGCGACGGATCGCCCCAGACGAGAAACGCGCCGCATTGGCCGTCCGTCAATTCTTCTTCGATCAGGCGCTCGAATACGCGCTGCTTGTCGCGATTGAGCTCGTCCACGGCGGCCTTGTAGTCGAGGCCTTCGTCGCGGCGCCGCTCGGGGCTCGTCGCTTCCACGATGCGATAGTCGTGGTCCTTGATGAAGCGCGCGCAGATTTCCTTGCGCAGCGCGACGAGTTTGTCCTTGGCCGCGCCCTTGTCCATCACGAAGAACACGTCGGCGGCGTTGAGCGCTTCGATTGCCTGCACGGTCAGGTACTTCGGGTCGCCCGCGCCAATGCCGATGATAAGGATCTTTTTCACGTTGCAGTTCCGGAAATGGAGTCGTCGGTGCGGCGCAATGATAGCGCGAGTTCCGCGCGGTGCCGCGCCCGCAGGCAGGGGCAATTTTCTTCAATACGCCGGCGTTGCGCACGTCTACCCTCTGCGCTTACTGATCGCCAATGGGCGTAGCGAGGAAAACTGTGAGCACTGCCTTGTCGATGGCCGCCTTCGCGCTGGCCACTTCCATCACCCCTGGACCCGTCAATATCGTTGCGTTGAGTGCGGGCGCGCGCTACGGGCTGCGCGCGAGCCTGCGCCACGTTACCGGCGCGACGGTGGGCTTTACCTTGCTGTTGCTGCTGATCGGCCTTGGCATGCACGAACTGTTGACGCGCGTGCCGTTTCTCACGCGCGGGCTCGAATGGGCGGGCGTGGCTTTCCTGCTGTACGTTGCGTATCGGCTCGTCACCGACGATGGCCGCATCGACTCCCCGAACGCGTCGCACGGCCCCTCGCTGATGGTGGGCGCCACGATGCAGTGGCTCAACCCGAAGGCATGGCTCGCCTCGGTGGCGGGCATGGGCTTATACGTGGCTTCCGGCGAAAGCGCGCTGGTCTGGCAGTTCGCTGCGATCTACTTCGTCGTGTGCTATGTGTCGATTGCGTGCTGGGCGTGGACGGGCGCGTCGCTGCGCCAGGCGTTGCGCGAACCGTCGCGCGTGCGCTTCGTGAACCGAGCGATGGCGTTGTTGCTTGCCGGCAGTGCGGTTTGGCTGGTGCTTGCCTGAATGCGCGACGACGACGTTGGCCAGCAAGTTAGCCGCGATACTGGCCTGGCGTTGCAGCAACGAACTGGCGGAACGCGCGTTGCAAATGCGCCTGATCGGCGAAACCGGCCTCGGCCGCGACATCCGCGATGGCGTGCCCGCGGCGCAGTTGCGCGCGGCTGAACTCGATACGACGATTCACGACATACGCATGCGGTGTCATGCCGTATTGCTCGCGAAACGCGCGAATGAGGTACGAGGGCGAAAGATCGGCTGCGGCGCAAATCTCTCCGAGCTTGAGCGCGCGCGTGTAATTGCCGTCGATGAATTCTGCGGCGCGTGCGAGGCGTTCGTTCGGCTCGCGTGCACTGACCGGCGCAGGATTGAGCGACTGCTGGAGCCTGGAGAAATACGCTACGGCCGCACATTCCTTGCGCAATGCCGACACCTGAGGATCGACGAGCAGGTCGTAGAGCGCGTTGAGTCCATCGAACACATCGCGCTCCCAGCTCAAGGTCTGCTCGAACGGGCGGAAACCTTCGTGCGCGCCGAAACCCAGATCGTGTTGCAGCTTCGCGAGCCACGCCGTGTCGAGATAGAACATGCGGTAGGCCCAGGGCTCATCCGCGGCCGGATTGCATGCGTGCACAACTTCCGGGTTGATGACCACTACCGCGCCCGCACTGATGTGCGAGAGCGTGCTCCCGTTCAGGTAGGTGCTGCGCCCACCCGTGACCGCGCCGATCGAGAACGTGCTGTGCGCGTGACGGCCATAGCGGACCTTGCGTCCGTCGGCGATGGCGCGCACTTCGATGAAAGGCAGGTCTGCGTCGCGCCAGAAGTACGGTTGCGCGTCGGACGTTGCGGTTTGCGGCATGGGAGACCCCGGAGCGATGCTGCGCGCATGATGCGACGCGAAACTTCGATATTAGCGCAAGGCAAGAAGGGCGGGGGACGTGATAGGCTTGCTCGAACCGCTTGAGCCATTCCCTTTTTGTTGCCAGGCACTGCACATGAACGAATCAAAGCCAGTGAATACAATGATTCGCCCGCTGAACGAGCAAGATGCGGACGCGTTTCAATCCATGCGTTTGCGGGCGGCGGAAAATGACCCTCAGGGCATCGCGTCGACGGCCGATGAGATAAGGCAACTGAGCCGCTCACAAAATGAAGCTCGTATTCGTGTAACCGACGAGCAGATTGTTTTTGGGGCGTTTGACGGTGATGCGCTCGTCGGTATTGTTGGATTACTGCGCGAGGTGCGCCAAAAACTCGCCCATAAGGCGCTGATCTGGGGCGTGTTTGTCGATCCGGCGCGACGGGGTGGCGGGATCGCAAAGAAGTTGATGGCAAGCGCAATCGAACATGCGCGCTCAATTGGCGTGCTGCAGGTCCATCTCGTCGTCAGCGCGCAGAACCCCCGCGCCCAGGCGCTCTACCGTTCATGCGGCTTCGTGCGCTACGGCGTCGAACCGCGCGGCCTGTGCATCGACGGCGAATATGCCGACGACGAACTCATGGTGCTGTTTCTCGACGACCCGGCGGCCCCGGACTAAGCGCAACGCCCATGCCGCCCAGCGCACAAAAGACAACAGCTATCAAGTGTGGTGTAACGCACAGCGTAATCGGCCGAATTATGCGGCAGTCATCATTTCGTCATACCTAAGCGTCGATAATCCACCGCGAATAAATTGGCCAACGTGTCCCGAGCCGCGCAACCATAGCGCGGCCGGCGCGACGAAGGCCCGGGGATTTCGACATGACCATTCGTCACCGCATCACGCTACTCATCGTCCTGATGTTTGTCGCGTTGTCCGCCATCGGCGGCTACGCGGCCCTCCAGGCCCGCCGCAGTGCCACCGACGTCCGCCAGGTTACCCAGGGCGTCGTGCCGAGCGCTCTCGCATCGTCCGACCTCGTGGCGCTCGTGAAAGACGTGCAACTCGCCACCATGACGCTCGTCTATGCACCCGACGCCACGGTTGCGTCGCTCGCGCAGAACGAGCTCAAGGACAAGGAAGCCGCGTTGCGCGCCGCGCTCGACGTGCAACGCAAGGCGGCCGCGAGCCACGCGCAGGAAGGCCTCGTCTCGCAGGCGCAGGAAAGCCTCGCGAACTACTTCTCCGCCATCGACGACACCGCGAAGATGAAGGCGAGCGGCAAGAACGAGCTCGCGCAGGCCTATCTTTTCGCGAACGTCGCGCAGTATCGCGACGAACTCGAAGGCATCGTCACGACGATGCGCGTGGAAAAGAACCGCCAGAAAGATGAAGCGATCCGCACGCTCAACAGCACGCTCGACACCACGACGAGCGCCATTGCTGGCGTGACCGGCGGCGCGGTGCTGCTGCTCACGCTGATCGGCGCGCTGCTGTACCGCCAGATCACGCGCCCGCTCTCGCACATGCAGGCCATGATGAGCGAGATTGCGTCGAGCCAGGACTTCACGCGCCGCGTGCCCGTGGGCCGCATGGACGAAATCGGTCATTCGATCGTCGCCTTCAATGGCATGATCGAGAAGATCCAGCACAGCTCCGCGCAGCTCAAACGCAAGACCGCCGACATTCAGGCGATGCTGCAGAACATGCAGCAGGGCATTCTCACGGTGGTCGAAGGCGCGACGATCCACAACGAATATTCGGCGTATCTAGAGGCAATCTTCGAAACGAACGAGATTGCGGGCCGCTCGCTCATGGACCTCGTGTTCTCGCACTCGGATCTCGACGCAGACACGCTCTCGCAGATCGACGCCGCCGTGCACGCGTGCCTGGGCGAAGACGATGTGAACTTCGCGTTCAATCAGCATCTGCTCGTGAATGAAATCACGCGCACGCCGCCCGATGGCCGCGCGAAGGTGCTCGACCTGAGCTGGTCGGCGATCACCGACGAAAACGACGTGGTCGTGCGTCTCATGCTGTGCGTGCGCGACGTGACGGAACTGCGCGAACTCGCGGCCGAAGCCGGCGAGCAAAAGCGCCGCCTCGAGATGATCGGCGAGATTCTCGCGGTGAGCGAGGAGAAGTTCCAGCATTTCGTCGATAGCTCGACGAGCTTCATTCACGAAAACGAGCACATCATTCGTCAGCACGACTGCGCGGATACGAGCGCGATTGCCGCGCTGTTCCGCAACATGCACACGATCAAGGGCAACGCGCGTACGTACAGCCTGCAGCATCTCACGGGCGTGGTGCACGAGGTCGAGCAGCGCTACGACGCGCTGCGCCGCGAAGACACGAGCCACGCGTGGGACCAGCAGGCGCTGATTGCCGATCTGGAGCGCGTGAAGGCGGCGCTCGAGCACTATTCGAACATCAACGAGGTGAGCCTTGGGCGCGGCACGCGTGCGGCTGGCGGCCCGAGCGGCGCGGCGGGCCTCACCGTCACGCGCGAAGCGATCGAACAGACGCTGCGCATCGTCGATCGCACCGACGACAACGACCTGCCCGCGCTTCGCGCGATGCGCGCCGAACTGCGCACCACGCTGCGCGCGATCGGCACCGAGCGCGTGGCCGATGTGCTCGCGAGCGTGACCGGCTCGCTGCCCTCGCTGGCTCAGGAACTTGGCAAGGTCGAACCGGTGGTGAAGATCGAGGACCACGGTTATCGCCTGCGCAGCGAAGCTGCTGCCACTGTGAAGAACGTGTTCATGCACTTGCTGCGCAACTCGCTCGACCACGGCATTGAAATGCCGGCGCAACGCCGCGCAGTTGGCAAGGGCGAGTCGGGTCACATCGACATCGACGTGAATGTGCAGAACGGCGCACTGCACATGACGCTCGCCGACGACGGCCGAGGCCTCGCGCTCGCGCGCATTCGCAGCATCGCGATGGAGCGCGGCTGGCTTCAGGCGTATGAAGCGGTAAGCGATGAGGCGATCGCGGCATTCATTTTCCGCCCCGGCTTTTCGACGGCCGCGAACGTGACCGAAGTCTCGGGCCGCGGCGTGGGCATGGATGCGGTGCGCGACTTCCTCGAACGCGAGGGCGGCGCAATCGAACTGCGTTTCACCGACGAGTGCGCGGGCGCCGATTACCGGCATTTCCAGACCGTCGTGCGTTTGCCGCAGCAGTGGGCAGTGAAGATGGCGGATGCATCGCAAGCAAAACAAGAGGAAGCGCTGGCGGGCTAGCGCATGGCGGGGGTGGCAGTGGTCTTACCGTATTTGATCGAAGGCGCGGCTATTGTTGCGTTGGCTGCCGGCGTGGTCGTGGCGTGGCACAAGCGCGCGCTAACGCAGGCTGGACACGCGGCGCGTGCGCAGGAAGCCGCGCACGCCGGAGCGCTTGCTCAGGCGCAAGCGCGCCACACGGCGCAGCAGGAAGACGCGGCGCGTGAAAACGCAGCCCTGGCCGGGCAGATCGAATCGCTGCGCGCGGAACTCGCGCAGCGCCGGTCCGTGGCCGATGCGCTCGAAGCGGCGCTCGCCGGCGAGCGCGCGCAGCGGGACGACGCCATGCAGCACGCGGCGCGCATTGCGAGCGAGGCGTCGCGCCTGAAGCTCATGTCGTCGACGTTCGAGCGCTGGCACGAGCAGATGATCTCGCTGATGGCGCAAAACAACGACATGCACAAGAAGAACCAGGAGCTGTCGTCGATCGTGAGCCATGTGCTCATCGTCTCGCTCAACGCTTCGATCGAAGCGGCGCGCGCGGGCGCGGCGGGGCGCGGCTTCTCGATCGTGGCGGGCGAAGTGCGCTCGCTCGCCACGCGCTCGCAGGAATTGTCGAAGAGCTATCGCGACAGCTTGAACCGCAACGACCTGATCACGGCCGCGACGTTCCAGGACATCCAGGCGGGCGGCAAGATGATCGCGGCGACGCTTGCGAGTGTGGAAGCCTCGTCGCAACAGCTGCATCACCAGCTCGAAGCAAAGCGCGCCGGGGCGCACGCATGATCGGCACGCACGCGAAGGACAGCATCGAGCGGATTTTCTTCGCTGCTGCGCGCATGCGTCTCGTGACCGACGCCCAGCACAGCTGCGTAATCGAGCCTCGCGTGGGCGAGGCGCCCCAGGGCGAGCACCTGGTCGTCCTGACGATTTCGTCGATGCAGTTCCGCCTGCTCTTGCTTCTGCATTTCGAAGACGATGAGCGCACGCAGCGCTACTACGTAGGCGACGCCTCGCGCACGCTCACCGAATGCTTCATGGAGTTCGGCAACCTGTGCTGCGGGGCGATGAACCAGCAACTGGTCGAGCATTTTCCCGACCTCGGCATGTCCACGCCGTATGCGCTCAGCAGCGGGTGCCTGCCGTATCTGCGCGAATTGAAGCCGGATTATGTGCAGTCGTATGCGCTCACGATCGACCACGACGTGCGGCTCGGCGCCACGCTGTGCGTCTGCACGCAGGCGCCGCTCGATTTCGTGGCGAGCACCGCTGCCGTTGAAGCGCACGACAGCGCGGGTGAACTCGAATTGTTTTGAAGGCAGAGAACGGAAACATGAACGCGAACAAGCCAGTCAGCAAGCTGTTGCTGCTGGAAAGCGATACGGCGCGTGCCGAGGCGATTGCGCAAACGGCAGCCGCACACGACTGCGTGTGCGTGCCGGTGCGGCGCGAAGCGCTCTCGGCGGCGCTGAAGACGCACTACGATCTGGGCGGCGTGCTGCTGGGCGTTGACTTTGGCGGCACGTTCGAAGCCGCAGCAGCCGTGGCTGTCGCGCTGGAAGCCGAGCGCCCCGAATTGCCGGTCGTGTTGCGGCGCGCAGCCAACGAGCACAGCGATGCGCTGCCCGAACCATTGCGCCGCTTGCCGCGCGCAAGCTGGTACGAAAGCGATCCTGAAACACTGACCGCGGCGCTTGAAGCGCACGTGTTCTCGCACGACTACCCTGACCCGCTCGTGGACGGCATCACCGACATGACGCTCGGCCGCCTGCGCGGCCTCTTTCCCAGTCTCGAAGTGAACTGGGACACGCCGAGCATCGTGCGCGACCGCATCATCTTCGGCGAGGTGCTGACGCTCATTCCGATCGAGACGGCATGGTGCCGCGGCTGGCTCCTGATGCAGACCGAGGAGACGCCGCTGATCGAACTGCTGCCTCCGCGCGCGGGCCGCGACGAAGCGAGCGACTTCCGCGACGTGAATGGCGTGCTCGCCGAACTCACGAATCTCGTGTGGGGTGCGTTTCGCAACCGCTATCTCGGCAACGCACGCGCGGCCGATGAAGCGGGATGGGGCCGCGCACAGGTGCAGGTGCCGCTGCTCATCAATCACCGGCGGCGCTATTTGTCGTTTGGCTCTGACAATCCGCAGTTGTGCCTCAAGTACCGGCTCACGTGTCCGAATACGGGCCGGGAAGTGGTGATAGACCAGCGCTTCGTGTTCAGCCTCGGCTGGTCGCGCGAAGGGTTTGACGAGACGGCCGCACAGGCCGCCGCCGCCGCCGTGGAAGAGCAGGCCAGCGGCGAACTCGAATTATTTTGATCAAAGACGCGCCCTACACGGCGCGAAGGAGATGAACAGCATGGCAAAGATTCTGGTGGTGGACGATTCGAGCACGGTGCGTGACGAAGTGGCCGGCTTTCTGCGCAAGAACGGCCTCGACGTGGACACCGCGGTGGACGGCAAGGACGGCCTCGCGAAGCTGCGTTCGAACCCGGGCGTGAAGCTCGTGGTGAGCGACGTGAATATGCCGAACATGGACGGCCTCACGATGGTCGAGAAAATCCGCAGCGAACTGGCGAACACGGCCGTGAACGTGGTGAT
Organism: Paraburkholderia sp. J7; assembly: GCF_905220155.1. Taxonomy (NCBI): domain Bacteria; kingdom Pseudomonadati; phylum Pseudomonadota; class Betaproteobacteria; order Burkholderiales; family Burkholderiaceae; genus Paraburkholderia; species Paraburkholderia sp. J7. Next base: position 145,465 of record NZ_CAJMYZ010000021.1, on the reverse strand, counting down.
GCTGACCACGGAAAGCAGCCCTGCCATGAAGGAGCGCGGCAAGGCGGCCGGCGTGCGCGGCTGGATCGTGAAGCCTTTCAAGGGTGAAGCGGTGCTGGAAACGTTCCGGAAGCTGGCTAGCTGATTTCTTCCGGCGCCGCGGGTTCGGGCGCGCGTGCCGGCCGTCGAGCGGCTCCTTGCGATGGCCGAAGGAGCCGCTTAGGCGCGATATAGCCAGCGCTCAGGCTGCCGCAAGCACAGCATCGGCGTCGGCCGACACGTCTGCTTTCGTGGGGCTCAGCAGCACCGGAATCGACTTCGAAGTCGGCGTGCCCGCGCCATCGGCGATAGAGGAGAGCGGCACGAGCGGATTGGTCTCGGGATAGTACGCGCCGAGGCAGCCGCGCGGAATGTCATACTCCACGAGCATGAAGTCCTCGACATGGCGCTCCACGCCGTCGTCCCACACGCTCGTGATGTCCACGTGCTGGCCCGGCTCGAAGCCGAGCATCGTCATGTCCTCGCGGTTCGCGAACAGCACGCGGCGCAGGCCGTATACGCCGCGATAGCGGTCGTCGAGACCATAGATCGTCGTGTTGTACTGATCGTGCGAGCGCGTCGTCATGAGCGTCATGAGACGCGGGCCATGCTCGGCGCGGGCGCGGTGGATGGGCGTATCGAGTGCGATGGCGTGCACGACGAACTGCGCCTTCTGGCTAGGCGTTTTCCACACGCGGTCGCGCGAGGCGACGCCCAGGTGGAAGCCACCCGGGTGCTTCAGGCGCTCGTTGTAGTTCTCGAAACCGTCGAACACTTTCTCGATGCCGTCGCGGATCTTCGCGTAGTCGGCGGCGAGGTCGAGCCAATCCACCTTGTCGCTGCCGAGCGTGGCGTGCGCCATGCGCGCGACGATGGCGATTTCCGAAAGCAGGTTCGTCGAGGCGGGGCGGTTCATGCCGTACGAGATGTGCACCATGCTCATCGAGTCCTCGACGCTCACGCCTTGCGGCACGCCGTTTTGCAGGTCGATCTCGGTGCGGCCGAGCGTGGGCAGGATGAGCGCGTCGTGGCCGTGCACCAGATGGCTGCGGTTGAGCTTCGTGGTCACGTGCACCGTGAGTGCGCACGCGCGCATGGCTTCCCACGTGCGCGGCGTGTCGGGCGTGGCGATCGAAAAGTTGCCGCCAAGACCGATGAACACCTTCACGTGGCCTTCGAGCATCGCGTGGATCGTTTCCACGACGTCATAGCCGTGCTCGCGCGGCGGCTCGAAGTCGTAGGCCTTGCCGAGACGGTCGAGAAACGCCTGCGTGGGCTTTTCCTCGATGCCGACCGTGCGGTCGCCCTGCACGTTCGAATGGCCGCGCACGGGGCACAGGCCCGCGCCACGGCGGCCAATGTTCCCGCGCATCATCATGAGGTTCGAAAGCAACTGGATCGTCGCCACCGAATTCTTGTGCTGCGTGAGGCCCATGCCCCACGTCGAAATCACGGCACGGCCCTTGACGTAGATATCGGCGAGCTTGAGCACCTCTTCGATCGGCACACCCGCCTCGGCCACGATCGTGTCCCACGATTCGGCGCGCAAGTCGGCGGCGAAGGCGTCGAAGCCAACCGTGTGCTCGGCGATGAAGCCGACGTCGAGCACGCGTTCGGTGCCGTTCGCGAGCGCTTCGTCGTCGAGTTCGATCACGCGCTTGGCCACACCCTTGATGAGCGCGAAGTCGCCGCCCACACGCGGGCGGATGAACACGGAGCTGATCTGCACGCCCTTGGGCGAGAGCATGTCGAGCGTGTGCTGCGGGCTCGCGAAGCGCTCCAGCCCGCGCTCTTTCAACGGATTGATCGAGACGATGGTCGCGCCGCGCTTCGCGCATTCGCGCAGTTCGCCAAGCATGCGCGGATGGTTCGTCGCCGGATTCTGGCCGAAGATGAGCAGCGTGTCGGCGTGCTCGAAGTCGTCGAGCGTGACCGTGCCCTTGCCGATGCCGACCGTGCCGGGCAGGCCGCGGCTCGTGGCCTCGTGGCACATGTTCGAGCAGTCGGGGAAGTTGTTCGTGCCGTACATGCGCACGAACAGCTGGTAGAGGAACGCGGCCTCGTTGCTCGCGCGCCCCGAGGTATAGAACGCGGCGCGATTCGGGTCGTCGAGCGCCTTGAGGTGCTTGGCGATGAGCTTGAACGCATCGTTCCACTCGATCGGCACGTAGCGGTCCTGCAGCGCGTCGTAGACGAGCGGATCGGTCAGCCGGCCATACTGCTCCAGCTCGTAGTCCGATTGCGCCATCAGCTCGCTAACGGTGTGCTCCTGGAAGAACTGGGGCGTCACGCGCTTGCTGGTCGCCTCCGCCGCCACGGCCTTCACGCCGTTTTCGCAGAATTCGAACGTGGACGCGTGCTCGCGGTCGGGCCACGCGCAACCGGGGCAGTCGAAGCCGTCGGGCTGGTTCTGCTTGAGCAGCATACGGTAGTCGCCGCCCGTCACCCTTTCCTTGATGAGGTTGATGGCGACCTGCTTGAGCGCGCCCCAGCCTGCGGCGGGGTGGTGATACGGCTCGATGCGACCTTGCGGCTTCTTCATGATGCGGTTGGCTTTTCGTGTTCCAGGGCGGTCTGCCCGATGACTGAAGACTACTGTGTTCCTGTGCCCCCGGAGATCACAGAAAAACCGAAAAGCAAGGGATACAGTTGCGGCGTTTTGTCATAGACTTGCGGGGATCGACCGCGCGCGCCCGACCTCTTTCCGCCTGCCTGGACCCAACCCGAACGTGACCCGCTACGAGCAACTCGCCGACGATATCGAAGCCGCCGTGCGCCGCGGCGTGTTCGGCCCCGGCGAGCGCATTCTTTCCGTGCGCCGCGCGAGCCAGCAGCACGGCGTGAGCATCAAGACGGTGCTGCGCGCCTACGCGCTGCTGGAAAGCCGCAGCGTGATCGAGTCGCGGCCGCAATCGGGGTACTTCGTGCGTGCGCGCGTGGGCGCGCCGCAGGGGCGCGGCGCGGTGGGCGCACAAGGCGCACTGGACAATGCCGCCGTGTCAGCGGGCAAGCCGCGCCGCGCGAGCGCGCCGAGGCAGCCCGTGCCCGCCAACGTGGACGTCAGCCGGCTCGTGCTCTCCACGCTGCGCAGCATCGGTGCGCAGGACGCCGTGCCGCTCGGCTCGCCGTACCCGGACCCGGCGCTGTTCCCCTGGCGGCGCATCAACCAGTACGCCAATGCCATCGCGCGCCGCCACGCGAGCTGGAACCTCATCGACGACCTGCCGCCCGGCAACCCCGAACTGATCCGCCAGATCGCGCGGCGCTACGCCGAAAACGGCGTGAGCGTCGATCCCGAGGAAATCGTGATCACCGTGGGCGCGACCGAGGCGATCAACCTGAGCCTGCAGGCGGTGGCGAGACCCGGCGACACGGTGGCCGTCGAGTCGCCCACCTACTACGCGATGCTGCACGCCATCGAGCGTCTGGGCATGCGCGCTATCGAAGTGAGCACGCACGCTCACACCGGCATCGACCTCGACGCGCTGGAGCGCGTGCTCGAGCGGCAGAAGGTGGCGGCCTGCATGGTGATGCCGAACTTCCAGAATCCGCTCGGTTTTCGCATGCCCGACGCGAACAAGGCGCGGCTCGTGGCGCTTGCCGAGGCGCACGATTTGCCGGTGATCGAGAACGACGTCTACCAGGAGCTGTACTTCGGGCAGACGCGGCCTTCCACGCTCAAGCAGTTCGACACGCGCGGCCTCGTGCTGCATTGCGCCTCGTTTTCGAAGAGCCTGTCGGCTTCGTACCGCATTGGCTGGGCGCTGCCGGGGCGTTACCGCGCGCAGGTCGAAAAGCTCAAGTTCCTCAACACGCTCACGACCCCCTCGGTTCCCCAGGTGGCGCTGGCCGACTACTTGCGCCACGATGGCTACGACCGGCACCTGCGCCGCGTGCGGCGCTTCTACCGGCAGCAGGCGCGGCTCATGCGGGCGATGGTGGAGCGCTTCTTTCCGGCGGGCACGCGCACCTCGGAGCCGCAAGGCGGCTACGTGCTGTGGGTGGAACTGCCGCCGCGCGTCGATTCGATGCGGCTTTATCAGGCGGCGCTCGCGCAAGGCATTACCATCGGGCCCGGCTACATGTTCTCGATGCGCAACGAGTATCACCACTACATCCGGCTGAATTACAGCTACCCATGGAACGCGCAGACTGAAGCCGCGCTGAAGACGCTAGGCGAAATGGCTGCGAAGATGGCATGAGGAGACAGACGATGAACGCAGACGAAGAGCGCGAAGACGCCAACGCAGACGAGGCGGGCGTCGACCCGGTGCTGATTGCCGTGCTCGAGCAGTTGTGGCGCGCCGAGTGCGAGAAGCACGGCCAGCCTGAGCGCCCGGGCCGCGCGTGGTCGCTTGCGAAACTCTCGAAGCAGGCCGGCGTGCCAATGAGCGGATTGCGCAGACAATTGACGTCGCTCGTGGACAGCGGCCTCGTGGTGACGACGCAGGCCGAAGATGGAACCGGCACGGCGAGTTTGTCCGATGAGGGGCGCGCGTTTTGTGCGGAGGTGTTCGGCGAGCCCGAAGCGTAGCGCCAGCCATCGCCATGCGCGAGTGAGCCGCGTTTGCCGGTGTTAAGCTACGCCAACGTCATCCCCCTCAAGACCATGGACTACATCGACAGCCTGCGGATCTTCCGCTCCGTCGTCGAGGCGCGCAGCTTCACGCGCGCCGCGGACATGCACAGCCTCACCACACCCGTCGTTTCGCGCGCCATCGCACGCCTCGAAAAGCGCCTTGGCAGCCGGCTCTTTCATCGCAGCACGCGCGCGGTGTCGCTCACCGAGACGGCCGAGCGTTTCTACGAAGGCTGCTGCCGCGTGCTCGATGACCTCGACGCACTGGAGGCCGACGCCACCGTGCAAACGCGCGAGGCGAATGGCGTGCTGCGACTGGTCGCGCACACCACGGCCACCGTCAATCGCCTCGTGCCGCTCATCGCCAGCTTCAAGCGCGCGCATCCCAAGGTCACGCTCGACGTGATCCTCACCGAGCGCCCCGTCGATCTCATCGCGGACGGCTACGATCTCGGCCTCGTGCTGCCGTTCATGCTCAATAACGAATCGACCGTCACGCGCTTGCTGGAGCGCATTCCGCTCGCGCTCGTCACGACGCCCGCGTATCTCGAAGCGCATTCCACGCCGAAACATCCCGCCGACCTCGCCGACCACCTGTTCGTGCCGATGCCGCCTTCCATGCGCAAGCCCATGATCGTGTTTCGCGTAGGCGACGAGGAAGTCGTCGTGCCGCTGCACCACGAGATTGCCTCGAACAACCCCGAGTTCAACCGCGAGATGGTGCTGCAAGGCTTCGGCATCGGCATTCTTCCCGTCGCGCTCGTGAGGGAGGAGCTTGCGGCGGGCAAACTCGTGACGGTGCTCGACGCGTACCCGCTCGTCGACATGCAGATCGAGATTCGCCTCGCCTACACCACGCGCACGCTGCTGCCGGCCAAGGTGCGCGCGTTCATCGACCACGCCACGGCTTTTTTCGACGGCATGGCGCACGACGCGCCCGCCGAGGCGAAGGCAATCTGAAAGCTTTGCGACGATTGTTGTCGTCGCGGCCATAATGTGATGCCGCGCGTAAGGCTTGTTCGGGGCCCGATTGGCGACTACTCTGTGCATATGCACATCTATCAGTCACCCGAGCACGACGATTGCTTTGCCGTACGCCAGGCCGCGCGGCATCTGTCGCAGCTTTACGAGCGTCACCTGAGCGCAGCGGGGCTCACGCCCACGCAGTTCAGCATACTCGGTGCGCTCGGCCGCGCGTCGAGCCTCACGATGGCGGAACTCGGCCGCTCGATGGTGATGGAGCGCACCACGCTCGTGCGGGCCTTGCGGCCGCTCTTGCGCGGCGCGCTCGTGGCCGATGCGTCGGACCTGGGCGAGCGCCGCCGCCGGCTCGCGCTCACCCAGGCGGGCCGTTCGCGGCTCGACGCGGCGCATGAACACTGGCGCGCGGCGCAGGACGAATTCGAGCGCCGCTTTGGCGCGCAACGCGCCGCGTGGCTGCGGCGCGAGCTGTTTCGCATCACACGGGCTGTCTAACGTTGCAATGGATTTGCGGGTTGCGTCGCGTTGCTTCATACGGCGGCGTTTTTTTATCTTTAGTAGTGTATATGCACAGGTAAACGTCATGTCGAGTCCTTCCACTCCCGTTGCGGTCGAGCCGGCGCAGGCGAGCGAGCGTGCGCGCATCTCGCGCATGCGTCTCGCGCTAGGCGCGGTCGCTCTCGTGCTGGCGGCTGCCGCCGGCTACTGGTTCTTCGTGCTGCGCTTTGTCGAGACCACCGACGACGCCTACGTGGGCGGCAACGTCACCGTGATGGCGCCGCGCGTGAGCGGCTTCGTCTCGGACATTCCCGTGCAGGACAACCAGCGCGTACACGCGGGCCAGGTCCTGCTGCGTCTCGACTCGCGCGACTATGACGCGAAGCTTGCCCAGGCCAACGCGGAGCTGGGGAGCGCGCGCGCCGCAGTCGACGAACTGCAGGCGAAGCGCACGTTGCAGGAAGCGGTGATCAACCAGCATCAGGCCGAAGTGCGCGCGTCGAATGCGGAACTCACGCGCAGCGCTCAGGACCAGACGCGTTACCGCGAACTGGTGAAGGACGACGCGGTATCGAACCAGCTGGTCGAGCGTGCGGATTCCGACTACGCGAAGGCCCAGGCATCGGTTGCGCAAAGCGGCGCGGCGGTGCTGGCGGCGCAACGCCAGCTCGACGTGCTGGCCGCGCAGATCAACGACGCACAAGCGCGGGTCGCGACCGCCGAGGCCAACCAGCGCCTCGCACAACTGAACGTCGAATACACGACGCTGACCGCGCCGGTGGACGGCTACATCGGCAACCGCACGGCGCGCGTGGGCACGCTTGCCAACGTGGGTGCGCCGCTGCTGACCGTGGTGCCTGCCACGGGTCTGTGGGTGGACGCGAACTTCAAGGAAGATCAGTTGAAGAAGATGCACGCGGGCGATCGTGCCGACGTGACGCTCGACGCCGCGAGCGGCACGTTGCACGGCACCGTGGAAAGCCTCGCTCCTGCCACGGGCGCGACCTTCAGCGTGCTGCCGCCCGAGAACGCCACGGGCAACTTCACGAAGATCGTGCAGCGCGTGCCGGTGCGCATCCGCATTGACGCCAATACGTCCGCGGGGCTGGAAGGCGCGCTGCGGCCCGGTCTTTCGGCGACCGTGAAGGTGCATCTGTCCGAAGCGCACTGAAGAGGCTACTGCGATGAACGCCACTACCAGCGCCGACCCGACGCTCGCTCCCCATCTCCAGCCAATGGCGCAACGCGCCTTCGCCTTTGCGCTGATGTGCATCGGCTTCTTCATGGCCACGCTCGACATCCAGATCGTCGCTTCGTCGCTGCGCGACATCGGCGGTGGTCTTTCCGCGAGCCAGGACGAGCTTTCGTGGGTGCAAACGGCTTATCTGATTGCCGAGATCATGGTGATCCCCATGTCGGGCTGGCTCTCGAAGGTGTTCTCCACGCGCTGGCTCTTCGTGGCCTCCGCAGTGGGCTTCACGATCACGAGCATGCTGTGCGGCCTCGCCTGGGACATCAACTCGATGATCGTGTTCCGCGGCCTGCAAGGCGCACTCGGCGCGGCGATGATCCCCACGGTGTTCACCACGGCCTTCGTACTCTTTCCTGGCAAGCAGCGTCTCGTTGCCTCCACAACCATTGGCGCGCTCGCTTCGCTCGCGCCCACGCTCGGCCCCGTGATTGGCGGCTGGATCACCGATCAATGGTCGTGGCATTGGCTCTTCTATCTGAACCTCGTGCCGGGTATTGCGGTAGCGGCGCTGGTGCCCAAGTACGTGAACATCGACAAGCCCGATCTTTCGCTTCTCAAACGTGGCGATTATCTCGGCATCGCGCTCATGTGCGGCTTTCTCGGCTGCCTCGAATACGTGCTCGAAGAGGGCCCGCGCAAGAACTGGTTCGGCGACGACGTGATCGTGGCCTGTACGTGGATCTCGGCGATCTGCGGCTTTCTCTTCATCGTGCATGCACTCACGGCGAAGGACCCGATCGTCGATCTGCGCGCGCTGCTCGTGCGCAACTTCGGCATCGGCAGCCTGCTTTCGTTTGTCACGGGCATTGGCATTTTCGTGGCGGTCTATCTCACGCCGCTCTTTCTTGCGGAGGTGCGCGGCTACAGCTCGCTGCAAATCGGCTTGTCGTTGCTTTCGGTGGGGGTGTTCCAGTTGCTCGCGCTTGGCGTTTATGCCTTCGCTACGCGCTTTTTCAGCATGCGCGCGCTGATGCTGTTCGGACTGGTCTGCTTCGGGCTTGGTTGCTACCTGTATGTGCCGCTCACGCACGACTGGGGCTGGCAGCAGTTCCTCCTGCCGCAGGCGCTGCGCGGCATTGGCCAGCAGTTCGCCATTCCGCCCATCGTCACGATGTCGCTCGGCTCACTGCCGCCTTCGCGGCTCAAGTCGGCGAGCGGTCTCTTCAATCTCATGCGCAATCTGGGCGGCGCGATCGGCATTGCCGTTAGCGCGACGATGCTCAACGACCGGCTCAATTTTCACTATCTGCGCCTGAACGAGAGCGTGAGTGGCGGCGTGCCGCAGGTGCAGTTGCTGCTGGCGGGCCGCGCCGTGTACTGGCAGTCCGTGGCGGGCAATGCGATCGATGCCGCAGAAGCCGGGCTCGCACAGCTGCACGCGCTGATTCTGCGCGAGGCGCTCGTGATGACGTTCTCCGATACGTTCTTCGTGCTCTCGCTTTGCTTCCTGGTCGCCATTGCGAGCGTGGCGTTCTCCAAGCCGATTTCGCTGGGCGCGCCGCCGCCCGACGCCCATTGAGGTGCTTCATGCCAACCCCGACCACTCCTGAACGCTCATCGAAGCCCATGCGCCTCGTGCTCTCCCTGCTTTCTGCCGCCGTACTCGCCGCGTGCGCGGTGCAGCCCGCGCAGCATCCCGACCTGAGCGCCACGGTGCACGAAACGGCGCCCACGGCATGGCGTATCGACGCGCCGCACGACGCCATCGAAGCACGCGCCTGGTGGGCGCAGTTCGGCGATCCGACGCTCGACACGCTGCTCGCCACGGTGCTCGAAGGCAACCTCGATTTGCAGGCCGCCGCCGAGCGCGTGAAGCAGGCGCAAGCGATCACTACGCAAAAGCATGCGGCGCTGCTCCCGCAACTCGACTTCACGGCGCACGGCGCCTATGAGCGGCAGAACACGCCGCCGCCGCTTGGCTACGTGAAGCAGGCGGGCGCGGGGCTCGCGCTGAGCTGGTCGCCCGACGTATTCGGCGGCGAGCGGCTCGATCTGCTCGCGGCGCAAGCGAACCTCGTGGGCCAGAAGCATGCGCTCGATGCCGTACGTCTCGCGCTGGCGGCGAATACGGCATCGGCGTATGTCGATCTGCGCTACGCACAGGCCGAGTTGAAGATCCTTCAGGATAACCTGGAGATTCGCAAGCGCACCTTGCTGCTCACGCAAGACCGGCTGAAATACGGCCTCTCCACGCAACTCGACGTCGCGCGTGCGCAAACGCAGCTAAGCGAACTGCAGGCACGTATCCCGCGCGCGCAGGCCAGCATCGATCATCAGTTGAACCTGATCGCGGTGTACACGGGGCGCACGCCGGAATCCGTTGCGCAACTCGCCCTGACGCAAACGGCGCCCATTCCTGGCGTGCCCGCGAGCGTGCCGCAGATGCTGCCTTCCGAAGCTCTGCTGCGCCGTCCCGATGTGCAGGCCGCTTACGCTACCGTGCAGCAGCGCGCGGCGGAAGTGGGCGTGGCACGCGCCGAACGCTATCCGAAGTTCACACTCAATCTCACGGACGGCATTCTCGCGGCGTCCTATCTCGGCATGCCCACGCTCACCGACAACCTCTTTAGCGCGGCGATCGGCGCGACGAGCCCGATCTTCAACGCGGGGCGCATCACGGCCGACATCGACCAGAGCGAGAGCCGCATGCGCGAGTCGCAGCTGAATCTGCAGCAGACCATGCTGCAGGCTTTGCGCGAAGTGGAAGATAGCCGCAGCGATCTCGTGAGCACGGCCAGCCAGACGCAGCAGTTGAACGACGCGCTGGCTTCGTCGGCGCAGTCGCTCAAGCTTGCCAATCAGCTTTACAAGGGCGGTGCGACTGACTTTCTCGACGTGCTGAACGCACAGCAAACCTTGCTCGCCGATCAGGACCTGCTCAACGACGCGCAGCGCGAGCGCGCGCAAGCGGCGGTCGCGCTGTACCGGTCGCTCGGCGGCGGATGGAGCCAGAGCGGCGACGTGGTGCTCGCGCAGGAAACGCCCGAGCACGGCGGCTGAAAGTCACGGACAACGCCGTGACCTCGACCTCAAGCGCCGGAAGCCGCCTCGCGCGCAAGCGAGCGCCACTGCGCGGGCGTCATGCCCACGTGGCGTTTGAAGCCGCGCTGGAACGCGGCGTCCGACTGGTAGCCCACGAATTCGCCGATCTCCGCCACGCTCTCGTTGCCTTGCGCGAGCATGCGGCCCGCGAGCGTCATGCGGATATCGGTGAGCACATCGGCGGCCGAGCGGCCGATGGCCTCGTCGAAGTGCCGCGCAAACGTCGCGCGCGACATGTGGCAAAGCTCGGCCAGCTCGGGCAGTGTCCAGGGCTTGCCGGGCGTTTCGAACATGGCGTCGATGGCGGGTTGCAGACGCGGGCGCTGCGCGAGCGCGAGCAGGCCGCGCGGCGGGGCGTCGCCGGCGCTGGCATAGCGCAGCGTGAGCCCGAAGAGCGCGCCCGACAGATGGTTCACGAGCGACTCGCTGCCAGGCGCTGCCTCATAGGCTTCGTCGCGCAACAGCGCGATCAGGCGCACGAGACGTTCGGGCGGCTGCGCGCCATCGCGCGCGCTATGCACGACGAGGCGCGCGGGCAGATTCTCGCGCAGCAGGCGCTGCGGCACGGCCGGCAGCAGGAAGCGGCCGCACAGCACGTCAGCGGCGGCGCCTTCGCCCACATTCGTTTCGACGGTCACGCCGTTTTCCATGCGCGTGGCGACGGTGGCGGGCGCCGCGCCGCTGCCATCGTGCAGCACGTGCGCGCTGCCCGACGGAAACAGCACGATGTCGCCAGCATGAAGCGCGACGGGCGCGCCGTGCGCATCCTCCACGATGGCGCGTCCGGCAATCAGCACGTGATAGCGGATCTCGCGCTCCTTCGCCCCGGGCTCATCGATGCGCCAGGGCGCGCCGAAATGGCAGCGCACGTCGAGGCGGCCGGCAACGGGCATCAGCGCGAGAAGGCGGCTCAGCAGATCCATGGTGGGCGAGTGAGACGAATGAGCATGAAGTCGCGCCATTCTGGCATTAAAAGCGCGATGGTGCGCGCATACACTGCATCCATGCCATCGACGATGGCAACGCGATACAGACAGCCGTTCGCGACCATGCAACGTTAAAGGAGCAAAACATGTCCCGTCTTTCCGCCATCAAGCCTGAAGCCGCTACCGGCGCCGCCGCTGAAATTTTTGCGAAGATCCGCAAGGCCGTGGGCAAGGTGCCCAACGCGTACGCCACGATCGGCACACATAGCCCGGAAGCGCTGGGCGCGCTGCTCAACGTCGAAGCCGTGATCGCCGCTGGCACACTGTCGAAGCCCGACGTCGAAGCGATCAAGCTCGCGGTGAGCGAAGTGGCGGGCTGTGATTACTGTCTCGCGGCGCACACGCTGGCGGGCAAGTTCGCAGGCCTCGCGCCGGAAACGATGAAGGCGGTGCGCGCAGGAGACGCGACCGGCGACGCAAAGCGCGACGCGCTCGTGCACTTCGTTCGCCTGCTGGTGACCACGCACGGCACGCTGCCGGAAGCGGAAGTGAGCGCGATTCGCGAAGCCGGTTATACCGAGCGTCAGATCGTGGAAATTGCGCTCGCCGTGACGTCGATTACGTTCACGAACCTCGTGAACCGCATCAACGATACGACGCTGGATTTTCCGGCCGCGCCGTAATGTAACGGCAAGAGTTTTACCCACCCCGCGTGCGCTGGACACGACATCAATCGTGCCAGCGCACGCGAGCGCATGTTCGACAAAATCGTTTGAAAGTGTGCATATGCATACTTAGAATGTAAGTGGAACGGCGTACATCAAAGGAGAGTTGTCCATGAGCAAGCTGAATTCGCGCGAGATCGTTTTGTGCCAGCCGGTGCGTACGGCAATTGGCGGTTTCAACGGTGCGTTCAAGGGCGTTCCCGCCACGGAGCTAGGCGCGGCGGCGGTGCGCGAAACGCTCGCGCGCGCGAAACTCGATCCCGCGCGGCTCGGCTCCGTGGTGCTCGGCAACGTGATCCAGGCGGGCAACAAGATGAATCCTGCGCGTCAGGCCGAGCTTGGCGGTGGCGTGCCGGTTCAGGTGCCCGCGCTCACGGTCAACCGCGTGTGCGGCTCGGGCGCGCAAGCCATTGCGAGCGCCGCGCAGGAGGTGATGCTGGGTCTTGCCGATGTTGCGCTCGCGGGCGGCATGGAGAACATGGACCGCGCGCCTTATCTGCTGGACGGCGGCCGCTGGGGCTATCGCATGGGCAACGCCGAGATTCACGACAGCATGCTGCGCGACGGTCTCGTCGATGCATTTTCGGGCCAGCATTCGGGCTGGCATACGGAAGACCTGGTGACGCAGTCCGCGCTCACGCGTGCCGAGCAGGACAACTGGGCCGTGCGTTCGCAACAGCGATTTGCTGCCGCACAAGCGGCGGGGCGCTTCAAGGAAGAAATCGCCGCGGTGGAAGTGAAGGGCAAGAAGGGCATGGAGCGCATCGATACCGACGAAGCGCCGCGCCCCGACACGACGCTCGAAGCGCTTGCAAGATTGCGCCCCGCGTTTCGCCCGGACGGCACGATCACGGCGGGCAACGCGCCAGGACTAAACAGCGCGGCGAGCGCGATGCTCGTGGCCGAGCGCGGCTTCGCTGAAAGCGAGGGGCTTTCGCCAATGGTGAAGCTCGTGGCGTGGGGCGTGGCGGCGGTGGAGCCGGGCATGTTCGGCCTTGGCCCCGTGCCCGCCGTGCAACTCGCGTTGGCGCGCGCAGGCTGGTCGCTTGCCGATGTCGATCGCTTCGAGATCAACGAGGCATTCGCGGCGGTGCCGCTTGCGGTCATGAAGCAACTTGGCATTCCCGAGGACATCGTGAACGTGGAAGGCGGTGCGATCGCGCATGGCCACCCGATCGGCGCGACGGGCGCGATTCTCACCACGCGTCTCGCATGGTCGATGCAGCGCGACGGGCTGCGTCGCGGCGTCGTGACGCTTTGCATCGGTGGCGGCCAGGGTATCGCGCTCGCGCTTGAGAAAGTATGATGGCCGGGCCACGTGAGGCGAATTGGACTGGGATACAGGCGGGGAACACGATGACGAAGCGGATCACACGCGAGGAATGCAACTGTTTTGCGCTGCGGCAGGCGGCACGTTTCGTCACGCAGCTTTATGAGCGGCACCTCTCGCAGGCGGACGTCACGGCCGCGCAGTTCACCATCCTCTCGCGCCTCGCGGGACGGCCCGACGCCACGGCCGCCGAACTCTCCGACGACCTTGTGATGGACCGCACGACGCTCGTGCGCGCGTTAAAGCCGTTGCAGCGCGACGGCCTCGTGCTCACGGCGGCGGCCGAGCACGACACGCGCACGCTCGTCTACCGTCTTTCGGCTGCGGGCTTGCGCCGCTTCGACAAGGCGCACGCGTTATGGCTCGAAGCGCAGGCCGAATTCGAGCAGCACATGAAGCGCGACCGCGCGAAAGCGTTGCGCTCTGAACTGTTTGCACTCACGAAAGCGGCAGCGGGCTGACACTCCACTTACGCAAGCACGCGTTTCGTAAGCCCTTCGGGCAAGGCGGCCACGCCAGCGATCAGATCTGGCGCGAAAATGGCATCATGAGAATCCCAGGAGTCTGACGCTTTGCCGCCGGGTTCTCATGAGACGATATCGACCGCCGCCGCCCAACTTTCTGCGTGACCACGCGCACCCAGCCTGGCGCGATATTGCGTTGACGACGCTGCCCGTGGCCCTGTTCTGCGCGGTGGTCGTCGGTCTTGTCCTCTGGCTCGTCGACCCCGCGCCGCCGCGCACGATCACGATCAGCGCGGGCCCTGCGGACAGCTCCTTCATGCAGATGGCGCAAGCCTATCGCGCGATCCTCGCGCGCAACGGCGTGAAGCTCAAGATCCTCGAATCGGACGGCTCGGTGCAGAACCTGCAGCGCCTGCTCGATCCGAAGCAACGCGTGGACCTCGCCTTCGTGCAGGGCGGCGTGGCCGACGGTGTGGACACACGCTCGCTCATGTCGCTTGGCAGCGTGGCATATCTGCCTATCATCGTGTTCTATCGCGGCTCGGGTCTCACGCGCCTCGCCGACCTCAACGGCATGCGCATCGCCATTGGCCGTGTGGGCAGCGGCACGCGCGAGCTTGCGCTCAAGCTGCTCTCCGCGAATGGTATCGACCCTGGCGGCGACTCTACGTTCCTGCCGCTCGACGGCATGGACGCGGCCACGGCGCTCGTCTCGGGCCGCGTCGAGGCCGCCATGCTGAGCGGCGACTCAACCACGCGCGCGCTCATGTTGCGCCTGCTCGACATCCCCGGCATTTCGGTCATGAGCTTTGGCGAAGCGGCTGCTTATACGCGGCTTTTTCCGTACCTGGACGACGTCGACCTGCCGCCTGGCGTGCTCGATTTGCGCAGGCGCCAGCCACGCGAAACCGTGCATCTGATCGGCCCGACCGTCGAACTCGTCGCGCGCGACACGCTGCATCCCGCGCTCTCCGATCTGCTTATCGAAGCGGCGGGCGAGGTGAACGGCGCGCCCGGACTGCTGCAGAGAGAAGGCCAGTTTCCGAGCCCGGCGGTGCATGACTTCCGCGTGAGCGAGGACGCCATGCGCTATTACAAGTCGGGCAAGAGCTTTCTCTATCGCGCGCTGCCGTTCTGGCTGGCGAGCGTGACGGACCGCTTGCTGGTGCTGCTGCTGCCGTTGGCCGTGCTTGTGATCCCAGCGTTGCGCACGATACCGGCGCTGTATCGCTGGCGCGTGCGTTCGCGCATCTATCGCTATTACGGCGCGCTCATCGCCATCGAACGCGACGCGCTCAACCATACGAACGAAGAAGAACGGCGCGCGCTGGTCGAGGAACTCGATGAGATCGAACGTTCGCTCAACACGCTGCGCATGCCGCTCGCGTACGCCGACGCGTTCTACGTGCTGCGCGAACACGTGGGTTTCGTGCGTATGCATTTGAGTGCAAACGAGTCGCAGTCGCACTCGAACGCGGTCTGATCGGCATTCACGATATCGTTGCTGTCAACGTTGCTTTCGCTCGCATTGATGCACGTCGAGTAACCATGGTGTTGAAACATATCTTCCATTGACACCCCGAGTCTTGCCCCTTTATTTTTGTGTAGCACGCCGTAGCGTTTTGGAGATTGTGCCGTTCGCCGCTAGTTGTGAGAGGTTTGCGAATATTCCATCGCTACGCATATCAGAACCACTATTCGTAACCGGGAGGACCATAACGTGAAAACATCCGGTGCAAGCCAGCGCCTTGCCTGGCTCGTGTGTGCCACACTCGCGGGTGCGCCGCTTTTCGTGGGGCCGCTTGGGCCCACTGCCGCCCTTGCGCAGAACGCGGCGCATCTTTCCAGCCAGCAGCTCGACTCACTTACCGCGCCTATTGCGCTCTATCCCGACGCGCTGCTCGCGCAGGTGCTCATGGCCGCCACGTTCCCGCAAGACGTGTCCGCCGCCGCCGCGTGGACGAAGTCCAACCCGAATCTCAAAGGCGACGACGCAGTGAAGGCCGTGGCCTCCGAGCCTTGGGACCCGAGCGTGCAGTCGCTCGTGGCGTTCCCGCAAGTGCTCGAAACCATGGCGTCGAAGCCCGACTGGGTCCAGCAGATCGGCAACGCGTTTCTCGCGCAGCCCAACGACGTGATGGACTCCGTGCAGCGCCTGCGCGTGCAGGCCCAGAAGGCGGGCAACCTCAAGTCCAACGAGCAGCAGAAAGTCGTGGTCCAGCCGGCTTCGGGCACCTCGACCACGCAGACCATCGTGATCGAGCCTGCGAATCCGCAGGTGGTCTATGTGCCGACTTATAACCCAACGGTGGTCTATGGCGCGTGGCCGTATCCGGCCTATCCGCCCGTGTACATGCCGCCGCCTCCGGGGTATGCCATTGCCTCGGGTTTCGTGAGCGGGCTCGCGTTCGGTGCGGGTATCGCGGTCGCGAACTCGTTGTGGGGTGGCTTCAACTGGAACAATCATGACGTGAACATCAACGTCAATCGCTACAACAACATCAACGTCAATAACCGCATCAACTCGACCAGCGGTACGGCGAACTGGAATCGCAACACCAATGTCGAGCGTCGCCAGAACTACAACAACGCGAACCTGAACGGCCAGCGCAACCAGTACCGCGGCTATGACCAGTCGCGCCAGCAGGCCATGCAGACCTTGCAGAACCGCACCGGCGAGAACGTGAGCGGCAATGCCCAACAGCGGTTGCAGGGCATCCAGGAAGGCGGCCGGCCGAATGCCGGCGGCGCTAACGGGCCGAACGGCAATCGTGGCAACGAACTGAACAACCGCGGGCAAAACGGTGGGCAAAACGCGAACCGTGGCAACGAGTTGAACAACCGTGGGCAAAACGGCGGGCAAAACGCGAACCGTGCGAACGACCTCAACAACCGTGCGCAGAACACGAATCGCGACAATGCGTTACGCGGCGCGGGCGACGGTGCTAATGCGCGCCTCGATCAGCAGCGCGGTCAGCAAAGCCGCACCGCGTTCCAGGGCGGCGGCGGTGGCGGTGGCTTCCATGCCGGCGGCGGAGGCGGTGGTGGCGGCGGCTTCCATGGCGGTGGTGGTGGCGGCGGGTTCGGCGGTGGCGGGGGTGGCGGCGGGCGTCACTTCGGCCGTCGATAACGTTGAATCTCATGAGGAGTCTACAAATGATCCGCATTTCCGCACGCCGCCTGCCGCACGACTACGCGCTCGCGCTCGGCACGGCACTCGCGCTTTTTGGCGCGCCCGCGTTGCTGCCGGCCCCCTTCGGCGGCGCCGCTTACGCACAAGCCGTCTTCGCCACGCCCGAAGCTGCCGCGAACGCGTTCACGGACGCACTCGCGACCAACGACCAGGGCGCCATGAAGCACGTGCTCGGCAACGACTTCACCACGTTCATCCCCACGCAGAGCATCGGTCAGGACGATATCGACGACTACCTTGGCGCCTGGGCGAAGGGCCATCGTGTCGTGTCTGACGCCACGCCGGTTGCCGGCAAGGCGAGGGCTCACGTCGAGGTGGGCGACAGTGGCTGGACGCTGCCCATCCCGCTCGTGCAGTCGGGCAAGGGCTGGCATTTCGACCCGCGTGAAGGCGCGAGCGAAATCCTCACGCGCCGCCTTGGCCGCAACGAGCGTGCAGCCATGCTCACCTCGCTCGCCTACGTCGACGCGCAGAACGACTATCGCAAGCTCACGCAGCACTACGCGCAGCGGCTCGTAAGCACGCCGGGCAAGCACGACGGTCTCTACTGGCCGGTCGAGCCGGGCGAGGCCGAAAGTCCGCTCGGACCACTCGCGGCAGCCATGCCGGGCAATGCGAAGATCACGCCGAAGGACGGATATCACGGCTATCACTTCCGCATTCTCACCGCGCAGGGGCCGCACGCCAGCGGTGGTGCACGCAGCTACCTCGACAATGGCGATTTGAGCGGCGGTTTCGCGCTCGTGGCCTGGCCGGCGCAATACGGCAAAACGGGCGTGATGAGCTTCATCATCAACCAGGACGGCCAGCTCTATCAGAAGAATCTCGGGCCAAATGGCGCACATACGGCGGAGGCGATCAAGGCGTTCGATCCCGACTCGTCCTGGCAGGCCACCAAACCCTGAGCGGCGATTCGCCGTCCGCCGGGCGGCATGATTGCTGACGTCGTTCTCTGACAGACGCTCCACACGGAATTCGGGCACAATCCAGCCACGGCGACGTGGCTGTCGCCCGAAGCGGGCTTTGGCCAACGGAAGCGGAGAGGTCGGGCATGCGGCTTGCTCGAACTTCCCCGCACTCTCATTCGTGTGGAGATAACCAAATGCAACGACGCAACTTCATGCTAACGGCGGCGGTGACCCTTGCCTCGGGCGGCCTCACGCTCGCAGGCTGTACCACGACCACGGATACGACCTCCACGGCGTCGCAGAACATGTCCAAGCGCCAGTCGATCGACGCATCGGTGGACGGCACGCTCTCGCGGCTGTTTTCGACCGTGAAGGGCTCGCACGAGCTTCTCGCGAAATCGCGCGGCGTGCTGGTGTTCCCCGAAGTGCTGCAGGCCGGCTTCATCGTCGGCGCGCAGTATGGCGAGGGCGCGTTGCGTGTGGGTGGCGCGACCGTCGGCTACTACAGCACCGCGTCGGGCTCGTTTGGTCTGCAGGCCGGCGCGCAGTCGAAGGCGCTCATCTTCGCCTTCATGACGCAGGACGCGCTCGACAAATTCCGCGCGACGGATGGCTGGGCCGCGGGCGCCGACGCTTCGGTCGCGCTCGTGACCGTGGGCGCGAACGGCGTGATCGATACGAACACGGCCACGCATCCGGTGGAGGCCTTCGTGCTGACCAACGCGGGCCTGATGGCCGACGTCTCGCTGGCGGGCACCAAGGTCACGCGTCTGAATATCTGACGCCGCACGTTCCGGTAAAAAGCGCCGGATCATGTAAAAAGGGCAAGGCGTTAAGCCTTGCCCTTTGTCGTTTCCTGGCGGCTAGAACCGGCCAGCCGCACGCCGCTTCAGCAACCCGTGTTCTTCACGCGCTCGACTTCGAGGCCGAACAAGGGGCGCAGCTTCGTGCCGAGCACATTGCCCGCGAACGCGCACACGAGCCACAGCCAGCCGTGCAGGCTGCCCGAGACGATGCCGCTGAAATACGCGCCGATATTGCAGCCGTACGCGAGGCGCGCGCCATAGCCGAGCAGCAGGCCGCCGATCACGGCCGCCATGAGGGAGCGCAGCGGGATGCGCCACACCGGCGCGTAGCGGCCCGCGAGCGACGCCGCTGCCATTGCGCCGAGCACGATGCCGATGTCCATGACGGTGGTCACATCGTGGCTCGCCGGGGCGGCGAGCGCAGCGGCGTTCGGGCCGGCCATCCAGTACGTCCAGCTCGCGACGTCGACGCCGAGCGCAGCGAAACCTTTAGCGCCCCACAGCGCGAACGCCGAGGTCACGCCCCAGGGCCTGCCCGAGAGCGCGAGCGTCGCGAAGTTGAGGATCGCGAGCGCGACAGCGCCGGCGAGCAGCGGCCACGGGCCATGCAGCCAGGGCGAGGTGTGCGGCGCGCGCGGCTCGTTGACCAGGCGGCCGTGGCGGCGCTTTTCGACGACCACGGTGAGCGCGGCGATGAGCGCGAACACCACGAGGTTGAGCGCGATGGCGGGCGCGGCGCCGAGCGCGTTCACAAACGAGAACGGCTTCAATTGCGGCATCGACGTCCAGAACGGCATGTGCGCGGTGGCGACCACCGAACCCACGATAAAGGCGATGAGCGTGACGACCATGCGCGTGCTGCCGCCGCCCACGGTATAGAGCGTGCCCGAGGCGCAGCCGCCGCCCAGTTGCATGCCCACGCCGAACATGAACGCGCCGACGATGACCGACGTGCCCGCGGGCGAGACGACGCCCGTGACCGGATGGCCGAAGAGCGTTCCTGCCGCGAGCGCCGGAAAAAACAGCAGCACGCCAATGGCGAGCATGACCATCTGCGCACGCAGACCGGCGCCGCGGCCGTCGGCGATGAACACGCGCCACGCGGAAGTGAAGCCGAACGCCGCGTGATAGAGCGTCATGCCGAGCAGCGCGCCGACCACGTAGAGCGCCGCCTGACGCGCGCTCACGGTCTGCGCGAGATACACCGCGCCGAGCGCGACGAGCAAGAGCGCGATGCCCAGCGGCTTGGGATTGATGGAGTCGAGTTGGCGCGGCGCGGGCGCGAGCGGCGTGGAGAGGTCGGACATGGGAGCAGGGCCGCGAGAAAAAGCGGCCAGGAAGAAAGCGGCCAGGAAAAACAATCGGTGAAAGCAAAACGATAGCACGATTTGCAACCTGGTCTGACAGAGCCCGCAGGCCGACTTCCTCTGGCCCGCGCGAAGCCGCGAGACATTGCCGCAAACCTTTGCCAGACGGGGTTTCCCACCCATTGGGACGAAGCCTCGCCAAAGCCCGCGTAGCCATGCAGGCATCATGGATTTCCCCTATCCAGCGCCGTGCATCGTCTGCCGTTAGGCGAGACGAGGTGCGAAGGCGCGTCGGGCCGCGCAGATTCGCATCGGCTGGAAGATAAAAAAACGCCACGGAGACCTCATGCTGGGAAACATCACCATTCGCCGCGGGCTCACGCTCGTTATCGGTATCTTCGTCGCGTTTCTGCTGACGGTGATCGGCGTGTCGTATGGCGCGCTCAAGATCACCAATGACAGCCTGCATGACGCCCAGCGCGGCGCGCAGGCGCTCGACGCGCTCAAGACCAGTTCCGAGCGCCTGCTCCAGGTGCGCCTTGCGCTCGGCGGCTACGAGACGCTCTTCAGCGTCGGCAAGGCCACGGACGGCTTGCTCGACAAGGCGCACCAGGTGCTCGTGAATTCGAACAAGGAGTTCGCGCTCTACAGCGCCGGCCCGTTCGACGACCCCGAAGAGGCGCGCCTCGCCCAGGCCGTGAGCCGCGCGCGAGAGGCGCTTGTTTCGCAGGCGCTCGAGCCCGAGTACAAGTCGCTCGTCGACAACGACTTCAACACCTTCCGCACGATCCAGGGCGAAACCGCCGACCGCTATTACGGCGACTACGCGAAGGCCATCGAGGCGCTCGAAGACTGGCAGACCGCGCGTCAGCAGCGGGATGCCGACACCGCCGCGCAGCGCTTTCGCATGTCGCTCATCGTGTTTGGGCTGATCGGCGTGGTCGGCGTGGCGATTGGCGTGATTGCGCGCGTGGGGCTCGCCGCCGCCGTCGTCAAGCCGGTGAACCATGCGATTCGGCACTTCGAGCGCATCGCCGCGGGCGATCTCACGGTGGATGTGCGGGTGCGCTCGAAGAACGAAATGGGCCAGTTGCTGAGCGCGCTGCAGACCATGCGCAACGGGCTCGTGGGCACGGTCTCGCGCGTGCGCGCCAGCACGCACGAAATCACGCAGGGCGCGAAGCAGATCGCGTCTGGCAACGTCGATCTCTCGGACCGCACGGCGCAGCAGGCGGCGGCGCTCGAAGAAACGGCGGCGAGCATCGAGGAGCTTTCGGCCGCGGTGCGCCAGAACACGGATGGCGCGAAGGAAGCGAGCGGGCTCGCCCAGACCGCGCTCAAAACGGTCACGCGCGGCGCCGAGGTGGTGGCCCGCGTGAACGCGACGATGAGCGACATTACGGCTTCGTCGCAGAAGGTGGAGGAGATCACCGGCATCATCGAAGGCATTGCGTTCCAGACCAACATCCTCGCGCTCAATGCGGCGGTGGAGGCGGCGCGCGCGGGCGAGCAGGGGCGTGGCTTCGCGGTCGTGGCGAGCGAGGTGCGCAGCCTCGCGCAGCGCTCGGGCACGGCGGCCAAGGAGATCAAGGAACTGATCGCGGCCTCGGCGGCGACCGTTGGCGCGGGCGCGCGCCTCGTGGAAGACGCGCGCCGCACCATGGACGAGGCGCGGGATGCGGTGGCGCGGGTGAGCGGGATCATGGGCGAGATCGAGACCGCGACGCACGAGCAAAGCGACGGCATCGAACAGGTGAACCGTGCGATCGCGCAGATCGACGAGGTCACGCAGCGCAACGCGGCGCTCGTGGAGGAAGCGGCGGCGGCTGCGCAGTCGCTCGAATCGCAGGCCGATTTGCTGCGGGCGGCCGTGGCGGTGTTCAATCTGGGTGGTGCGGGGCAGGCGCTCGCGCGACCGGCGCAGACTGCCGAGGCGGACACGCGCGCAGCGCGTGGCGGCGCGCCAGCACTCGCCTGAGCTTGGCATTAGGGGTTGTCCTTGCCGTTGCAAGGGCAACTTTCGTCCGCTTTAGGCTTTAACCTGAGGTTATACCCCGCGCGCAAATCGCAATTGAGTTCCCCAGCGTTCCCGGCGAGACTGGCGGCATAGGCCGTTCGGGTTTGGCCGTCTGCGAAAGAGAACAACGGAACATGCGAGTTTGCGTTTTGGGCGGTGGAGTGATTGGCGTAAGCACGGCGTATGCGCTGGCCCGCGATGGACACGAGGTCACGCTCGTCGAACGCCACGCCGATGTGGCGCGTGAAACGAGCCACGCCAATGGCGGCCAGCTCAGCTACAGCTACGTCGCGCCGCTCGCCGACCCATCGGTGCTCCCCAAGCTGCCGCAATGGCTGTTCTCGCGCGAGGCCGCGCTGCGCTTCGTGCCGCGGCTCGACCCTCACCAATGGCGCTGGTGCGCCGCATTCCTGCGCGCCTGCACGCGCGCACGCAGCCGCGCGACTACGGCTGAACTGCTCGGCCTCGGCTTTCTGAGCCAGCGTCTCATGCACGAAATCGTCGAGCGCGAAGCCCTTTCGTTCGACTACGTGCGCAACGGCAAGCTCGTGGTGTATCGCGATCGGGAAGGCTTCGAGGGCGCGCGCCGCCAGGCGCAATACCAGGCGCAACTAGGCTGCGTGCAGCATGCGCTCGACGGTGCGGCATGCGTGGCGCTCGAGCCCGCGCTTGCGCATATCGGCGGCGAGATCGTGGGCGGCATCCACACGCCAGGCGAGGAGGCCGCCGACTGCGATCGGTTCACGCGCGGCCTCGCGCACGCGGCGCAGCGCGACGGCGTGAACCTGCAACTCGCCACCGAGTTCTCCGGACTGCGAACGAAAGGGCTGCGCGTGCTGGCCGCGCAAACCTCGCAA
Organism: Paraburkholderia sp. J7; assembly: GCF_905220155.1. Taxonomy (NCBI): domain Bacteria; kingdom Pseudomonadati; phylum Pseudomonadota; class Betaproteobacteria; order Burkholderiales; family Burkholderiaceae; genus Paraburkholderia; species Paraburkholderia sp. J7. The sequence continues at coordinate 122,562 of NZ_CAJMYZ010000021.1, read as the reverse complement.
GGCGACATCGAAGCCGACGCTTTCGTGGTGTGCCTGGGTTTCCAGAGCCAGCCGATGCTTGCCTCGCTCGGCGTGCACGTGCCCGTGTATCCGCTCAAGGGTTACAGCCTCACGCTTCCCAACGCGAACGCACAGGGCGCGCCGCGCGTCTCCGTCACGGACGCGCATCACAAGGTCGTCTACGCGCCGCTCGGCGAGCGGCTGCGCATTGCGGGCATGGTCGACCTCACGGGTATGAACCCGCACGCCGACGCAGCCCGCATCGCGCTGCTCACGCGCCAGGCGCGCGAAACCTTCCCCAATGCGGGCGACTACGACGCCATTCAGACGTGGACCGGCATGCGTCCCGCCACGCCGGACAGCAAGCCCGTGATCGGCGCCACGCATTTTCGCAACCTGTGGCTCAACACGGGGCACGGCGCGCTGGGCTTCACGCTCGCGCTCGGCAGCGCGCAACTGCTCGCCGATTTGCTGGCGCAGCGCGAACTGCCGATCGACGGCGACGCTTTTGCGCCGGGCCGCTGATTCGCCATCGAGGCGTTACTGAAGCGTCGCGCCTTCCTCGCGCACGACCACGCTCGAGCGTCCGTCGATACTCACCGGCACTTCGCCGCGCACGGTCGCGCGTCGCACGATGCGTCGCGCGTCGCCGTAGTCGTTGATCGCGTAGTGCTGCGTCGCGCGGTTGTCCCAGATCGCGACGTCGCCTTCCTGCCAGTTCCAGCGCACCGTGTTTTCGAGTCGCGTGACATGTTCGTGGAATACCTGCAGCAAATGCGCCGAATCGAACGATGAGAGGCCCTTGAGGCGTTGCACGAAGTGGCCGAGCACGAGCGTGCGCTCGCCCGTTTCCGGATGCACGCGCACCACGGGGTGCTCGGTTTCGTAGAGCTTCGACGTGAAGACTTCGCGGTAACGCTTGAGCTGTGCGCTGTCGGCGTTCGCGTGCGTGGAAGCGTAATCGTAGGCGTTGGTGTGCAGCGCCCAGAGCGTGTCGGCGAGGGCGCGCAGCGGCTCGGGCAGGTGTGCGTATGCGGCGGCCGTGTTGGCCCACACCGTGTCGCCGCCGAATGGCGGAATCACCACGGCGCGCAGGATCGAGACTTTCGGGTAGGCGTCGACGAAGGTGACATCGGTATGCCACGAGTTCGCGCGCGCGCCGTGCAGCGAATCCAGCTCCAGCAGGCTGCCGCCTTCCACCGAGGGCACCGTGGGGTGTGCGACCGTCTCGCCGAAGCGCCGCGCGAAGGCTTCCTGCGAGGCGTCGTCGAGATGCTGCTGGCCGCGGAAGAACAGCACCTTGTGACGCAGCAGGGCGGCGTTGATGGCGTTGAACGTGGCGCTGTCGAGATCGGCGTGAAGACGCACACCGTCGATGCGCGCGCCAATGCGGCCCGCGACCTGATGGAGGTCGAGCGTGGTATCGGCGTGTTGATCCCTGGCGGAATGCAGATGCGCGGACGGAACGGAAACGGCGGGGCGCTGCGTTTGAACGTCGGACATCGAAAGTCTCCTCGGCTGGACGTGGAACATCCATTCAAGCAGCGAAGCGCTGCGAGAAGAACTGACGATTTCTGCGAAGCTAAGTGCGTGGTGGCGCGCTATCAATAGTTGCGTGTGTGATTAGCGCGTACCAAAAGAAAATGACGCAGACCCGCGAGGGAATGCGTCATTCACAATGTTGCTGCAAGATACTGCTTTTTTACTGCATGTTCGTTGGTAGGCTCGATTGGATTCGAACCAACGACCCCCACCATGTCAAGGTGGTGCTCTAACCAACTGAGCTACGAGCCTGTCGAGGCGCGAATTATAGAGACACTCGCGCGCGCTTGCAAGCGCTTTTCTCGAATCGGGTGAAACGGCGTGTTTTGGGGTGCGCCTCTGCTCGAACCCCTATGCAAACTCACGCGCCAGATTGCGCAGGTTCTGCGCGGGATCGGCGAGCATTTCGCGGGCGATACGCGCGCGTTTGCCGATCAACGCCTTGGCGCTGCGCATGTCGCGGCCCTGATTCACCGTAATCGCGCCGACCAGTGCGCCTTCGCCGTCGAGACCGAACAGCACGCAGGGCGGCGCTTCCAGCGTGCCACGCGCGAGCCATTCCGGCGCGGCCATGTCGCCGGCGAACTGGATGTTCAGGCCGCATTGATCGGTCCAGAACCAATCCGCTTCAAAGGCTTCGGGCGCAAGGCCGAGCATCGCGCGCACCGCCGTTTGCGCCTGGCGGTTCGCGTTCTCCCACGTTTCGCGGCGTTGGTGGTGCCCGCTTGCCGCGTCCCACTGGCTGGCGGCGTCGCCGGCTGCGTAGATATGCGCGTGCGACGTGCGGCACTGCGCGTCGATCACGATGCCGTTGTTCACGTGCAGGCCCGCTGCCTGCGCAAGCGCGGTTTCGGGCTCGACGCCGATGCCGTAGATCACCGCATCGCCGCTTATGCGCGTGCCGTCTTCGAGTGTCAGCACGATGTCGCCGCTCTCGCGTGCCGCCGACGACAGTGGCGAGCCCAGATGCAGCGTCACGCCGCGCGCGCGGTGCACGTCGCACAGGTGGTCGGTGAGCAGCGGTGGAGCGCAACGCGCCATCGCGCGCGGCGCCTGCTCGATCACCGTGACTTGCGCGCCGAGATCGATCGCGCTCGAAGCGAGTTCGAGGCCGATCACGCCTGCGCCCACCAGCAGCACGCGTTTACCCGCTTGCAACACGGGTAGAAGGCGTTGCGCGTCCTCTAGCGTGCGCAGCGTGTAGACGCTCTCGCCAAGCGCGTCGAGCATCGGCAAGCGGCGCACGCGTGCGCCCGTGGCGAGCAGCAGTTCGTCGAAGGCGATCGATTCTCCGTTCGCGAGCGTGACGACGCGCGCCTGCGCGTCGAGCGCGGTCACCGCCACGCCGAGCTTCAACTCGATGTTGTGCTCCGCGTAGTAGCTCTCGCCGTGAATCGCGCAGCGCGCGGTTTGTGGCTGGAGCAGCACGTCTTTCGAAAGCGGTGGCCGCTCATAAGGCGCGTGCGTTTCCTCGCCGATCAGTACGACGCGGTCCGCGTAGCCTTGCTGGCGCATTTCGGCGGCGGCGAGCGCGCCCGCCTGGCCCGCGCCGACGATGACGATGGTCGTTGCGTTCATGATGCGTTCCCGTTAGAGATGCAGTCCGCCCGCCGCGTGACGGATGCCACGAATGCCGAGGCCGGCGTCCGCGTTGATCGTCACGCCGCTCAGCACGCGATTGTTCGCGCGAGAGGCGAGCATCACATAGGGGCCGGTGAAATCGGCAGCCTGCGGAAAGAACTGCAGCGGCAGGATGCTCGCAATCGCTTCGGGCGAACGCGAGTCCATGATGCGCAGGTCCTGCTGGCCGAGCGAAACGGGACCGCGCAAATCGCTCGCCATGCCGCAAGGGCCGACGCCATTCACGCGCACCTTGGGCGCAAGCTCATAGGCGAGCTGGCGGATGATGCCCACGGCCGCGTGCTTGCTCGCCGTGTACAAGGGACCGCCGCCGCCCGGATAGAACGACGAATTCGAGAGCGTGAAGATCATGTTGCCTTCGCTCGCAATGAGCGCACGCGCGGCCGCTTTCGCGCCGAGCAGATAGCCTTTCACGTTGATCGAGAAAAGCTCTTCATAGCCGCTGTCGAGTTGCGCCGGCGAGAGATCGACGAGGCTCGACGCGTGATCCCAGATTGCCGCGTTGCCGATGAATGTATCGAGCTTGCCGAAGGTTTCAACGGCGGCACTGACTGCCCGCTCGTTGTCGGCGTACGAGGTGACGTCGCCCTGCACGGCAACGACACGCTGTGCGCCGAAGCGTTCGCGCAACGCCGCGACCTTCTCCGCCGAGCGTTCGAGCACGGCCACGCGCGCGCCTTCTTCGAGAAAGCGTTCGACGAGCGCGAGCCCGAGTCCCGACCCGCCACCCGTGATCAACGCCACTTCGTTATCGAGCCAGCTCATTACGCGGCCTCCGGTACGTCGACGAAAACTTCGCCATCCACGAGCGTCACAGGAAAGGTCTTGAGCGGTTCGGTCGCGGGCTGACACAGCGCCGCGCCGGTCTTCAGGCAAAAGCGCGCGGCATGCAATGGACATTCGACCGTGCCGTCGTCTTCGATATACCCTTCGGACATCGAAGCGTTGCCGTGCGAGCAGCGGTCGTTGAGCGCGAAAAGCTCGCCGTTCACCTTGAATACGGCGATCGCGGCGGACGGGCCGTCCACCTTGATCGCTTCGCCATCGGACAACGCTTCGTCCTGGCAAACAAAAATACGGGCCATGATCAGAAAAGCACACTCAGGTTATGGGAAGTGAGCACAGCCTGGTCGAGCGTGATCTCACGGTTGCACACCTGCCAGCCTTGGGCGCCTTCCACGCGGCGCACGCGGTCGATGCGGCGCCCCACGTAGAACGTCTCGTCGCGCTCCTTCTGCGAGCGGTAGAGCAGGTAGTTCACGTGTGCCTCGTATTCGCCAGGCGTTTCGGTGGTGAGCACGCGCAGGTTCGTCACGAGATGGCGCGTGCGCGAGGGCGGCTCCTCCGCCCACGCCATGCCGGTTTCGAGGCGCGCCACGCGGCGTTCGAGCTGGAAATGCGTGTCGTTGAAGATCCACGTGGTGGGCGGCTGCACCCCACGCCGACGGTCGCGCGTTTGCGCGTTGACCGTAGTGCGCATGGTGTAGCGGATATCTTTCGACATGAGGTCGAGCCACGCACGAAAGCGCCAGCCGTCGAGCAACGCGGCTTCGTCAAAGAGGAATTGCTCGATTTCGTGATGCAGTTCGAGACCCACGCGCGCAGCCGAAAACACCGGTTCAAGTTCGGCGACTTCGCTCATTTAAGCACCTCCGCCTCGTAGTGCGCGGTGCGCTCGTTCACTTCGTCCCACGTTTCGGAAGCCAGCAAGTCGGCCCAGCGGCGGTACATGCCGCGCGCGGCCGTTTCCGAGAAAATGTAGTTCGTCATGCCAGGTATGCCGTCTTCGCGCACACGCTCGTTGCCCAAACCCATTTCGAGGCAAAGCTTCGTTTTGCGCGCGCGGCTGCCGCGCAGCACTTTCTGCACTTCGGCCCAGTTTTCCGAGTCGTCCTGTTCGAGAAACCCCGCAGGCCCGAACGCGCGCGTCGCGCTGCGCTCGAAAGCGGCCTTCACCTCATCGGATGCGGCCTTGTCGGCAATGCAGAACGCCCACACTTCCACCTGGTTCGGGCCGCGCGGGTGCCACACGCGCAGCGTGGCCGTGCCGTTGAGCCACGAAAGCGTGGGGAACATGTTGTTGTGGCCCGCAAGACGCATCGCGCGAACCTTGCCGAGGCGCGCTTCGGCTTCGGCGTAGGTGTCGCGGAAGTACTGCGAGACTTCACCGTCCACCCAAACGTTCGCGTCGGGCTGCTCGGTGAAGAAAAAGCCGCTGCCGTGGCCCGCCTGGCCATACTGCAGCGCGTCTTTGGCGGTTTCCCACACGGGGCGCGCCGTTTGTCCCGCGCCTAGCGCCTTGTCGGCTGCGCCCTCTTTCGCACCAAGCACCTCGATGGCGGAAGCGTGCGTGAATAGCGCGTGATACTGGTCGCTCGCGAACTGCTCGGCGGGGAATTTCCAGTTGCAATCGATCACCCACTTGTGCACGCCGCCCACGATCTCGGTGCCGCCTTCGCGGCGGTCGAGCACGCCGTCCAGATACCAGGCGATGTCGCCCATATAGGTCTCGAGGTCTGGTGCGCTCGCGTCCCAGTTGCCGAACACGAGGCCCTTGTAGACGGCCACGCGCGTGACTTCCTGCAAGCCCCATTTCTCCTTGCACAGGCCCTGCGGATACGCGCGCGGTTCGAGCGGCACGTCGATGAGCGCGCCGTCCACGCCGTACGACCAGCCGTGATACGGGCAGGTGAACGCGCGCGTGTTGCCGCAATCGGCGTGGCTCACGCGCATCGAGCGGTGACGGCACTGGTTCAGAAAGGCCTTGATCGAGCCGTCCTTCTGGCGCACCACGACGATGGGGTCTTCGCCCATGTAGGTATTGAAAAAGTCGCCGGCTTTCGGTATTTGACTGACGTGGGCGAGGAACAGCCAGCAGCGGCCGAAGATGCGCTCGAGTTCGAGCGCGTAAATGTCGGGGTCGGTATAGATGGACGACGTGACGCGGCCATTTTGCGCGTCGACGAGTGCATCGATGTCGATGATTGCGGACATGCGAGTCTCCTCCGTGGCAGCATTGCCTTTTTGGTGGGAATGCAGACGGATGATCGTTGCTCGCTTTACCCTTGTGAAATATTTTGTTTGTTGCCACTAAGACTTCGAAACGATAACTCGAGCATGGAACTGAGACACCTGCGCTATTTCATTGCCGTCGCCGACGAGCTGAGCTTCACGCGCGCGGCGCAGCGTCTGCACACGGCGCAGCCCTCGCTGAGCCAGCAGATTCGCAATCTCGAAGACGAAGTGGGCACGCCGCTCTTCGAGCGCACGCGCCGCAAGGTGGAATTGACCGACGCGGGCAAGGTGTTTCTCGCCGAGGCGCGCCTCGTGGTGGCGCAGGCCGATCGCGCGGTGGCGCGCGCGCGTCAGGTGGGGCAGGGGCGCGCGACGGTGACGATCGGTTTCGTGCCCGCTGCCGAGATCCGGGTTTTCCCGGTGATTTTGCCGCGTTTGCGATTGCGCTTTCCCGAGGTGAATGTCGAGTTGCGCAGCCTGCCAACGGCCGAGCAGGAAGACGCGCTCTTGCGCGGCGATATCGACGTGGCGTTCATGCGGCGGCCCGTTGTTTCGCCGGAATTGCGCAGCGAAGTCGTGCTCACCGAGGCGCTTGTCGTGGTACTGCCGAGCGCTCATCCGCTCGCGAAGCAAAAGCGCATCGCACCGGCGCAATTGAGCGGCGAGCCGTTCATCAGCACGCATCCGCAGTTTTCGGGGCAGGTGCACAGCGTGGTCGAGGCGTATTGCGAGGCGCAGGGCATCGAGCGCAAGGTGGCTCAGGTCGCGACCAATATTCTGCTCAATCTGAATCTGGTGGGCATGGGACTTGGCTATGCGCTGTTGCCCGCGTATGTCTCGTCGCTCACGAGCAGCGCGATCTGCACGCGCCCGCTCGAAGGCGAGCCGCCCACCATCGACTTGCTGATGGTGTCGCGCAAGGAGCCGCATTCGGCGGAGCTCGAAGCGTTGTTCGAACTCGTGCGCGAGAACGAGGCTTAGCGCTTTGCGTTTTCCTCCTGTGCCTCCAGCGCCGTCACCATTTCCTGCGCGGCGCGCTGGAGTTCGGGTACGAAGCGCCGCACGGCCTCCGCCGGATTGATGGCCTGTTCCAGATAGATCACGTTCAGGCTCGCGAGCACGCGCCCATGCGCCTCGATAGCCGTTGCGAGCGCACCGATCTTGCGCTGGTCCGCCCAGTCGCCATGGTTCGAGCCAAAGCCGTCCGCGCGGGTCTGGCGCACGAGATTGCGGATAAAGGCCTTGTCGCCGGCGAGTTTTTGCTGCTGTTCGCCGCCGGCACCGGCGCGCAATAGTTCGAGAATGTCTTCGCGCTCCGCCTCGGGGCACATGGCGAAATACACGCGCCCCGCTGCCGTGAGCAGGATCGGCAGGCGGCGGCCCACCATCGCGCGGTGAAACGACAGCGGGCTGAAGCGGTGCGTGGTTTCGCGGATCACCATGGAGTCGCCATCCGGCGTCGTGAGGTCCGATGGCCACACGGTGCGCTGGAGCATTTGCGCCATGATCGGCGGCGCGATGGTCGCGATCAGCTCGTCGTCGGTGAAGCCTTCGCTCAGGCCGCGCACGTTCATCGTCAGACGAAAGCTGTCGTCGGAAGCGCTGCGGCGCACGAACTTCTCCTCTACCAGGGTTTCCAGCAGGCGCCTCACGGTCGTGCGGTGCAGACCGGTTGCCTCGCTCAGTTGCTGGCTCGTGGCGCGCCCGTTCTCCATGGCGTTGAGCGCCTGGAGCACCTGCAGGCCGCGCGCCAGACCCCGCACGTTTGCATACTTCGTCATCGAAAATGCCTTAAAAATCAACTGTGTGCATTCTATGCACATTTCTCTAAAAATGTTGAGCGCACATCGGGCGGAACCTAGACTCGCTTCCATTCACCGGACTGTGACAAAACGTCCAACCGGGTGATCCGTTTTCAGGCACCCCCTGTCAGCATCCGCAGCGGCCCCATAAGTCGCGCGAGAAGGAGACACATGAACACCCCCCTCGCCCACGCGGCGGATACCGTCCGCCCTCGCCAGATTGCCACCGACGTCGCCATCATCGGCGCGGGTCCGGTCGGCCTCATGATCGCCAACATTCTCGGCCTGCAAGGCGTGCGTGTCACGCTCGTCGAGAAGCTCGACCAGATCATCGACTACCCGCGCGCAATTGGTCTGGATGACGAAGCATTACGCGTGTTCCAGTCGATCGGTCTGGCCGACGCGCTGCTGCCGCACACCACGCCCGACCACTGGATGCGCTTCGTCACGAAGGACGGCCATTGCTTCGCGTCGATCGAACCGCGCACCGACGAGTTCGGCTGGCCGCGCCGTAACGCGTTCATTCAGCCGCTTGCAGACCGCGTGCTCTATGAAGGGCTCGCGCGCTTCGAGCATGTGAATGTGTTGTTCGGCCACGCCGTCGACGCATTCGAACAAGACACGCAGGGCGTGACGATCGACGTGAGCGATGCGAGCGGTGAGCGCCGCTCGATCCGCGCGGCGTACCTCGTGGGCGCGGACGGCGGCAACAGCTTCGTGCGCCGCGCGCTCAATGTGCCGTTCGAAGGCCGCACGAAGCCGAATCAATGGATCGTGGTGGACGTGCGCAACGACCCGATCGGCTCGCCGCATATCTACATGCATTGCGATCATCAGCGCCCGTATGTGTCGGCTGCGCTGCCGCATGGCATTCGCCGCTTCGAATTCATGGTGATGCCGGGCGAAACGGAAGAAGAACTCTCGAAGCCCGAGAACCTGGCCGCGCTGATCCGCAAGGTGGTGGCCGACCCCGACAAGGTCGACTACATCCGCAAGCGCGTGTACACGCACAACGCGCGTCTAGCCGAAACGTTCCGCGTGGACCGCGTTTTGCTCGCGGGCGACGCCGCGCACATCATGCCCGTGTGGCAGGGCCAGGGTTACAACAGCGGCATTCGCGACGCGAACAACCTGGGCTGGAAGCTCGCGATGGTCGCGAAGGGCCAGGCCGACGGCCGCCTGCTCGACAGCTATACCGTGGAGCGCCGCGCGCATGCGCGCTCGATGATCCACCTCTCCGAAGTGGCGGGCGATATCTTCGCGCCCACCACGCGCTTTGGCGCGCGCTTTCGCGACACGTTCGTGCGCTGGATGAATGTATTCCCCTCGGTCAAGCGCTATTTCGTGGAAATGCGCTTCAAGCCGATGCCGCGCTATGAAGCGGGCGTCGTGCTGCTGCCGCCGCCGCAGAAAACGGGTGGCTGGCTCGCAAGCCTGCTGGAGCGCTCGGGCAACTCGGCGCCGGGTCGCCTGCTCGGCTTGATGAGCCAGAAGCGCGACTCGCTGATCGGCCGTCTCGCGTATGGCCGCGATCCGCTCGCGGCTTCGCCCGTGGGCCGCATGTTCATTCAGCCGCGCGTGCGTCTTGCCGATGGCCGCGTGGTGCGCCTCGACGACGCGATCGGCAACGGCTTTGCGGTGCTCGCCTGGGGCGCGGACCCGACCTTCGGCCTTACGCCGCAGGCTCGCGCGCTGTGGGAGCGACTGGGTGCGCGCTTTATCTTCGCGAAGCCCGACGTGCAGCTCGAATACGCCGACGACGTGCCCGAGGGTGTGCTCGCGCTCGGCGACGCGCAGGGGCGCCTGAAGGAGTGGTTCAGCCGCCTGCCCGAGTCTGTGGTGCTGCTGCGTCCGGACCGCTTCGTCGCGGGCGTGTGCACGCCGCAACAGGTATCGGACTCGATCGTCGAACTCGCGGGCAAGCTCGGCATCACCGAAGCCGCCTTTCACGAGGCGAGCGCCGCTGCCCCGCAAAGCCGTCCCGTGCGCGGCGTAGCCGTAGCGCGCACAGCAGGAGCATGAGCATGCCGATTCACCTCGAATGTCTTTCGCACACGCCGTTGCACGGCTATTTCGATCCGCTGCCCGAAGTGGTGGAGGAAGTCGAACGCGTAGGCCGCGCCGCGCGCGAACGCGTGGAAGCGTTCAACCCCGACCTGATCGTTGCGTTCGCACCCGACCACTACAACGGCTTCTTCTATGACGTGATGCCGCCGTTCTGCATCGGCGCGCGTGCCGAGGCCATTGGCGACTTCAAGAGCATGGCCGGTACGCTCCCGGTGCCCGAAGACCTCGCGCACAAGCTCGCCGAAAACGTGCTCGAAGCCGATATCGACGTAGCGCTTTCGTACCGCATGCAGGTCGATCACGGCTGCGCGCAGGCGCTGGAAGTGCTCACCGGTGGCCTGGATCGCTACCCGGTCATTCCCGTGTTCATCAACTCCGTGGCGCCGCCCATGGCGACGCTGCGCCGCGCGCGTTTGCTCGGCGACGCGATTGGCCGCTTCTTCTCGCGCAGCGACAAGCGCGTGCTCGTGGTGGGCTCGGGCGGCATTTCGCATGAGCCGCCGGTGCCGGAACTGTGCAGCGCGACGCCCGAAGTGGCAGAGCGTTTGATCGCGGGCCGCAACCCGACGGCCGACTCGCGTGCCGCGCGCCAGGCGCGCACCGTGGCCGCGGCGAAGTCGTTCACCGCGGGCGACAGCCATTTGCATCCGCTGAACCCCGAATGGGACCGCGCGTTCCTCGCGCGCCTTGAATCGGGCGAGTTGACGTCCGTGGACGGCATGACGAACGCGGCCATTACGCGTGATGGCGGCAAGTCGGCCCATGAAATCCGCACGTGGGTTGCAGCGTTCGGCGCGTTGGCCGCCTACGGCCCGTATCGCGCGACGCTGGACTACTACCGCGAAATTCCCGAGTGGATCGCGGGTTTCGCCACCATGCACGCCACGCCCGACGCGGCTTGATCGATCAATACGGACTCCGGAGAATCAACATGTCAGATTCAAAACTCGCTGCGGCACTCGCTGCGCGCCTGCGCGAAGCGGAGACGTCGCGCAACGTGATCGAGCCGGTGCGCGGCGAAATCGCGATTGACGATATCGCCACCGCCTATGCCGTGCAGCAAGCCAACGTCGACCTGCGCGTGTCGGCCGGCGAGCGCATCGTCGGACGCAAGATCGGCCTCACGTCGCTGGCGGTGCAAAAGCAACTGGGCGTCGATCAGCCCGATTTCGGCGCGCTGTTCGCGTCGATGGCTTACGGCGACGCCGAAGCCATTCCCCTCTCGCAACTGATCCAGCCGAAGGTGGAAGCGGAAATCGCGCTCGTGCTGGAGCACGACCTCACGTTCGAAAAGCACACCTTCGTCGATATCCTGCGCGCGAGCGCCTATGCGCTGGCGGCTATCGAAGTGGTGGACAGCCGCATCCAGAACTGGGACATCCGCTTCGTCGATACGGTGGCCGACAACGCTTCGAGCGCGCGCTTCGTGGTGGGCAGCCGCCCGGTGCCGCTCTCGCAGGTCGACCTGACCGCTTGCGCGATGGAGCTTTCGCGCGAGGGCGTTGTGCTCTCGCGCGGCAACGGCGCCGCGTGTCTCGGCAATCCGCTCAACGCCGCCGTGTGGCTCGCGGACCGCATGGTCCAGCTCGGCACGCCGCTGCGTGCGGGCGATGTGGTGCTCACGGGTGCACTCGGGCCCATGGTCGCCGTGAAGGAACCCGGCACGTACACCGCGCAGATCGAAGGCCTCGGCAGCGTTCGCGCGACTTTCTCCGCCTGATACAGGAATTCATATGGCTTCCGAAAAACTCAAGGCCGCGATCATCGGCTCCGGCAATATCGGCACGGATCTGATGATCAAGATCATGCGCAACAGCAAGCATCTGGAGATGGCGGCGATGGTCGGCATCGACCCGAACTCCGATGGCCTCGCGCGCGCTGCACGGCTTGGCGTGGCCACCACGCACGAAGGCGTGGTCGGCCTCACGCGCCTGCCGGTGTTCGACGACATCGACTTCGTGTTCGATGCGACCAGCGCGGGCGCACACGTGAAGAACGACGCGCTGCTGCGCACGCTCAAGCCGTCGATTCGCGTGATCGACCTCACGCCTGCCGCGATTGGCCCGTACTGCGTGCCCGTCGTGAATATCGACGCCCACATTGAAGCGCTCAACGTCAACATGGTCACATGCGGCGGCCAGGCCACGATTCCGATGGTTGCAGCAGTGTCGCGCGTCGCGAAGGTCCATTACGCCGAGATCGTTGCCTCGATCAGCAGCAAGTCGGCGGGCCCCGGTACGCGCGCCAACATCGACGAGTTCACCGAAACGACTTCGAGAGCGATTGAAGTGGTGGGCGGCGCCGCGAAGGGCAAGGCCATCATCGTGCTGAATCCGGCCGAGCCGCCGGTCATGATGCGCGACACGGTTTATACGCTTTCCGAAATGGCCGACCGCGAGAAGGTCGAGCAGTCCATCGAAGAGATGGCCGCGAAGGTGCACGCCTACGTGCCGGGCTATCGCCTGAAGCAAAAGGTGCAGTTCGACGAGATTCCCGCGAGCGCGCCGCTCAACATTCCGGGCCTTGGCAAGTTCAGCGGCCTGAAGACCTCGGTTTTTCTCGAAGTGGAAGGCGCTGCGCATTATCTGCCCGCGTACGCAGGCAATCTCGACATCATGACTTCCGCCGCGCTCGCCACCGCCGAACGCATGGCGCAGACGCTCTTGAGCGTGCAAGGAGCGTAAAGCGATGAGCAAGAAACTCTATATCTCCGACGTGACGCTGCGCGACGGCAGCCATGCCATTCGCCACCAGTACTCGATCCAGAACGTGCAGGACATCGCCCGCGCGCTGGACAAGGCGAAAGTGGACAGCATCGAAGTCGCACACGGCGACGGCCTGCAAGGCTCGAGCTTCAACTACGGCTTCGGCGCGCACAGCGACCTCGAATGGATCGAAGCCGTGGCCGACGTGGTCACGCATGCAAAGATCGCGACGCTGCTCTTGCCCGGCATCGGCACGATTCACGACCTGACGGCCGCGTACAACGCGGGCGCGCGTGTGGTGCGCGTTGCCACGCATTGCACGGAAGCCGACATTTCGAAGCAGCATATCGAATACGCACGCGAACTGGGCATGGACACGGTGGGCTTCCTGATGATGAGCCACATGACCACGCCGGAAAACCTCGCTGTCGAAGCGAAGAAAATGGAAAGCTACGGCGCGACCTGCATTTACGTGGTCGATTCGGGCGGCGCGCTCACGATGAACGACGTGCGTGACCGCTTCCGCGCAGTGAAGGCCGTTTTGAAACCCGAAACGCAAACGGGCATGCACGCGCACCACAACCTCTCGCTGGGTGTGGCGAACTCGATCGTGGCCGTGGAAGAAGGTTGCGACCGCATCGATGCATCGCTTGCGGGCATGGGTGCGGGCGCGGGCAATGCGCCGCTCGAAGTGTTTATCGGCGCGGCGGAACGCATGGGCTGGAATCACGGCACCGATCTCTACACGTTGATGGATGCCGCCGACGACATCGTGCGCCCGCTGCAGGACCGCCCGGTCCGCGTAGACCGCGAAACGCTCGCGCTCGGCTATGCGGGTGTGTATTCGAGCTTCCTGCGCCACTCGGAAGTGGCCGCGAAGAAATATGGCCTGAAGACGGTCGACATTCTCGTCGAACTGGGCAAGCGCCGGATGGTGGGCGGTCAGGAGGACATGATCGTCGACGTGGCGCTCGATCTGAAGAAGCGCCAGGAAGCATTGCAATCCTGATCAAGCGCGCCGCGCATCGCCTTTCGGGTGATGTGCGGCGTTGCCACATATAGCCGCCGGAAAGAGTGGCTTGCTTATACATACGGAGACTTTTTATGACGTCGCGAAACAGTAGTGCTGGAGGAATTGCAACGAGCAGCAAGGCAACCATTGCCCTGTGTCTGGCGATTGCGCTGCTCGAAGGGCTGGACCTGCAATCGGCGGGTGTCGCGGGACCGCGCATGGCGAAGGAGTTTCATCTCGCCGTGGCGCAAATGGGCTGGGCGTTCAGCGCGGGTGCGATTGGCCTCTTGCCGGGCGCGGCGCTGGGCGGGCGGCTTGCCGACCGCTTCGGCCGCAAGCGCGTGCTCATGTGGTCGGTCACATTGTTCGGGCTGTTCTCGCTCGCCACGACCATGGTGTGGAATTTCGAAAGCCTGCTGGTCGCGCGTCTGCTCACGGGTCTCGGTCTCGGTGCGGCCATGCCGAACCTGATCGCCCTGTGCGCGGAGGCGGCGGGTGAGCAGCAGCGCAGCACGGCGGTGGGCGCGATGTACTGCGGCATGCCGTTCGGCGCGGCGATCGCCGCCGTGATCGGCATGCTCGGCACGGGGGACGCGAGTTGGCGCCACGTGTTCTACGTTGGCGGCCTCGGTCCGATCGTGATGGTGCCGTTGCTCGGCGCATTCCTGCGCGAGTCGCAGCAATTCGTGGCTACGCAGGCTTCGAAAATGGTAAAGGAAGGTGCGCCGAGCGTGGCGCAAGCGCTGTGGCGCGAGGGCCGCGCACGTACGACCATCGCGCTGTGGATCAGCTACCTCGGCACGCTGATCGTGCTGTACTTCCTGATGAACTGGCTGCCCTCGATGGTGCTGGCGCGCGGCCTCACGCGCGTGCAGTCGAACCTGGTGCTGATGCTGTTCAACATCGGCGGCGGTATTGGCGCTGTTGCGATCGCAACGATCATGGATCGCTTCGGCCGCCGCGGCACGGTGATCGGCATGTACATCGGCGTTGTGGTGGCGCTCACCGTGCTCGCGGGCGCGGGCGGTGCAGGCTCGACGGCCGTGGGCGGCCTGCTGTGCGGCTTCTTTATCGTGGGCGGCCAGTCGGTGCTTTACGCACTCGCAGGCCATGCCTATCCCACGGAAGTGCGCGGCACGGGCGTGGGCGCAGCCGTGGCCGTGGGACGTCTCGGTTCGATTCTCGGGCCGCTCGTGGCGGGCCAGTTGTTCGCACTCGGTCAGAGCCCGTCGATGCTGGTGGGCTCGAGCATTCCGCTCGTTGTGATCGCGGCGCTTGCCGCGCTGAGCGTGGTGGGCGCATTCAGGCAGCGCGACGCATTGGGCGCTCAGGGCGCATGAATTTGAAGGGGAGAAGGCATACGCTTTCTCCGGCATGGGTTATCACGTTTTAAAGGATGGTCAACATGACTGGTACGGCACAAGCAATCACCGAAGCCTCGACGAGCCAGTTCGCCCGCGTGAAGGACGGCGAGGTCGAGTTCCAGATTCACTACAACGACGCAGGCGTTGGCGCCGAAACCGTTGTGATGCTGCACGGCTCGGGTCCGGGCGCGAGCGGCTGGGCCAACTTCAACCGCAACGTCGAGCCACTCGTCGCGGCCGGCTACCGCGTGATCCTGATGGACTGCCCGGGCTGGAGCAAGAGCGACCCGATCGTTTGCACGAGCTCGCGCTCGGACCTGAACGGCCGCGTGCTCAAGGGGCTGCTCGACGTGCTCGACATCGAGCGCGTGCATATTCTCGGCAATTCGATGGGCGGTCACAGCGCCGTTGCCTTCGCGCTGGCGAACCCGCAACGCGTGGGCAAGCTCGTGCTGATGGGCGGCGGCACAGGCGGCCCGAGCAACTTCGTGCCGATGCCGACCGAAGGCATCAAGCTGCTGCAAGGTCTCTATCGCGATCCGACCATCGAGAACCTCAAGCGCATGATGAACGTGTTCGTGTACGACGCGAGCGCGCTTACCGACGAGCTGATGCAAACGCGCCTCGACAACATGCTCGCGCGCCGCGACCACCTGGAAAACTTCGTGAAGAGTCTCGCCGCGTTCCCGAAACAGTTCAGCGACTACGGCGCGCGCCTTGGCGAAATCGCCGCGCCCACGCTCGTGATCTGGGGCCGCGACGACCGCTTCGTGCCGATGGATATCGGCCTGCGGCTGCTGGCCGGCATGCAGAACGCGCAACTGCACGTGTTCAACCGTTGTGGCCACTGGGCGCAGTGGGAGCACGCTGAAGCGTTCAACCGTATGGTGATCGACTTTTTGAAGCACTGAAGCACGCGTAAGCAGTTGCAGCAACGAAGCGGCGCACCTCATGGTGCGCCGTTTTCATTGGGGGGCTCTGGCCTCCCGTGAGGAGCCATTTCAGCGCGGTTGTGTCTTTGACAGCATGCCGCACGTAGCCGAAGGTCTTTTCCTTTCTCGTCGAGCCTCAATTTGCCGGAGGGGCCTCGAAGCCAACGTCGATCTGTTGCGCTCACAACATCTTAACAATCATGTAACACAACTTACATATACTTTCCGCGACTTAAAAACTGTCGGGTATACCCGGCATATAACAAGGAGAAGTTGTGAAAAATGCACGGTTGCGCAGGGGCACGCTCACGATACTGGCAAGTATCGGTGTAATGGCAGGGTTGTCTGCCTGCGGAAGCAGCGACAGTGGCTCGAACGGGCCGAAGGTCACTGGCCAGGTGCTCGGCAGCTATATCCAGGGGGCGGCGGTCTGCCTCGATGTGAACAACAACGGCAAGTGCGACCAGGGCGAGCCTGTCGCGCGCTCGGATGCCCAAGGCAAGTTCTCGATCACCGATACGAGCAACGGTGCCTGGAAGTATGTCGTTGCTGACCTGAATGGTGCAGCGGAGAACGACGCATCGGGCAAGAACATGGGCACGACGTTCAACAGCACGGCTACGTTCCGTTCGCCGCGTGGTGTCAGTTCCGTGAGTGCGATCACCACGGAGCTTTCGCAACTGATTGACAGCGGCCTGTCGCAATCGGATGCTCAAACGCAACTGGCGAGCAAGATCGGCACGACGCCGGACGCCCTGCTGGGCGACTTCAACACCAACGGCAACACCGCGGTGAAGGCAGCGAGCGACCAGTACATTGCAACCGTCGCTTCGAGCAAGGCGATCAAGCACGTCTGGGTTATCGTGCTCGAAAACAAGAGCGCGGAATCGACGTACGGCACGACGGCCTCGGATTCGAATCAGGACCCGTATCTGAAATCGTTGATGCCGCAGGGCACGTTCCTCTCGAACTACTACGGCACCGGCCACGTTTCGCTGGACAATTACATCTCGATGGTCTCAGGTCAGCCGTCGACGCACGACACCGAAACGGACTGCTTCCAGTTGTGGTCCGATATCGTCGACGCCGGCAGCGACTCGGCGAACGCCAAAGTGCTCAAGGCAGGCACGGACGCAAACGGCCATCAAAGCGGCGGCTGCGTATTCCCGGCTCGCGTTCAGCATATTGGCAATCAGATGGAACAAGCCAAGCTCACGTGGCGCAGCTACAACGAGGACATGGGCAACGACCTGAACCGTGACGGCACGAGAACCTGTTCGTTCCCGCGCCGAACCGCCCAGCTCGCGGGCGCCGACCCAACGAAGGCTGTGGATGGCACGCAGGCCGCGCAGGCTCCTTCGGCCTCGGGTGACAAGCCGGGCGATGAGTACGCGACGCGTCACAATCCGTTCCCGTATTTCCATTCGACCATCGATGATCTGGCGAACTGCGACGCGCACGTGGTCAACCTGCAAGACGACCTGGCAACGGATCTTCAGTCGATCGACACCACGCCGAACTTCTCCTTCATCACGCCGAACCTGTGTGACGACGGTCATGATGGTGACGGTACGGGGACTGCGGGCAAGGGCTGCGCAAACGGTCAGCCTGGCGGTTTGGCTTCGATCGACGCGTTCCTGAAGAAGACGATCCCGATGATCCAGGCTTCGCCCGCCTACAAGCAGGACGGCCTGATCATCATCACCACGGATGAAGGCGTCGTGACCGGACTGACGCCGACAACGCAAGTCAGTGCTGATGGCAAGACGCTCTCCCTGCTGGAGCCGGAGATGGGCAACCAGTGCCCTGGCTGCAACCAGCAAACGGGTCCGAACGTGACGCGCCCGGAACAGGTCACGATGTCCACGCTGCCTGTGGCTGAAGCAAGCCTGCTCGGTATCAACCCGGCGACGCTGCCTGCATCCGTGCAGAACGTGTCGATTGCGTTGAACTACCTCGGTGTCGGTGGCGATCAGATTGGTACGCTTTTGCTGTCGCCATTCATCAAGGGTGGTCACGTGGACAGCACGGGCTACAACCACTACGCGCTGCTGCGATCGCTCGAAGACAACTTCGGCATGGGCTCGTATCTCGGCTACGCCGATGATGCGTCGCTCAAGCCGATCTTCACGTCGGCCAACATCGATAACCGCTAATCCCTGGCGGTCTCACAAGAACTCTGTTGTCTTTGCCCGGTTCTCTGTTCGAACCGGGCTGTTTTTTTATCCGTCATGCGCCAATTTCCTTCAAAGGCTGTTTTCGCAACGGCCCTTTGCATTTTCCTTCTGTCCGCCTGCGACAAACATGCAGCGGACGCTCAAGCCGCCCCGGTCAAGGCAGGTGCCCCTGATCTGGCAGCGATCGGCAAGGCAGCGTTCTTCGATCCGTCGCTGTCGGCTTCGGGCAAGCAGTCATGTGCCTCCTGTCACAGCCCCGCGAATGCCTATGGGCCGCCGAACGGTCTGCCTGTTCAGTTAGGCGGCCCAAACCTCGATCGAGCCGGACTGCGCGCGGTGCCGTCGCTGCGCTATCTGCGTGCGGTGCCTTACTGGACGTACACACAAGCAAATAGCCTGAAAGAGCGTCTCGAGGATGGAGATAATCAGCCCATCGGCGGATACACCTGGGACGGGCGCTACAACACCCCCGCGGATCAGGCTGCATTCCCCCTGCTCAATCCGGATGAAATGGCCAATAGCAGCGCGGATGACGTGGCGCAGAAGTTGAGCAAAAGCGCTTACGCACAGCCGTTCCGGGACGCATTCGGTCAGGACATTTTCTCGCGACCGGCCCAGGCGCTGGCGGACCTTGGAAAGGTATTGCAGGCGTTCCAGTTCAATGATCCGTCGTTCGCGCCGTACTCCAGCAAGTTCGACCGTGTGCTCGACGGCAAGGATCAATTCACGCCACAGGAAGCGCACGGATTGATGCTGTTCAGCGACCCGGACAAGGGCAACTGTGCAAGCTGTCATTTGATCAACAAAGGCGCTCACGGCTCGCATCCGGCACTGACGGATTACAACTTCCAGACGCTGGGCGTGCCGCGCAACATGGACATTCCGGCCAACCGCGATCCGAACTTCTTCGACATGGGGCTATGTGGGCCACTGCGTGAAGACCAGACGAAGCAGCAGAAGTGGTTCTGTGGAATGTTCCGCACACCTACGCTTCGCAACGTCGCCACGCGACGCGTGTTCTTCCACAATGGCATGTTCCATACACTTGAAGACTCGATGCGCTTCTATGTTGAGCGCGACACGAACCCGGAGAAGTGGTATTCGAAAGACGCCCACGGCCATGTCGTGAAGTTTGACGACCTGCCGAAGAATCTGCGCAGTAACGTGGATATCAAGACGGAGCCGCTGACGAATCACCGGGGCGGCAAACCGGTCTGGTCGGACTCGGATGTCCGCGACGTGGTGGCGTTCCTGAATACCCTGACCGACGCGGACGCAAAGACAGTGCCTCGCTAACGTTGCGCAGAGAAAAGAAAAACCCGGTCAGTTTTTGAACCGGGTTTTTTTATATGCGATTCGCTACGGCTTTTGTGTGACGAAAGAGTGCCCCGCAACTAAAGACAAACCCGCATTAGCGTAAAACGAAACGATTCGCCATTGACAAATTAAACCTGCCCCACCTATGATCGGCTCACTGCCTGGAGACGCGCGCACCGCAAGCGTCCCGGCGAGCCGCGCAAGGCGCGCAAGACGCCGCGCATCAACGGTTTGCCCGGTTCCGACCGGGTGAGCCGCAGTCATGTTTGGAGACAGGCAGATGCCCCAATCGATTGCCACGGACCGCGGGTCCGAAGCCGCGCGCACGTATGCCGCGCCCGCGCTGAATCCTTCGCAGCAAGACGACGCGCTGTATCGCAAAGTGTCGGCGCGCGTCATTCCGTTCCTGTTCGTTTGCTACGTCGTGTCGTTTCTCGACCGCATCAACATCGGCTTCGCGCAATTGCAGATGAAGCACGACCTGGGCTTCAGCGACGCGATGTACGGCCTTGGCGCCGCTGTGTTCTACGTGGGCTACGTGTTGTGCGAAGTGCCGAGCAACATGTTGCTCGCGCGCTTCGGCGCGCGCCGCACGTTCATGCGCATCATGCTGCTGTGGGGCATTACCTCGACCAGCATGATGTTCGTGGCGAGCCCCACGCAGTTCTACGCGCTGCGCTTCCTGCTGGGCGTGTTCGAGGCGGGCTTCTTTCCGGGCATCGTGCTCTATCTCACGTACTGGTATCCGGCGCGCCGCCGCGCGGCCGTGTTCTCGATCTTTTTCGCGGGCGTGGCGGTGGCGGGTGTACTGGGCGGCCTCATCTCGGGATGGATCATGCGCGACCTGGCCGGCGTGGCGGGTCTTGCGGGCTGGCGCTGGATGTTCCTGATCGAAGGTCTGCCGGCCGTGCTGCTTGGCCTCATGGCGGCGTTCTGGCTCGTGGACGGCCCCGAGAAGGCGAGGTGGCTGACCGATGCGGAGAAGGCCCACCTCCTCGCGCAACGCGACGGCGAAGGCGATCACGCGCATTCCACGCGCTCGTTTGGAGCGGCGCTGCGCAACCCGCGCGTGTATTTGTTCGCGTTCATCTACTTCTCGCTGACCTGTGCCTCGCTCACGCTGAACTTCTGGATGCCGCTCATGATTCGCGACTTCGGCGTGCATGACGTGCTGGCGATCAGCCTCTACACCGTCATTCCAAATGCGGTGGGCGCGGTGGGCCTCATGTGGATCGCGCGCCGCTCGGACCGGCGTGGCGAACGGCGCTGGCATTTCGCGGCGTGCACGATAGGCGGCGGCGTCGCATTGGCGCTGCTCACGCTGCATCTGGCGAGCTTCGCCGCGATGATGGCGATCCTCTCGATCGCAGCGGTGCTGATCTTCGCCGCGTTGCCGATCTTCTGGGCAGTGCCTTCGGCGTATCTCTCGGGCAAAGCCGCAGCAGCGGGGATCGCGCTCATCAGCAGCATTGGCATTACGAGCGGCATTGTGAGCCCGTGGGCGATCGGGCTCATCAAGACGCATACGGGCAGCATGGATTACGCGCTCTATCTGCTCGCGGCGCTGCTGGTGGTCAGTGGGGCGGCGTTGGTGGCGGGTGTGCCGGCGGTGAAGGCTGGCCGCTGAGGTGGGATGCCCTGCGTTGCGGGGCAGTTTGATTTGAGACGGCGGTATGGTCCGGGCAAACTCATTCATCGAGGATACCCGTGCCGTCCCCCATCAAACACACGCAGTCATATCTGGAAGGCGCCGATCGCGCCTACGCCGCAGGCGATTGGCAAAGCGCATTGGAGCTTGCCGACAAGGTCATCGAGGCGAATCCGCGCAACAGCGACGCGCTCCACAGGCGCGGGCTGCTCGCGCTCGCCATGGGCTCACCGGCCGAAGCACAACACTGGCTGAGGCGCGCCGTTCAGCTACTCCCGCACCCCGTGTACTGCAACAGCCTTTGCGTGACGCAAACGCGTCTGGGTGACTACGCGGCGGCGGCCGAAACGGCGCGTCTCGGCCTGCGGCGCGCCCGCGAACGCTTTCCGGCAGTCGATACATCGCTGCTTTCGTATAACCTCGGCGTCGCCCAGCAGCTCGACGATCAGCCCGCCGCGGCGGCGCAGAGCTACCGTCAAACCCTGGCGCGTCAACCCGATCACGCGGCGGCGCATAACAATCTCGGCACGGTCACGAAGGATCTTGGCGATCTCGCCACCGCCATCGCCCATTTCGAGCGTGCTATCGCACGCGATCCACGCAATGTCGAAGCCCACAGCAACCTGGGTCACGCGTTGCTTGCAGCGGGCCGTTACGAAGAAGCATGGCCATACTTCGAGCAGCGCTGGGCGAGTTTTCAGGTGGGAGAGCGTCCAGCGGCGCAGGGTGCCCCCACGCTGCCAATTCCGCGTTGGCGAAGCGGCCCGCTCCCAGGCGAGCGCCGTTTGCTCGTGCTGCACGAACAGGGCTTTGGCGACGCGCTGCAATTCTGCCGCTATCTGCCCATTGCGCTCTCGCGCGGCACGCGAGTTGGCTACGTCTGCCCCAAGCCGTTGCGGCCGTTGCTCGAACAGTCGCTTTGCACGCGTTGGCCGAATATCGTGCTGCTCGACGAAGTGCCGTCAGACCTTGGCGCGTGGGACGCCTATTGCTCACTGCTCTCGCTGCCGATGCTGCTCGGCACGCGCCTCGACAACATTCCCGCGCCTATACCGTATCTACACGCCGAACCGCAGCGCGCGCGCATGTGGGCCGATCGGCTCCGCGCGTGTGGCGACGACATGAAGCCGCGCATCGGCCTCGTTTGGGCGGGCGGTCATACGGGCACGGCGGCTGATCGCCGACGCAGCATCGCGCCCGATGCGTTTGCGAAGCTGCTGTCCTGGCGAGGCGCGCACTGGATCAGCCTGCAAAAAGCCGAAGACGCATCGAAGCTATTGCCATCGGTATATCGCGAGCAAATCACCGACTGGATGCATGAAGCCAGCGACTTCGCCGATACCGCGGCGTTGATCGACGGCCTCGATCTCGTCATCTCGGTCGATACGTCGGTGGCGCATCTGGCTGCTGCAATGGGCAAGCCGGTATGGCTGCTCAATCGCTTTGCCGGCTGCTGGCGTTGGCTGCGCGATCGCGACGAAAGCCCGTGGTATCCGGGCCTGCGTCTCTTCACGCAGAAAGAGCGAGGCAATTGGGACGACGTACTAAACCGCGTGCTCGACGCGCTCGCCACACGCTATCCGGTGAACGGCAACCCCATCACGAAGGCTTGAGCAGCGTGCGCCACTCCGGCAGCCTGCCTTTTTCGTCTAGCGCCGCGACGAGCGGCGCAGCACGTTCGGCCAGCGCCTGCTGAACGTTCGCAATGGCGTTGGCTAGTTCGCTCGACATGCCGAGGCCGTCGAGCATGGCCGCCGCCTCGCGCATTTCCTCGGAGCGCCGCTGGCCATGCTCGACCACGCGGCCAATCAAGTACGACTCATAGCCCGTGTCCCAGCCCATGCCTGGGAAGCTTGCCGCAAGCGAGGCAAGCACGCGGTCGTCCACGCCGAACTGCTTCGCGGCGAGCATCGATTGCACGCACATCGCTTCCATGCCTTTGATCATGATGCTGCGGCACAGCTTGATGGCGGAGGCGAGGCCTACCTCGGCGGCCACGCATTGTGCGCGCATGCCGAGCGCGTTGAGCACTTCGGCGGTGTGCCCGGCAACGCGTCCGCCCAGCAGCATCGGCACGCGTATGCCTTGCGGCGGCACGGGCGCCATGACTGCGGCCTCTACGTAATCGGCGCCCACGCGCTCCACGGCCTGGCTGTTGCGCTGCTTGACGGCGGGCGAGACGGAGTTCAGGTCGATAAATGTTTGACCGGCAAGCAAATACGCGGCGCATGCGCTCGCCACCGCTTCGGCCTGGCTCGCCGTGACGGCGGAAAACACGAGCTGTGCGCCCATTAGCGCCGATGCGAGATCGTCGGCGACGTGAGCGCCGCTCTCGCTCGCGCGTTTGAGGATCGTCTCGCGCGTGGCGCTGTCCTGTAGCTTGATGTCGTAAGTCGAAACGTGCAGTCCTGCTTGCGCGAGCGCGTGCGCAAAAATCGGCCCCACTTCGCCAAAGCCAATGATCGCAACGCGCGTTACCGGCTGTTGGGTTTGCTGTTCCATGCTTGACACTCTCTCGATGGCGTTGATGAAGAGACAAACGTTGCAGGCTCACACGCGAGGCTCGCTGGCCTGAACCGGCGGCGCCTCCACGTGGGCCGTGTGCCGCCGGTTCATGTGGGATTCGAACTTGTTCTTGTCGAACATCTTCTCCCATTTCGACAAGACGAGCACGGCTACCGAGTTGCCAATCACATTGGTCGTGGAAGTCGCAATGGCAAGCACGCGGTCGATGCCGAACAGCAAGCCCACGCCGGCAAGCGGCAGCGCGCGCGAGGTCTGGATGGTGGCCGCGAGCTTGACGAGCGCGCCGCCTGCAGCGCCCGCTCCGCCCTTGGACGTGAGCATCATCACCGCGAGCAGCGCGAGTTGTTGCGTGAGGCTCAAAGGCGTGTCGGTCGCCTGCGCGATGAAGCCGACGCCGCAGGCCATGTAGAGGCACGCGCCATCGATATTGAAGCTATACCCCGCCGGCAGCACGAAGCCCACCACGGCTTCGTCGCAGCCCGCCTGTTCGAGCTTGCTGACGAGGCGCGGCAGCGCGACTTCGCTCGCGGCCGTGCCCATCGCGAGAATGGCTTCTTCCTTGATGAGCGAAAGGATCCTGAAGATCGAGAATCCAGCCAGGCCAGCCACGACGCCGAGCACGACGAACACGAAGCACAGCGTGCTTGCGTAATAGGTGAGCACATAGCGCAGCAGGAAAAGCAGCGTGACGCTGCCGTAGCTGCCCACGGCCGCGGCCATTGCGCCGAATGCGCCAATTGGCGAGAGCCGCATGATGAAGCCGAGCATCTTGAAGACGACCGTTTGCGCTTCCTCGATCAAGCGGAACACGACCCAGTCGGGCTTCGCGCAAGTGGCGAGCGCGAAGCCCGTGAGCAGCGAAACGAACAGCACGGGAAGAATGTCACCGCTCACGAACGCCGAGACGAGCGTATGCGGAATGATGGAGGTGAGAAAGTGCGTGAACGAGAAGTCGCCGGTCGTGCCTGCCTTGATTGCTGCCGCGGCGCCTTCGCTTGCGCTGAGTGAGCGTGCATGGAGCCCGTCGCCGGGGCGCACGATATTGACGACCGCAAAGCCGGTCAGCATGGCGAGCGTGCTGACCACTTCGAAATAGAGCAGCGTCTTCACACCGAGCCGGCCAAGGCGCTTGAAGTCCTTGATGTGCCCCACGCCGTGCACGACCGTGCAGAAGATGATGGGCCCGAGCATCATCTTCAGTAGCGCGATGAAGCTCTCGCCCAACGGTTTCATTTTCACGGCCTCGTGCGGCGCGAGCAGGCCGAACGCAATGGCCAGCGCGATCGCAATCAGCACCTGGATGTACAGCTTGCGCAACAGCCTCACTGTCTCCTCCGTTGTGATTGTTCATACGGAATTATGGAGGGGGAGGCTGGTCTTCAGGCTTTGCGAAACGTTAATAAAGCCATCTGTTCTATTTATCGATATGGCTTAAAACATGCGTTGTGCGTGCAGCAAGATTCATTCCGCAGTCACTGCTGCCCGGCAAGCTCCTCCAGCAGCCAGTCGCGGAACGCAACCAGCACGGGGTGGCGCTGAGCACGCTCCGGGTAGACCAGGTAGTACGAACGCGAGCTTGGCACCGCCTCGAACGGGCTGAGAAGCCGGTTCTCATTCAATTCGTCTTCGACCAGCATGCGCGGCACGAGGCCCACGCCAATGCCGGCGACGACCGCCTGGATCAAATGCGAGGTCAGCTCGAAACTCGGGCCCGGGCGCAGCGCGTCGTGAGGCAAGCCGAAATGCGCGCACCATTCGCGCCATGCGTCGGGAAAGCTGCGCACGCGCAGCAGCGTGAGGCCGTCGAGCGATTCGATGGTTGGCGCAGCGGCCCGTCGCTTCGGTTTTCTCGCGAGCGGCAACGCGGTGGGGTTGCCAACCAGCACCAGCTCTTCCGCATAGAGCCTGTGCGCCGTGACGTCGGGCCAGCGCCCGTCGCCTACCACGATGGCGGCGTCGAGATCCTGAGTCGAAAAATCGGCCGCCTCGATGCGCGAGTCGAGATCGATCTGCAAATCGGGGTGTGCCTGATAGAAGCGGTGCAGGCGCGGCAGCAGCCATTTGGCACCGAACGTCGGCAGGGTCGCAACGCGCAACTGCGTTTTCGGCGCGTTCGCCGTGAGGGCTTGCAGCGTCGCGCTACGGATCAGCGTAAGCGCGTGAGAGATCTCGGCCATATAGGCTCGGCCGATATCGGTCGGGACGATGCGTTTGCCCTCGCGCGTGAAGAGCGGCAGGTCGAGCATCGCCTCGAGCGCTTGAACCTGGCGGCTCACAGCGCTCTGCGTGAGCGACAGCTCCTCGGCGGCACGCGTAAAGCTCTCATGGCGGGCGGACGCTTCGAACGCGAGCAGCAGCGACATGGAGGGCGTGAGCTTGCGGTAATTCATTCATAAACCTCATGATCAACCCAACCATTTTACGTTTGCCCGGTGCCGGTTGGGAGGCGACAATTTCATGCCAGAAAGGGCCATATTGCGCCCAGCACGAGATTTCGAGAGCCACATGACCATTGCCCAGCTTACCATCGGCGAATTCGGCAGCCCCCTGATCCGTCAATTTTTGCATGAACTGGAGGCGTCGGGTTTCGAAGGCGAAGTGGATGCGAGCCATGCCACGCGCACGGTGCTGGCCACGGACAATTCGATCTACCAGCGCTATCCCCAGGCGGTGGCGTTCCCGCGCCACGCGCAGGACGTCGCACGGCTCGCGAGCCTGCTCGGGCGCGACACGTTTCGCGGCGTGGCGGTCGCGGCGCGCGGCGGCGGCACGGGTACGAACGGGCAGTCGCTGACCGAAGGCGTCGTGGTCGATATGTCGAGACATATGAACCGGATCCTCGAAATCGATCCGGTGGCGCGTACGGCGCGCGTGGAGGCCGGAGTGGTCAAGGATCAGCTCAATGCCGAATTGAAGCGCCACGGGCTCTTTTTCGCGCCGGAGCTGTCGACGTCGAACCGCGCGACCATCGGCGGCATGATCAGCACGGATGCGAGCGGGCAGGGCAGTTGCACCTACGGGAAAACGCGCGACCACGTGCTCGCGCTGGAAACGGTCCTCGTCGGCGGTGAGCGTCTGTCCAGCGCACCGGTCGATCGGACCGCACTCGGCGCGCTTTGCGCGCGCAAGGACAAGGTTGGCAAGGTTTTCCGCACCGCGCGCGACATCAGCGAGCGCGAAGCCGGTCTGATACGCGAGCGTTTTCCCGCGTTGAACCGTTGCTTGACGGGTTATGACCTCGCTCATCTGCATGACGGCGAAGGGCGCTTCGACATCAACAGCGTGCTGTGCGGCTCGGAAGGCACGCTCGGCTTCATCGTCGAGGCAACGCTGAACGTGCTGCCAGTTCCCAGGCACGCCGTACTCGTCAATGTCCGCTATGAGAGCTTCATGGATGCCCTGCGCGATGCGCGCGCGCTGATGGCGCATCGCCCGCTCTCGATCGAAACCGTGGATTCCACGGTGCTGCGGCTGGCGCGCGAGGATATCGTCTGGCAAAGCGTGGCCGAGTATTTCCCCGCCGACGAAGGAGTGGAAGGCGGTGCGAACGGCATCAACATGGTCGAATTCAGCGGCGACGACGCGGACGCATTGCGCGCGCGCGTGGCGGCGTTCGCCGAGCACTTGGGCGCGGACGCGAGCGTGAAGCGTCTCGGCCATACGATTGCCGATGGCGCGGCGGCAATCAATCGCGTCTATGCGATGCGCAAGCGCGCGGTGGGCTTGCTGGGCAATGCGCGCGGTGCGAGCCGCCCGCAGCCCTTCGTGGAGGACACGGCCGTGCCGCCCGAAAATCTTGCCGACTACATTGCCGAGTTTCGCGCGCTGCTCGATGGTTTCGGTTTGCGTTATGGCATGTTCGGCCACGTCGATGCGGGCGTGCTCCACGTGCGCCCCGCGCTCGACATGCGCAATCCCGACGAGGCCGCGCTCGTGCGCCCCATTTCGGATGCCGTGACTGCCTTGACAATGAAGTATGGCGGCCTGCTGTGGGGCGAGCATGGCAAGGGCGTGCGCTCCGAGTACGTGCCCGAGTATTTCGGGCCTTTGTATCCGGCGCTGCAGCGGCTCAAAGCGGCATTCGATCCGCACAATCAGCTCAATCCAGGCAAGATCGCGACGCCTGCGGGCACGAGTGCGGCGCTGCTGAAGATCGACGCGACGACACTGCGCGGCGAACTGGACCGGCGCATAGACGAGCGCGTCTGGCAGGCCAACGCCGACGCCGTTCATTGCAACGGCAACGGCGCGTGCTACAACTTCGACCCGAACGACGCCATGTGTCCGTCGTGGAAAGCCACGCGCGAGCGCGTGCATTCGCCAAAGGGCCGGGCTTCGCTGATGCGTGAATGGTTGCGCAGGCAACAAGATGCCGGAGCGGATCTTGTCGCGCCGCCGGTTGCGGCGGCGTTGCCGGTGCGCATCGTCAATAGCGTGCGCAAGCACCAGGGCGAGCAGGACTTCTCGCACGAGGTTTATGACGCCATGGCGGGTTGTCTGTCGTGCAAGTCATGCGCGGGGCAATGCCCGGTAAAGGTAAGCGTGCCGGAGTTTCGCGCGCGCTTTCTGGAGCTTTATCACACGCGCTATTTGCGTCCGCTGCGCGACTATTTGATCGGCGCGCTCGAATTCACCGTGCCGCGCGTGGCGGCGGTGCCTGGCGCAAGTGGCGCGTACAACGCGTTGATGAGTGCAGGTCTCGTCAAATCGTTGCTCGCACGCTGCATTGGCCTTGTCGATAGCCCGTTGTTGAGCCGTGTGTCATGGCGCGGGGTGTTGCGCAAGTCGGGAGCGGAGATCGCGACGCCCGAACGGCTCGCATCGCTTGGCGAAGCCGAACGCCAGCGTAGTGTGATCGTGGTGCAGGACGCGTTCACGCGTTACTTCGAGACGCCGGTTGCCTCCGCGTTTCTCGAACTAGCCGCGCATCTTGGATTCAAGGTATTCGTCGCGCCTTATTTCCCGAACGGCAAGCCGCTGCACGTCCAGGGGTTTCTGCCGCGGTTTCGCCGCGCCGCGCGGCGCAATGCGGCGCAACTGGCCACGCTTGCCAGCTCGGGTGTGCCGCTCGTCGGCATCGACCCGGCCATGACGCTCGTGTACCGCCAGGAGTACCGCAAGGTGGATGGCATCGAGGCGGCGCCAGAGGTGCTGCTGCCGCAGGAATGGTTAATCAGCGTAATGCACGGCGCGCTGCGCAGCCGAGAAACGGCGCATCGCGCGACGGCGTCGTTCCGCCTGCTGCCGCATTGCACCGAGCGCACCAACGCAAGCGCCGCCACGCTCTTGTGGAAAGACGTATTCGCCGCAGCGGGCCTCGCGCTCGCGACGCCGGCTAGCGGGTGCTGTGGCATGTCGGGCACCTATGGCCACGAGGCGCGCAATCGCGCGACTTCGGAAGCGATCTTCGAGCAATCGTGGGCGCGGCATGTCGATGCGGCATCTACGGCGGCGCAAGGGGCGGAAGAACTGATCGCCACGGGTTATTCGTGCCGCTGCCAGGTGAAGCGCTTGCGCGGGCGTCAGTTGCGTCACCCGGTTCAGGTGTTGCTGGACGCCCTGCGCTGAAGCAGATCAATAGTCCCAGCGGCCCCGGTCGTGCCACTCGCGTTCGCGCCACTGCCGTTCGCGCCATGCGTGCTCGCGGCGTTCGTGCTCGCGCCACTCGTGTTCGCGCCACTGCCGCGCGCGCCAGTCGTCGTCGCCTCTCCAGTCGGTCTGGATGGGAGCCGGGGCATAGACCGCGCCTGGCACGCCAACGCCCACGGCGACATCCACATGGGCCAATGCAGCGGTCGAAGCCGCCAGTGCCGTTGCGCCCAGTACCAGGCCGAGAATGGTCTTCTTCATATCGCGACTCCTTCGCACGTTGTGTGCGTTCTTGATGAGCACGGTTCGGAGTCTAGGCGTCGCCCCCGGACACAGGTGAAACGGTGCTGCGAGATTCGTAACAACGAGTTAAGCGCGCGCCGCGGTGTTGCCATGAGCATCGCGCAGCGCATTGTTCAGTAGCAC
This sequence comes from Paraburkholderia sp. J7, assembly GCF_905220155.1. NCBI lineage: Bacteria > Pseudomonadati > Pseudomonadota > Betaproteobacteria > Burkholderiales > Burkholderiaceae > Paraburkholderia > Paraburkholderia sp. J7. The sequence goes on along the minus strand of NZ_CAJMYZ010000021.1, from coordinate 92,799 downwards.
GATGGATTTATCGTGATGCAGCGCCTACACTCGAAGGCGAACCGCGAGTCGAGCCGGTGTTTATTGCGTCCCCGCTCCAGCCAGCTTTTTGCACCCGATGCCAAAACGAATCTTGTTTGTCGACGACAACCGCGACGTCGCAGATGCGCTTGCGGCGCTCGTCGAGTTCGAAGGCCATCAAGCCCAATGTGCGGCAGATGGACAAGAGGCCCTGCTCGTTGCCGGGTCGTTCCTTCCCGAACTCGCCTTCGTGGACTGGAAGCTGCCTGACATGAGCGGCGGCGAGCTGGTGAGTCAGCTTCAGCTCAACCCCGCTCTGTCGAATACCCGGTACGTTCTGCTCTCGGGTCACACCGATCCGGATATCGCGGCCAAGGCCGCAGCCGCTGGTTTCGTTAAATGTCTGACGAAACCGGTGCGGCTCGAAGACCTGCTGGCCTGCCTGTGACGCCGGTTGTGCGTTGTAGCTAACTCGACCGGTTCCACCGGAAGCCGGGAACAATAATTGCGCACTTCGTCTCACTCGTGGCGAGCCTCGAATCTCCACGAGCCTCGTCGTTCCGGTATTCCGCAGCGTCTCCTCGGAGCAGAGTCGCGTCATGAACAAGGAAGTTCCACCGCAGATCGAGCGCCCCTCGACCCGCTGGCCCGGTGAAATGGCGGAGCGCATCGCCGCGTTCGACTGGAGCGATACGGCGCTCGGCGCGCGCGCAACCTGGTCGGCCAGCCTCGTTGCCGCGATCAACATGCTGCTCGCCGCGCCTTCTCCGCTCGTCATGCTATGGGGCCGCGAAGGGACGATGGTCTACAACGACGCCTACGCGGTTTTCGCGGGCGGCCGGCATCCGTTCCTGCTGGGCAAGCCTGTCGAAACCGGCTGGCCAGAGGTGGCCGCGTTCAACCGGAATGTCGTCGATACGTGCCTGGCCGGCGGGACCCTCGTCTTTCAGGACAAGCAGCTCGTGCTGTATCGCGAGGGGCACGCCGAAGACGTCTGGCTGGACCTGAGCTATAGCCCGGTTTTCGAAGACGACGAGCGGCCGGCGGGCGTCCTCGCCATCGTGTTCGAAACAACGGCGAAGATGCAGGCCGAAAAGCAGCGCAAGGTGGCGGAAGACGCGCTGCTGCAACTGACCCAGACACTGGAGCAGCGCGTAGCCGAGGAAGTGGGCGCGCGCGTGGCGATGGAGGAGCGGCTGCGTCAGGCGCAAAAGCTGGAAGCGATCGGCAGTCTCACGGGCGGCGTGGCGCACGATTTCAACAACGTCTTGCAGGTCATTTCCGCCAACCTGCAGCTCATCGAGCTTTCGACGAAGGGCAACGCCGCGCTCGAGCGGCGCGTGGCCGCGGTTAGCAACGCGGTGTCGCGCGGTGCGAAGCTTGCCGCGCAACTGCTGGCCTTTGCGCGCAGGCAACCGCTCGCGCCGGCCGTTCTGAACCCCTTCCGGCTGGTCGAAGGCATGGCCGAGATGCTTCACCGCACGTTGCCGGAGACGATCGAACTCGCCATTGTGCCGGCGCACGAGAGCTGGAATATCTGTGCGGACCGCAGTCAGCTGGAAAGCGCGCTGTTGAATCTGGTCATCAACTCGCGTGACGCAATAGACGGACCAGGACGCATCGGCGTGTGCCTCGCGAACGTCGACGCACGGAACGATGAAGCGGCGCGCAGTGACGGCGTGCCAGCAGGCGAATACGTTCGCCTGCGCGTTTCGGACTCGGGCTGCGGTATGCCCGAGCACGTGAAAGCGCGCGTGTTCGAGCCGTTCTTCACCACGAAGGCCGTGGGCCAGGGCACGGGACTCGGCTTGAGCATGGTGCATGGGTTCGTGGCGCAGAGTTCGGGCCACGTCTTCATTGAAAGCACGCAAGGCCAGGGCACTACCGTCAACCTCTATTTCCCGCGCAGCCTGGAAGCGGAATACGACGCGTACAAGCCAGGCGTTGCGAGACAGGAGCGCGGTGGCGAGACCATTCTTGTTGTCGAAGACGACGCGGAGGTTCGCATCGCCGCGCTCGAAATGCTGGCGCAGCTCGGCTACAAGGTGCTCTCCGCGCAGGACGGCGAGCACGCGCTCAAACTGATCCAGAGCGGCCAACGTTTCGACCTGCTGTTCACCGATGTCGTGACGCCCGGTACGGTGAGAAGCAGCGAACTGGCTCGCATTGCGAGCGGGCCGCCTTATCACGCCGAGGTCCTGTTTGCCTCCGGCTACACACGCGACGTTATTTTCCACGATGGCAAGCTCGACGAGGGCGTTGCGCTCATTAGCAAGCCTTATCGATTCGATGAGCTTGCGGTTGCCGTGCGCAACGCGCTCAACAAGGCCGATTGATTGACGTTGCCGCCTCGTCAGCCCTTCATGCCGATCTGCGCGCGCCCGAGCGGCGTCAGGTCGTCGACGGTTGCGCGCCCAACGAAATCGACTTCGAAATGATCCGTCGGGAAATCGGGCGGGCTCTTGCCTTCGAGGAAGCTCGGCAACTGCCGTGCGAGATACGCGTCGTTCTTGGCGCAAGACGGCGCGGAAGCGATGTACATCACGTTGCTGTAGCCTTTGCCGCGATGCGCATCTTCCACGGCATGAATGACGTCGCTATGCCAGAAGACGGTGTCGCCCGGCTGCATCAGCGGAATCGACGAAAGCGCGTGGAAAAGCGGCGCGTGGTACTCCGGCTTGATCGACAGCGCGCGGCCCGGCATCGCGCCGCACAGGTCGTCGTCCGCAATGTCGTCCTGCAGCGCGCGCAGCAGGATATAGACCATCGCGTTCGCAATGGGCACGAGTTGCAGCGTGCCGTCGCCGGGGCCCTGCTGCGTGAGCGCCGTCCAACCTTGAAACGTGCGGAACATTGAGCAGACAGCGGGTGACGGAATCTCTTCGACCTCGGTGCGCCACGCGGCGTCGAACGCGTCATAGTCGCGCCAGTTTCCGGAGAAGACGTGGCGATAGACCTTGCGGAAGTTCGCCTCGATCCAGCGCTCGACCGAGCCGCCGTCGCAGTGGGCGGAGAGGCCAAGCGACTCGGAGCCAGGCGGGCGGCGGCGCAGCCGGTCCGCATAAACCGGCACGTGATCCGGGTCGAAATGCACGCGGCCTTCGCTCTCGGCACGCCACAGCCGGTTCAGGAACACGCGCGCCTGTGTGAGCTCCGGCGACTGGCGCGCGAGCACTTGCGGCTTCGACCAGTAAACGCCGTAGATCTGCGGCTTGCTCGAGGCCAGCTGGCCGAAGTATTTGTCTTCGGCGCGATGAAGCAGCTTGCGGTCGAGGTCGTTGCGCTCGACATAGTCCGCAATGTCGTCGTCCCACTGCGCGACGCGCGATCGGTCGAACACCTTGCGGATCACACAGGCGCCGCGCGCCTTCACGAGCGCAATCTGCTCCGCGCTAACCCGGTTGCCGACGATGTCCGAAAACGCAATTTCGGGGATCACGGGCTCACCCCGGTCGCGAAGCTGGGCAATGCGATGCGCCTCTTCCTGCATGGCCGATTCGACTTCGGCGAACACCGCCTTGTAGTTGGGCAGTTTTTCCCGCAGTTCCTGCTTCGCCCGGCGAATAGCCGCGGGCAGGTCGTCGATATGCAATGCCATTTCGTTGTCTCCACCGTGGTGTTTTCGAATGATGGGAGCGTACGCCGGCGCGGCCTTAGCCAGTGATATTATCGGGTCAATCTTTTTGTACTTTCAGCCATGAAAGCAGCGTACGAGCACGTCGACTTCGGCAGCAGTTGTTCGGTGCGGGTTTACCACCGGCGCTTGCCGCGCATTCCGTTCGAATGGCATCACCACCCGGAATACGAGCTCACGCTGACGATGAACAGCCAGGGCAAGCGCTATATCGGCGACTCGGTCACCGTTTATGGCGCAGACGATCTCGTGCTCGTGCCGCCGGACATGCCGCACACCTGGTCGTCCAATCGCTCGATCGATCCTGCGGATTCGCAGGTGGCCATCGTCATCTGGTTCGAAGGCAACTGGGTGCAGCGGCTCGCCGACGTTTGCCCGGAATACGCGAGCCTGCGCAACCTGTTGCGCCGCGCGGCCTGCGGACTCGTCTTCGAAGAAGGCGCCGGCGCGCATATGCGCGGTTATCTTGAGCGTCTATTGTCGGCGGACCCGCGCGAGCGTCTGGCTGCCGTGCTGGATATCCTGGTCTGGTTGACCGGGTTGCCTGCCACCCAGCTCGCGACGCCCAGCGCGTTCGAGGGTCGCGTTGGCGCATCGTCAGGCTATGAGCCTGAGCAGTTGAACCGCGTGCTGGCGCTAATCGAAACGCAGTTCTCGCAACCCTTGCGGCTTTCCACGCTCGCCAAGGCCGCGGGTCTTTCTGAGCGCACGCTGACGAGACATTTCGTGCAGCACACGGGCGAAAGTGTGGGGCAGTACATCGCGCGGGTTCGAATCGGCCATGCCTGCCGGATGTTGACCGAAACGCAGCTGCCCGTTTCCGTGATCGCCGCGCGCTCAGGCTTCCCCAACGCGGCGAACTTCAACCGGCAGTTCAAGGCCACCAAAGCGCTCACGCCAGTGGCTTACCGGCAGCAATTCACGAGCGCGAAACGCGCCGAAGATCATGTGGCGCCGCCGCTTACGGAGCGCTCGCCATCGCTCGAACTTGCGCGGCGAACGGCGAGCAGAAAGCGTCGCGTGCGCCGCGCCTGAACTGCTTGCGCGGGGCGCGCATTGCCGTTTCTATTGCCCAATCGGCCGAGCGCGGGGTTCAGGCATCACGAACGGCCCCGACGTGACCTAAGCGAACCGTAAGCCAGTCGTTATGACTCGCTATGCCTGCTCGTCTCAGCGATTTCCCTGGAGTGCTGTCATTCGCCTCGGGAATGTGTTGATATAGCGAAAAATCGCACGGTCGGACAGAAAATTGCACGCACGATAAGAAATGCCCAAACAAAGGAGACAGTCCATGAGGATGTTGCGCTCGTTGGTGGTTGGTGCGGTTGTATCGTCAGCGTTGGTAGCCGGGGCCGCGCAAGCGGAGACGGTCAAGATTGCCTTCATCGATCCGCTGTCCGGCTTGATGGCATCGCTCGGCACGAATCAGCTGCACAGCTGGCAATACACGGCCGATTTCGCCAACGAGCATAACTGGGCAAACGGCACGAAGTTCGAGGTCGTGGGATTCGACAACAAGCTTTCGCCCCAGGAAAGTCTGACGCTGCTGAACCAGGCCGCCGATCAGGGCATCCGCTATATCGTGCAGGGTAATGGTTCGTCGGTCGGCCTCGCGCTGGAGGATGCGGTGGCCAAGTACAACTCGCGCAATCCGGGCAAGGAAATCGTCTACCTGAACTACGCCGCGGTGGACCCGGCCATGACCAACGCACGCTGTGACTACTGGCACTTCCGCTTCGACGCGAACGCCGACATGAAGATGGATGCGCTCACCACGTTTCTCGCGCGCGACAAGGACATCAAGAAGGTCTACCTCATCAATCAGGACTACTCGTTTGGTCACGACGTCTCGCGCGTGGCGCGCGAGGACCTGAAGAGCAAGCGCCCCGATATCGTGATTGTCGGCGACGACTTTCATCCGCTCGCGCGCGTGAAGGACTTCTCGCCTTACGCCACCAAGATCAAGGCGTCCGGCGCCGACACGGTGATCACGGGCAACTGGGGCAGCGACCTCGCGCTGCTCGTGAAGGCCAGCAAGGACGCGGGCGTGACGTCCAACTTCTATACCTATTACGCAGGCACGACCGGCGTGCCGACGGCCATGGGTGCGTCCGGCGCGGACCACGTGAAATACGTGGGCGTGTTCGGCCCGAACACGTCGAACAATCCGCCGGTGGTGGGCCAGATCATCGAGGGTTACAAGAAGAAGTACAACGACGACTACTACCTGGCGACTGCCTATGCCGCCATCGAAATGCTGAGCAAGGCGATGAACGCGACGAAGTCGACCGATCCCGTCAAGGTGGCCAAGGCCATGGAGGGCATGACGGTGGACGGCATGAACGGTCCGGTGACGATGCGCGCCGCCGATCACCAGGCGCAGCAGTCGCTCGTGATCGCGACATGGACCAAGGCGGACGGCAAAACGGTAAAGTACGACCAGGAGAACACCGGCTATGGCTGGCGCACCGACGTCCAGCTTGGGCCGACCGCGGCAACGCAGCCGACCACTTGCCAGATGAAGCGCCCGGGCTGAGCGTGCTCTCGCTACGACACTTCACAAGGATCATCGGGCAGTGGAATTCCTGACCATCTCTCTGTTGAACGGCATCGGCTACGGGCTGCTGCTGTTCATGCTCTCGTCGGGCCTCACGCTGATTTTCAGCATGATGGGCGTGCTCAACTTCGCGCACGCCAGCTTTTACATGCTCGGGGCCTACTTCGCCTACACCATTGCCAGCAAGATCGGTTTCTGGCCCGCGCTGGTGGTGGCGCCCGTGCTCGTGGCGTGCGTCGGCGCGCTCGTCGAGCGTTTCGGGTTGCGCACCGTGCACAAGTACGGGCACGTGGCGGAGTTGCTGTTCACCTTCGGCCTGTCGTATCTGATCGTGGAGGGTGTGAAGCTGGTCTGGGGTCTCGCCGCCGTGCCGTACGCCGTTCCGCCTGAACTGAACGGGGCGCTGTTCAAGGTGTACACGTCGGAATTTCCGAAGTATCGCGCCTTCATGATGCTGATCTCGATTGCGATGCTCGCGGCGCTGTATCTGGTGTTGACGCGCACGCGCATCGGCCTCGTCATTCAGGCGTCGCTCACGCACCCGGAAATGGTCGAAGCGCTCGGGCACAACGTGCAGCGCGTGTTCATGCTGGTGTTCGGCGGCGGCGCGGCGCTCGCTGGCCTTGCCGGGGTGATTGGCGGCAACGCGTTCGTCACGTCGCCTTCGATGGCCGAGTCGGTGGGCACGATCGTGTTCGTGATCGCCGTGGTGGGCGGCATGGGCTCGCTGCCGGGCGCGTTCATCGCCTCGCTGCTGATCGGCATCATGCAGACCTTCGCTGTCACGATCGATGCGTCGCTCTCCGATCTGTTCTCGCTCGTCGGCATGACGGTGACGGACAGCACGGCGCTCTCGTCGCTGTGGCGCATGCCGGTATCACAGGTCGCGCCGATTCTGCCTTACCTGCTGATGGTGCTCATGATGATCCTGCGCCCGCGCGGGCTGCTCGGCAAGCGGGAGGGCTGAACGATGAAACCGCTCATTCAGGCCGGCGCCGGTTCGGGCATGCAACGCAACGGACTGCGGCAAACCGCGCATTCGCTGCGCTGGATCATTTGGGGCGCCACGGTGCTCGTGATGCTGGTGCTGCCGCTCGTGTTTTCCAGCGGCTTTGCCATCGCGCTGCTTTCGCAGATGGGCATCATGATCATCTTCGCGCTCTCGTACAACATGCTGCTCGGGCAGACCGGCATGCTCTCGTTCGGGCACGCGGTGTACTCCGGGCTCGGCGCGTTCGTGGCGGCGCATGTGCTCAACCAGATCGGCGCGAGCCATTTTCCGCTGCCCGTTTCGCTGCTGCCGCTGGCGGGCGGGTTGGGCGGCATGCTGTTCGGCGTGCTGTTCGGCTATGTGACCACGCGCAAGTCGGGCACCACCTTCGCGATGATCACGCTTGGCATCGGCGAAATGGTGGCGGCGAGTTCGCTCATGTTTCCCGGGTTCTTCGGCGGCGAAGGCGGCGTGCCAACCAACCGCACGGTGGGTCATGCGGTGCTCGGCATCACGTATGGACCGGCGATCCAGGTGTACTACCTGATCGCGGCGTGGTGCCTCGTGTCGATGATCGCCATGTACGCGTGGACGCAGACGCCGCTCGGCCGTATTGCCAACGCCGTGCGCGACAACCCCGAGCGTGCCGAATTCGTCGGCTACAACACGCAGCGCGTGCGCTTTTTCGTGATGGTCCTTTCGGCGTTCTTCGCGGGCATTGCGGGCGGTCTCTCGGTAATCGACTTCGAGATCGTGACGGCAGAGAACGTCGGCGCCGCGCAGTCCGGCGGCGTGCTGCTGGCAACGTTCATCGGCGGCGGAGCGTTCTTCTTCGGGCCGATCATCGGCTCTATTTTGTTCGTGCTGTTTGCGGTGGCGTTGTCCAATCTCACGCCGGCATGGCTGCTTTACCTCGGATTGTTCTTCGTGCTCGTGGTGATGTATGTGCCGGGCGGCGTGTCGAGCCTGCTGATGAAGCAGGTGCCTCTCATCGCGGCGCGCAAGCTGCATCGCATGGTGCCTTCCTATGTAGCGACGCTGGGTGCTGCGCTGATTTTGCTTGGCGCGCTCGTGCTGACGGTCGAACTCGTCTACAAGGTGCAGATCGATCGTGACAACGGCACCGCCATGGCGTTCTTCGGCCTTACCTTCGATGCCGCTTCATGGAAACCATGGGCCGTCGCGGCGGTGCTGTGGGCGCTGGGCGCGCAGGCGGGACGCCTCGCGGCTGCGCGGGTGCGCGAAGCGTGGGATGGCGTGCAACGGGAAATCGCAGGGAGCAACGTATGACGGCCGCACTGGAGTTGCGTGAAGTCCGCAAGAATTTCGGGCGCACGGAGATCATTCGCGGTGTGGACCTGACTATCGCGAAGGGCGAACGCCATGCGCTGATCGGCCCCAACGGTGCGGGCAAGTCGACGACGTTCAACCTGATCTCGGGCCGCATGGCGCCGAGTTCCGGCACGGTGGAACTGAACGGCGTCGATATCGGCGGGCTGCCGCCGTACAAGATCAACCGCATGGGGCTCTCGCGCAGCTTTCAGGTGACGAACATTTTTCATCGCCTGTCGGTGTTCGAGAACTTGCGCTGCGCCGTGCTGTGGTCGCTCGGTTACCGGTATTCGTTCTGGCATCGCCTCGAGCAATTGCGCGACGCGCGCGAGCGCGCCGAAGAAGTGCTCGAGTTGATCGGCCTGCAGGGGCGGCACGACACGCTCGCCGGGCTGCTCACCTATGCCGAGCAGCGCGCGCTCGAAATCGGCATCACGATTGCGGGCGGCGCCGAGGTGATCCTGCTGGACGAGCCCACGGCGGGCATGAGCCGCTCCGAGTCGGATCACGCGGTGGAACTGATTCGCCGCGTCACCATCGGCAAGACGCTGGTGATGGTCGAGCATGACATGAGCGTAGTCTTTGGCCTTGCCGACCGCATCTCGGTGCTCGTGTACGGCGAGGTGATCGCCACGGACACGCCGCAAGCTATCCGAAACAACCGTCGCGTGAAGGAAGCCTATCTGGGCACCACGCTGGACGAACCCGCAGGTGCACATTGATGGCGACCGCCAATTCCATGCTCGAGGTGCGCGGCCTGCATGCGTACTATGGCAAGAGCCATATCCTGCACGGCGTCGAAATGCGCGTGGGCGAGGGCGAGATCGTCGCATTGCTCGGGCGCAACGGCGTGGGCCGCTCCACGTTGGCCAAGGCCATCATGGGGCTCGTGCGGTGCGAGGGGCAGATTTTGCTGCGCGGCGAAGAAGTGCGCGGGCTGCGTACGTTCGAGGTTGCGCACCGGGGCATAGGCTATGTGCCGGAAAACCGCGATATCTTCCCGACGCTCACCGTGCGGCAGAACCTGATGCTCGGCGAAAAGCGCACCAGGTCGCGCCAGAAGCCGCGCTGGCAGTTCGACGACATGTACCGCATGTTTCCGCGCCTGAAGGAGCGCGAGGACACGCCCGCGGGCCTGCTCTCCGGCGGCGAGCAGCAGATGCTGACGCTGTGCCGCACGCTCATGGGCGACCCCGACCTCATCATCATCGACGAACCGACCGAGGGGCTCGCGCCGCTCGTCGTCGCGCAGGTGGGCGAGTACCTGAAGGCGCTGAAGGCGCGCGGCATTTCGGTGCTGCTCGTCGAGCAGAAGCAGGCCATTGCGCTCGATATCTCGCAGCGCGTCTACGTCATGGGGCACGGCCAGATCGTGTTCGAGGGGACGCCGCAGCAGCTCAAGGCCGATGCGCGCGTGCGCCAGGAATGGCTCGAAGTGTAGGGCGCGCTTCGACCGGTTGCTCTGCGGCGCAAATTCCGCCTAGCGTGCAGGCAAGTTATTCGGCGAGTAAACGGGCTGCTGACCGACAGCGCCAAAAAGATCCTCGGGCTGGCCGTTCATACGCTGCCGGATGGTGTCGTTGACGACCATGCCCGCAGGGAAGGCCCGCGGCCCCACTCCGGCGACCAGCCAGCCGCGATCCGCTACCCATTCCCGGTGCCGCGGGCCCAATGGATTGGATTGGACGGCAACGGGAGGCTGCAGGGCGAAGTGCAATCCCACGTCCGCGTGCTGCAACCTGTCCACGATCCAGAGCAAGGCGCCGTCGGAGAGCCCGTGATCGGGATAGCCGCCGCCAACATCGCAATGGCCGCCGGGAAAGAGCGCTTGCGTCACGTTCGGGTTGGGATTCCACAACGTCGGCTCGAACGGCTTGCGTTGCTCGTCGAGCGAGACCGCATGGATGCCTATGCCAATTTTCGGGCTGAGATTCAGATCGCAGAACCGGAACAGATCGATCGCGGACCCCTGATAGTAGATTGGGATGCCGAGCGAACCCACCGTATCCCAAACCGCCACCGCGGCGATGTTCGCATCCACAAAGGAATTGGCGTCCAAAGGCTTGGGGTTGGAGAAGGCGTTATGGATCGTCAAAAACTCCAGCACACCGTCCGCTATCTTCTGGAACGTTGTTTCGTTGCCGTGTCTCCATCGATACCAGGCCGCCACCGCGGTGTCGTAACGATTCTGATCGTCAAGGGCAGCGAGTTCCGGCCGCAGCAGCCCCTGCCCGGCAATCAGTCCCGCCAGCGCTCGCGCGGTGTACGCGCCGCGGCTGAATCCGACGATCACAATGCTGTCGCCCGGCTCGTAGTTGCGCGAAATATAGGTATAGCCACGAGCAATGCGCGCGACGACGCCGACACCGAACGCGCCGCCCGCGACTTTATCGATCAGTTGCTGGGAATTTCCAACCCCGTGAATGTATTTCGCGATTTGTATGGGTTGGCCATTCGCGTCTAAGAGGGCCTTTTCCATCTCGGCGCCGCCCCACACGGTTTCTGGAGGCAGCATGTTCCCATCGAGCCACGCGAAAAGCTTGCATACATTGGTCAGTTCAGGCTGGCATCCCGCTGCCGCTTCAGGAGCGGCGCCATCGCCTTTTCCTGCCGGATCTTCGGGTCCGTTCCACGTGCCGTCTGCGCAAAAGACGATCGTTTTGGACATCGCTGGCTCCTTGCACGCAATTTCGACGTCAAGCTTGTTCGCAATCCTGAGCAACGTGTCCGGCGTGAGCGCCGCAAATGCTGTACGACGTGCGATGCGCGTGCCGAACGTTTGTCCTACAAATATAGCTTCTGCGCCTCCGATTGCGAGGTGCAGGAATGTGCGTTGGCGCACGTACGACAGGAATCGACAGGGCGCGCTCTCGCTGAATCAACTGACCGGGCCTAAGGGCGTCCCGCAGACGCTCCACGTGCACATTCCAGGCGTTGCCAGTGTTGACATCCATTTTTTTTCGGGTAAAAGTGTCGACAGATGTGTGGCCAATCGGCCTTGTCCGCGGAAAGAGAATCCCGGGTTTGCCCGGCAACCGAGGGTGTACAGCCGTTGAGATTGCAGTGGGTTTCGTTGAATCTCGTTAGCTGGTGCTTCTTGACGATCGGAGTGGAACCATGCGTTTTGAACGTAATTCTCTGTCCTTCGATGTCGCCCGAGAGCGTCTCATCAGCCCATTTCCAGGCGCGTACGCGACTGGCAGCGCCGCACAGACCGAACTGAGCACACGTCTCGTCGTCGTTCTGCTTGCGTTCGCAGCGGTGCTGACTGGGGCGTTGCTTTTCATGCTGGTGAGCGGCGTTCACTAGCTCGTGCGTGAATGCCTTCTCGAGCAAGCGCGAGGTCGCGATCTGGGTGTTGTCGTCGTAAGGTTTGTTGGTCTCACTCCGGGCCGGCGCCAGCGTTAGCAAAGCAGGGGAGGAAACTGGGGAAAACTAGAATACAAAAGTGTAGACAATCCGCTAGTCTGATTTCACTTTGAGCCAGGAAAGTGCGGTTGCTTTCAAGCGTCGCGGCAGCGAGAAGCAGCGCCGGGGTCAGGCAGGAACGAAAGCGCCGGGTTGTCCGGGCGCTGAGCGTGCGTAGGTTCTGGGGCTTGCCGCGATGTTGTATCCGGGTGTCGATGTTTCTATTGACGCCATTTTTTTTGCTATAGAGTGTCGACACTTGTGTAGTCTAATTTCCTCATTGACTAAAGGGGTGGCACCATGAAGTTTGCGAAAGAGCTGTGCATCAGCGTTGCCGCGAGCGCGTTGTTTTCCATGGCGGGCGGGGCGCTCGCGCAGACGGTGTCGCTTGGCGCAGTGCTGCCCTTGACGGGAGCGAGCGCTTCGGTTGGAGATGACCAGCGGCGGGGAATTGAGCTTGCTGTCGAGCAGGTCAATGCGCACAACGGTGTGCTCGGGCAAAAGCTGCAAGTGATCGTCGAAGACTCAGGTGGTGTCGCCGCGACCGCGCTGAGTTCTGCACGCAAGCTGGTGTCGGTCAACAAGGTCCCCGTGGTGCTCGGCGAGTTCTCGTCGGGAATCACGATTCCCGTCGGCGAGTATGTGGTCCAGCAGGGCGACGTTCATATCAACATCGGCTCGTCCAGTCCGCAGATTCGCAAGATTGGCAACGGCTCGTTTAGCGTTATCGGGCTGGACGACCTGTCGGCACGTTTCGCAGCAGGCGATGTCTTTGGGCAAAACCTGAAGGACGTGGCGTTCATTGCGCCGAACAATTCGTATGGACAGGGCGTTGCCAACGAGTTCAAGAAGCGCTTCGAATCGCTGGGCGGCAAGGTGTCCTCCGTGGTGCTCTACAGCGAGGGGCAATCGACCTACCGGCGCGAATTGCAGCAGATGTCCCGTTCGTCGCCTCAGGCTTATGTGTACAGCGCCTATGGGCAGGAAGCGGCGACGATCAACCGCGAGGCCTACGAACTCGGCCTGAACAAGCAGAAGTGGTACGGCATCTACTTGACGATGTGCACGAGCGATACCCTGCCGCAAGCGGCACAGGGGCAGGAAGGCCTCGAAGTCGCTTCGGTCGGCGATGGCGGCAAGTCGTACGAGCAAGCGTATCGCGCCAGGTACAAGGAGGCTCCCAAGTCCTCTTTTGGTAGCTATGCATACGACGGCGTCATGGTTGCTGCGGCCGCAATCAATAAGGCCGGTAGTGCCGACCCCGCCAAAATCCGCGCGGCGATGAAGGCAATGCCCGCTTACAGCGGCGCGACTGGAACGGTCGCGTTTGATGAGGGTGGTCAGCGCAAGGAACAGCCGTACGACAAGGTGAAGTTCGATAGCAAGGTCGTTTCCCGATAAGCTTTGCCGCGCTGCCTCGCAGCGCGGTAGCTCCTGGAGAGTTCCATGCTGCAATTTATCGTCGACGCCCTGATACGCACTTCGGACATCATGCTGGTTGCCGTGGGGCTCAGCGTCGTGTACTCGCTGGTCAAATTCCCGAACATCGCGCATGTGCAGTACGCAATGCTGGGCGCGTTCGGTACGCTTGGGCTGACTCGCGTGGGCATGCCGTTCGCGCTCGCACTATTGGGTTCCTGCGTTGGGATGGGCATCCTTGCTGTGTTGCTCAACGTGCTTGTATTCAAGCGCTTGCTCCGCTCAGGCAGTTCAATCGCGATGATCGGCTCGCTCGCCATCTCGATGATTTGCATTGCGGTCGTCCTGGGCGTCGCCGGGTCTCGCCCGTTCCGGTATTCGTCGGGGCTCCCTCGTCCCATCTCACTGGGGTCGACAACCATCTCAATCGATCAGCTCACGTCGATTGGATGTGGTTTTGGCTGCGTAGCGCTGTTGGCTGTGTTGCTCTTCAAGACAGGCGTTGGACGTTCAATGCGCGCGATGTCTTCGAACGCGGCGCTTGCCGCCGCAACCGGAGTTGATGGTTCGCGGGTGGTGAACGGGATTACCTTCCTGAGCGGAGCGCTGGCTGCACTCGGCGGAACCATGCTCGGTCTGACCGAGACAGTCCACGTTGGGCTTGGCACGAACCTGCTACTGCCCGTGTTCGCCGCAGCGATTCTTGGTGGACTGGGTAATCCGCTTGGTGCGGCGGCCGGCGCGCTGCTGATATCAGTCGCGGAAACACTCGTCACGAACCTCGACTTCGGCTGGTTGTTCGGAACGTCGGACGTTTATGTTCCGATTACCTATATCAGCGCGGCGTCGTTCCTGATACTCCTTATCGCACTGTTGTTCAAGCCGTACGGCATCTTTGACCGGGAGGTGCGTCGTGTATAGCTTTCTCTTGCACGTAGCGACGCTCAGTTGCATTTACGCGCTTCTCGCGCTCGGGCTGAACCTTCAGGCAGGATTTGCTGGACTACTGAACTTCGGCTTTGTCGCGTTCGCCGGGGTGGGTGCCTATGCCTCTGCCATCACAGCGTCGCTTGGATATCCCGTTGCGGTCGGAATTCTGGTCGGCGTCGTGGCCGCAATGGTGGTGGGATTCGCCATGGCACGACTAGGGCGGAATCTCGCATCGGACTACTGGGCGATTGCGACTCTCGCAGTCGCTGAACTCATCAGAACCGTGGCGCTCAACGAGAACTGGCTCACAGGCGGTGCACAGGGAATCAGCGGGGTCCCGGAACTCTTCCGAACCGCCGCGGGCGCGCAGAGCGACCTTGCGTTCTTCGCGCTTGCTCTTGCGATGGTGGCGATTGCGTTCCTTGCTTGCATGCGGCTCACGCGCGGCCGGTTCGGCCGCGCAATCCGTTTGATGCGTGAAGAGCCGGCGTTGGCGACGAGCCTTGGATACCAGCTTGTGCCGCTCAAGGTGAAGGCGACAGTCACGAGCGCGGCAATTGCGTCTGTTGGCGGTTCGCTGCTCGCTCACTACATGAGCTTCGTCGGGCCAGACTACATGCTGGCGTCGGAGACCTTCGTCATCTGGACGATGGTCATGATCGGCGGGTTAGGCAACAACCTTGGAGTGGTGCTCGGTGCGGTGCTCGTCGAAGCCATCTACAGCGCCGTGCCGTTCGTCAAAGACTACCTCGACATCAGTAGCGATATCGCTGGTGCGGTTCGGCTCGGCACAATCGGCGTCATTCTGCTCGCGTGCCTTCTTGCCCGTCCGGGTGGCCTGGTTCCCGAAAGAATTCGGAGCGTATCATGAGCACGATGCTTCGCTTGCAAGACGTCTATAAGGCTTTTGGCGGCAACCAGGTATTGACCGGTCTAAACTTCAACGTGCGCCAGGGCGAAATCGTTGGTTTGCTCGGGCCGAATGGTTGCGGAAAGAGTACCGTGCTGAACGTCATAACCGGATACTGTTCCATAGACCGCGGCGTCGTGGAGGTTCGCGGAGAGCGCGTGAGTGGCCTGGCCGCTCATCAGATTGCTGCGAAAAGCGTGCGCCGCACTTTTCAGTTGCCGTCCATGCCAAGCCGAATGACGGTGGCAGAAGTCGTAATGGCTGCGTCAACGCGAAGCCACGGTCTATTCAGCACGCTATGGCGGTCCGCCACAATAAGGCGACTTGAAGAGGAAACGCGTGAACGCGCGCGTCAACTGCTCGATGAGCTACTCCTCACAAAGGTCGCCCATCTTCCCGCTGCGTCCATCTCCGGAGGACAAAAGAAACTCCTGGGTATTGCCTGCGCAATGATGGAACAGCCCTCGCTCTTGTTGCTCGACGAGCCTATGGCCGGCGTTCACCCGAACCTGCGCGCGGAACTCGTCACTACGCTCAAGCGAATCAACAGTCAGGGTATTACCCTCGTCATCATCGAACACGATATGCACTTCATTTCCGAAACGTGCAGTCGTTGTATCGTTCTCGACAAGGGCAGAACGGTTGCCGAATGCCTTCCCTCGGAACTGGAAACCCATGAGAGCGTTGTCGAGGCCTACCTCGGCAAGAAGCCCGGCAGGCAATACCAGGTCGCGGGAGCAGTCGCATGATAGCGGTCAACAACGTCGTCGCTGGCTACACGCGCGAAGTCGACATCCTTCGCGGCATCTCTATCCACGCGCGTCAACTGGAGATTGTGACCATCCTCGGCCCCAACGGCTGCGGTAAGTCGACGCTGCTGAAGACGGTCGCGGGGTTTCTCCTGCCCCGGCAAGGCACGGTCACCTTAGGCGATATCGATATTGGGCAGGTGCCCGTACACAAGAAGATCAGAAAGCACGAAATCGGATTCGTGCCTCAAACGGACAATGTGTTCGGCGCGTTGTCCGTTTGGGAAAACCTCATGCTCGGCGGGCAGTTTATGCAGGAGAAAGACAGGAGGGAGAGGCTCGACGCGTTGTGCGACGCTTACCCGGTGCTCAAAAGGAAACTCCGGGCACGGGCGTCGAGTTTGTCGGGAGGCGAACGGCAGATTCTGTCTCTCGCTCGTGCGTTAATGCCAAAGCCTCGCTTCCTTCTGCTCGACGAGCCTTCGGCGGGTCTGTCGCCCAAAATGCTCGGCGAAGTGTTCGATGCAATTATCGAACTGCGCAATACCGAGCGTATTGGTGTCTTGATGGTGGAGCAGAATGCGACGGAGGCGTTGCGCATTTCCGATCGCACTTACGTTCTCTCGATGGGGCAGGTCGCACTGGAAGGAAAGGCCTCCGACCTGCTCGAAAGCGAAGAGATGCGTCGTCTCTACCTGGGCGGTCGGCCACATTGATCGCTCGCCCGCTCGTGGCACGACGCTATGCACGGCAGCCCCGCCTGGTTGACGGGGCCTCTGAAGTCCACAACAAGATGGTCGTTGCGCGCACGCTCCTCAGAACCGGGAGCGATAGGTGGGCCTGGATGTCCCGTCCCGCCGAACATGCCGCTTCGAAGGAGACACTGTGACACTACGAACCGTAACGCTCGACGACAAGTACACGCTCGACAGCGGGCGCATTTTCCTGACCGGTGTGCAGGCGCTCGTTCGCCTTCCCTTGATGCAGCATCGGCGCGACAAGGCCAACGGCCTGAACACGGCCGGCTACGTTTCGGGGTACAGAGGATCTCCGCTTGGCACTTACGATGCCGAGTTGGGAAAGGCAAGCACGTTTCTCAAGGCGGCCAATGTCGTATTCGTCCCTGGTGTCAATGAGGACCTGGCGGCCACCGCGGTTTGGGGCACGCAGCAGGCCGAAGTTGGCGGAGAAGGGAAGTACGACGGCGTCTTCTCCATCTGGTACGGCAAGGGCCCAGGCGTCGACCGGAGCGGCGACGCCTTTCGTCACGCCAATCTTGCTGGAAGTTCGAAGCAAGGCGGCGTGCTTCTGCTCATGGGCGATGACCACACATGCGAGTCGTCGACCACTTGCCATCAGTCGGAATTCGCGTTGGTCGACGCATCGATTCCCATTCTGAGCCCGAGCGGTGTGCAGGAAATTCTCGACTACGGTCTGTACGGTTGGGCCATGTCGAGGTATTCGGGCTGCTGGGTGGGTCTCAAGTGCGTGAAAGACACAGCGGACGCATCGGCAGCTATCGATGTCGACCTCGACCGCGTCACACCGCAATTTCCCGGCGGTGTGGAAATGCCTGCGGGCGGACTCAACCTTCGGCATCCCGACACGCCACAGGAGCAGGAATTCCGGCTTCACAACTACAAGCTCGATGCCGTTCGCGCGTTCGTTCGCGCCAACGGGCTCGACCGGGTCACGCTGGGCAAGCCCGGTGCGCGACTCGGCATCGTGACGCACGGCAAGAGCTATCTGGACCTTTTGCAGGCGATCGATGACCTGAACGTTACCGAAGCGGACCTCGAGTCCATGGGTGTCGCCATTTACAAGGTCGCGTGCACGTGGCCTCTCGAGCCCGAGGGTATCCAGAAGTTCGCTGAAGGGCTCGACCTTCTCATGGTCGTTGAAGAGAAGCGTAGCCTCGTTGAGTCCCAGATCAAGGACATTCTGTATCGCGCGCCGCACGCGCCAGTGGTGATCGGGAAGCATGACGAGAGCGGCAAGAAACTCTTCCCGGTTGAAATGTCACTGAGTTCGCTGCAGATCGCTATCGCGTTGGGACAGCGGCTGGTGCCGTACGCGCAAGGTCAAGGCATCGTGCAACGTGTCGAGTTCCTGACGGAACTGAGCAAGGTCGAGTTTGCTCCCGAAGCGATGCTGCGCAGCTTTTACTTCTGCAGTGGCTGTCCGCACAACTCCTCGACGGTCATTCCAGAAGGAAGCAAAGCCTACGCCGGCATTGGCTGCAGCTGGATGGCGCAGACGATGGACCGCAACACGATGGGCTACACGCAAATGGGTGCCGAGGGGATGGCATGGGTTGGCGAGGCGCCTTTCTCCCGGCGCGCTCACATGTTCCAGAACATGGGCGACGGCACCTATTTTCATTCTGGACTGCTTGCGGTCCGTGCGGCGGTCGCTGCCGGAACGCACATCACGTTCAAGATTCTGTACAACGACGCGGTGGCGATGACCGGTGGCCAACGGCACGATGGTCAACTCAGTCCGATGACCATCACGACGCAGGTGCATTCGGAAGGCGTTAGCCGCATTGCCGTCGTGTCGGACGACGCGTCGAAGTACCCGGCAGATGCCGGCTGGGCACAAGGCGTGACGATTCATCACCGCTCCGAGTTACAAAAGGTTCAGGAACAGCTTCGCGACGTTGCAGGGGTGACAGTACTGGTCTACGACCAGACTTGTGCGGCGGAGAAGCGTCGCCGTCGCAAGCGCAACCAGTTTCCGGACCCGGCGAAGCGCCTGGTCATCAACGACCTCGTCTGCGAGGGCTGTGGCGACTGCGGCGTGAAGTCGAACTGCGTTTCGCTGGTGCCGCTCGAAACGGAGCATGGGCGCAAACGCGCCATCGACCAGTCGGCCTGCAACAAGGACTTTTCATGCAACAACGGCTTTTGCCCGAGCTTTGTCACGGTACTTGGCGGGAGTCTGCGAAAAGCTGGAACCGTTAAGCCGAACATCGAATTGTTCCCGGCACTGGTCGAACCTGAACTGCCTTCGGTCGAGAACGGCGTCTATTCAATCATCGTGACGGGTGTGGGCGGCACCGGTGTAGTGACCATTGGGGCTGTTCTCGGCATGGCGGCGCATCTTGAAGGCAAGGGCTGCGGCATTCTGGACATGGCCGGTCTTGCTCAAAAGGGCGGCTCGGTATGGTCGCATCTGCGGTTCGGCAAGAGCCCGAGCGCTATCAAGGCTATCCGTATCGCTGCAGGCGGTGCCGATGCCGTACTGGGCTGCGACATGGTGGTGGCCGCGAGCCGAAAGACACTCGCCGCGACGCGAAAGGGCGCAACGCGCATGCTTGTCAACACGCATGAAGTGATGACGGGCGAATTTACGCGTCACCCCGACCTCACGTTCCCAGCGCAGGAACTGCGCAAGGGCATTGCGGATGCCGTCGGTAGTGATCGTGTTGAGTTTGTCGATGCGACGAAATACGCCCTCGATATTTTCGGCGACACGATTGCGGGCAATATGTTCATGCTTGGCTATGCGTATCAGCGTGGTCTCATCCCGATTGGCGCTGAGGCAATCAATGCCGCCATCGAGCTCAATGGCGCGGGCGTCAAGATGAACAAGGAAGCCTTTCTGTGGGGCCGCCGTGCGGCTCAGTCGCCCGTCTCGGCTGAACGAGTACTCGCCGCGGCAAAGCCGGTGCACGAGTCCCAGCGCATGTCGTCATCGCTCGACGAATTTATCGAACGCAAGGTCAAATTCCTGACCGACTACCAGAATGCCGCATACGGCGAGCGCTTTCGCAGGCTCGTTGTCAAGGTTCGCGACTGGGAGCGCACGGTTATGCCGCGTGAGGAGACCGTCACCCGCGCGGTGGCAAGCGGTTATTTTAAGGTTCTCGCCTATAAGGACGAGTATGAAGTCGCAAGGCTCCATTCTTCGCCTGAGTTCGTCGAGAGCATCAAACAGCAGTTCGACGGCGACTTCCGGATTGCATTCAATCTGGCTCCGCCCCTTTTCGCGCGCAAGGACGAATTGAGCGGTGAGCCGCGCAAAAAGGAATACGGCGCCTGGATTCTGCCCGCGTTCCGGATGCTCGCAAAGATGAAGGTGTTGCGCGGAACGGCGTTCGACGTATTTGGCTACACGGGCGAGCGCCGGATGGAGCGAAGCTTGATATCTCGCTACGAGCAAACGGTCGACGAGATTCTCCGTCATGGCACGTCGCGCAATTATCAAACCGCAGTGCGCGCAGCGAGCATGGTGGAGAAGATTCGTGGGTATGGACACGTCAAGGAGCGCAATCTGAAGTCCGTCGATGTCGAATGGACGAACGCCGTTGCCCAACTGTCGAAGTCCGCCGTGATTGAACTCAAGCAGGTCGCTTGAAGCGCGTGAAGACCGCAAAGCGCCTGGCGATGACGGAATCCGGCACGTGATGCGATTCCGTCATCGAAGCCTTGAAACAGGCGGTGTGCTTCGTGGGGAGAAGGCCAGGAAACTGGCCTGCGTCTTGATGTTTATTGCGAGTAAAGCTTCACAACGCCTGCATCCACGACCTTGGCAATTTCTTCCATGCGCCAGGTGATGTGCTTCTCGGTGAGCTCGCGGCAACGTTTCGCGTCGCGAGCCTCGATCGCGTCGAGGATATCGAGGTGTTCCGCGAATGCATCGTGGCCGCGCTGCTCAAGGTCGACCCAACGGACAAAATGAATGCGCGCGTTGATGTTATAGAGCGCGCGAACCATTTCGTTATTGCCGGATAGCGCCACTAGCCGCACATGAAATTCTTCGTCGCGTGCGACCAGTTGAGCGGCAGGAGCCTGCGCGGCCTTGTTCTTCATCACGTCTTTCCAGAACTTGCGCAAGGCACGGACATCTTTGGGGTCGGCGCGCTCGACGGCGAGCTGTACGGCCGATGCCTCGATGCTGCGCCGGAGTTCGAACAGATCGAAGATGTCCTGACGATTCAACTCCCGAATGAAGAATCCCCTGTTGGGCACAAAGGTCAACAGGTTTTCCGCAACAAGGCGGTTGAGCGCTTCTCGAAGGGGCGTGCGGCTCACATCGAACTTCTCTGAGAGTTCGAGTTCGTTCACCCGCTCGCCAGGCCGAATCGTGTACAGGACGGCCATCTCCTTCAAATGCTCGTAGAGGTCATTCACAGTGAGTCCGGCGCGCTTTGGAGCGCTGGTCTCCCGCACGCGCGGCTTGGAATCACGAATGAGCGAAGTGTAGCCAGCCATTGTCTGTTCCCTTTCTAATGCATTACGCCATTTCTATTTCTGTCCGAGCGCCTCGCGCTTCGATTGGCCGATCTCAACATGCGGGCTGTACGTGAGGTGCTACGCGGACGTCTCCCGTCCTTGCTGCCTGAAAGTGTAGGCAATACTGTATTCTACAATACGCGCGCCCGCCGCCAGGCGGTTCCTCCAGGCGCGGGATGGTGCGCACTGCCACCATCCCATTTAACACCGCAATGCTGGCGACACACGCTGGACTTGTGCGTGAGCCATTCGAGATTCAACGGGTAATCAGGACACCAGACCCTCCATCGGGATGCCCGGCGCACGCCCCGCAATCAGGTCAGCAGTGATACGCGCCGAGCCGTGAGACATCGTCCAGCCAATGTGACCGTGACCGGTGTTCAGGTACAGATTGCGATATTTGCGTTGACCAAAGAAAGGCAGGTTGTTGGGAGTCATTGGCCGCAGGCCTGCCCACATTTCAGCGCGCTCGTAATTGCCCCCGTCGGGATAGAGTTCCTGCGTGACTCGCTTCATGAACGCGAAGTCCGACGGCTTATGTGCGGTGTCATACCCGGCAAACTCCGCGGTGGCGGTGACGCGAATCCGGTCCCCAAATCTCGAGATCGCAACCAGGTTGTGTTCGTCGACCGCCGCCACATTGGGCGGTTGAGCGTGTCCTTCGATCGGGATAGTGAGTGAGTATCCCTTGACCGGGTAGATTGGCAAATTGATACCAATGCGTCGCGCGAGTATCGGGCTGTAGCTGCCCAAGGCCAGCACGTACGCATCGCCTTTCACAATGCCCTTGTCCGTGCGCACTCCGGAAATCTCTCCGCCCGAGATCTCGAGCGCTTCGATGCTCGTGCTGTTCAGAATCGTCGCACCTCTTGCGACCACAATATCCGCCAGTGCACGCGTGAATTTCGCCGGGTCGCCCGTTTCGTCCGTTGGGCAATGTATTGCGCCGACAATGCCGTCCTTCGCCGACGAGAGCGAGGGGTCAAGGGAGATCACTTCCTCGCGGGTCAATACCTTGATAATTTGGCCGTCCGACTCAAGGAGCTTCATCTGCGCTACGCCACGGTCCAGCGCCTCCTGACTCCGATGGAAGTAGAGAATTCCCCTGTCATTGCGGTCGTAGCTCACGGATTCAGTCTTGATGACGTCCTGAAGCACGGACTGTGAATAGGCGGCGAGCCGATGTTTGAGCAGCGTATTGCGCCGTGCCTTTTCTGAGTTGCACTCCATCAGGAAGCGCCATGACCAGCTGTACAGTCTCGGATCGGTAGAGAATTTGAAGCGAAGCGCCTGGTCCTTGAGCACTAGCGACTTGAGCAGAATCATTGGCGCTTTCGGTGAAGACCAGACGAATGAGTGTCCTGGCGCAACCATGCCGGCGTTACCCCAGCTGGTTTCGCCGGCGACCACCGGCTGCCTGTCAACGACCGTCACGTCATGCCCGTCCGCTTGCAACTGGTACGCGGTGGTCACGCCGACTACGCCACCGCCAAGCACAATTACCCTCATGATGCCCTCAGTCTCAAAGGTTGAATGACTTCGCGTCGAGCCGCCGTCGCGCTAGAAGTGTCGACACAAATGTATATTACTAACAAAAAAGAAACGCAATGAGAGCTATCGATTACCGGGGACTTTACCCGAATGTGTCGATAAAAGTGTCGACAATTGTGTGTGATGTGGGCTAGTCTATGTGCTGTACTTCACATGACCAGACGGAGGAACCGATGCAAATCAAGCGTTACGAGAGTGGCAAGCGAATGAGTCAGGCCGTTGTCTACGGTGGTTTCGCGTTCCTTGCCGGACAGGTTGCCGATGACCCGAGCCAGGACGTGAAGGGGCAGACCGAGCAGATTCTCGCGAAGATTGACCGCCTGCTGCAGCAGGTCGGCTCGGACAAAACGCGAGTTCTGACTGCAAGCATCTGGCTTGCCGACTACAAGACGTTTAACGACATGAATGCAGTGTGGGACGCGTGGGTGCCAGAAGGCGAGGCTCCTGCTCGCGCTTGCGTTGAATCCAGGCTTGCGTTCCCCCAATACACCGTCGAAATCGGAGTCATCGCCGCAGTCTGATACGGGGCGTATGAGCGAAGCGCTGGTGAGCGCTACATAACCTGGTGTCAGCATGAACGGACAACGTTGAAGGGGCAGGCACAGAATGGAAACCCTTGAAACTGCAGAGCGCTATGTGAAACTCGACTTCACCCTCGATGAGGGGATTTCCCATCGCGCTGCAATCGGTCTGGTCGTTCTTGCGACCGACCACACGATCGAATATGAATGGCGCAAGCTGCTTGCCGTCGAAGGCGTGGGATTCTACGAGAGTCGAATTCTGAATTCGGCAGAAATCACACCGGCGACGCTTAGAGAGATGGATAGCCTGATTGCTCCGGGCGTTGCTGTCATCCGTCCTGGCGAGCGGCTTGACGTCGTAGCGTTTGGCTGCACGTCGGCATCGATGGTGCTCGGCGAAGGTCACGTCATGGAGCGCATCAGGGAGTCCCGGCCCAATGCGGCATGCACGACACCCATCACAGCCGCCAGAGTCGCGCTCAATTCGTTGGGCGCACGACGGGTCGCGCTCCTGACTCCGTACGTGCGCGAGATTACCGAGTCCATGAAGGACTACCTGATCGCTCGCGGCGTGAACATCGTACGAATGGGTTCGTTCGAGCACTCCGACGACAACGAGGTGGCGCGAATCGACGCACAGTCAGTTCGCAATGCCGTTCTCGAACTCGGCCGGCACGATGACGTCGATGCGGTGTTTGTCTCCTGCACCTCTGTTCGGTTGGCAGACGAGGTCGCCGCAATTGAGCGGGAACTCGGCAAGCCGGTCACGTCCAGCAATCATGCAATGGCGTGGCACGCGTTGCGGCTGGGTGGCGTGAAGGACGAGCTGCCTCAGTTCGGACGGCTATTCACTGTGCAAAGCGTCGAGCAGTAGTTGTTGCTTTCGTCGTCGATTTTGAAAGCACTGCGCGAACTACCTGGCGCGGATTCATCGAAGCGCCTGAAAGGGCTGGCTGGTTAGCCGGCCCTTTCTACGACGATAAGCGCCTGTTTGCGAGCGCTTCACCTCAAACAATGCCCGTCGCGTAGTACACAGCGATAACGAAAAAGACGGCCAACGTCTTGATGACGGTTACCGCAAAGATGTCCCGATACGACTGGCGGTGCGTGAGCCCCGTGACTGCAAGCAACGTGATGACCGCGCCATTGTGCGGCAGCGTGTCCATGCCGCCGCTCGCCATGGCGACTACACGGTGCAGCACTTCCATCGGAATATGCGCGGCCTGCGCGCTCTTGATGAAGAGATCCGACATGGCCGCGAGCGCGATGCTCATGCCGCCCGATGCCGACCCCGTGATACCCGCAAGCGCGCTCACCGAAACGGCGGCGTTGACGAGCGGATTCGGGATGCTCTTGAGCGCATCGCTCACCACGATGAAGCCGGGCAACGCCGCGATCACACCGCCGAAGCCATATTCGGAGGCGGTATTCATCGAGGCCAGCAGCGCCCCGGCCACTGCCGCCTTCGTGCCGTCCGCAAAGCGGCTTTTCACGCGGCCGAACGCCGTGACGATCACGAGCACGATGCCGGCGAGCAGCGCACCCTGAACCGCCCAGATCGCCACGACCTGTTTGACCGTGGCCGTGACCGGCGTATGAATGCCGGGCAGCACTTCCGGCGGCACGGTGACGGTGTCGCCGTACCAGACGGGAATCCAGTGTGTGAGCAGGAAGTTCGCCACACCGACCAGCACGAGCGGCGCAACGGCCAGCACCGGGTTGGGCAGGTGCTCGGTCTTCACGTGCTCGGGTTCGTTCACGAGCGAGGTGCCGTAGCCTTCGCCCTTCGCCATCGCGGCGCGGCGGCGCCATTCGAGGTACGAGAGGCCGACCACGATGATGAAAAGCGAACCGGTCACGCCCAGCGCGGGCGCGGCCCATGCCGTGGTCTTGAAGAACGTGGTCGGGATGATGTTCTGGATTTGCGGCGTGCCGGGCAGCGAATCCATCGTGAACGAAAAGGCGCCGAGCGCAATGGCGCCGGGCATCAGGCGTTTGGGAATATCGCTCTGGCGATAGAGTTCGGCGGCGAACGGGTACACGGCGAACACCACCACGAAGAGCGAAACGCCGCCGTACGTGAGCAGCGCGCACACGGCCACGATCACGGCGTTGGCACGCGAGCGGCCGATATAGCGGATGGCGGCGTGCACGATCGCTTCGGAGAATCCCGATAGTTCGATGACCTTGCCAAATACCGCGCCGAGCAGGAACACGGGAAAGTAGAGCTTCACGAAGCCCACCATCTTTTCCATGAAGATGCCGGAAAAAACGGGTGCAACAGCGGCGGGCTCGGTGAGGAGGACCGCGCCGAGCGCGGCGATGGGCGCGAAGAGGATCACGCTGTAGCCGCGATACGCGGCGAGCATGAGGAACGCGAGGGCGGCGAGAACGATAACAAACGACATGGAGTCTCCTGCGGATCGATCGTGTTGCGCGATGCGGTTTTTAATGCGGCACGGCCATGATGCGTCGCAGCGATTGTAGCGAATGGATGTGTCTCGTTATTGCGAGCGTGGCCGCGCGGTCCTATCGTTGCGCAAGAGAGCGAGCCGGAATGAGCCGATGAGGGGACAGTCGATGAGTGCGATGGGTATGCGAGGCAAAAGCGGCGCGCGCGCGTGGGCGGTGCAGACAGCGCGGCTTGCGGTGGCGCTTGCCTGCGTGGGCGTTTTCGCGGGCTTCTGGGCGCATGCAGCGGCGCAGTCGCAAACCGGAGCCTCGGCGCCTGCGTCGGGCACGGCGGATACCCAACGCAAGAACTGGTACAACGACCCGTTCTTTGCGCTGTCTAGCGCGATCGGCGCCTGCCCGCAACCGCTTGGCCCGCTGATGACGAAAGCCGAAGCCGACGACGACGCCCACTATCGCGTGGAGCGTGGCACGACGTGCTGGCTCGCGCACAAGTGCTCGAAGCCGAACTCGTATCTTTACGACGCCGACATCGCCGCGGCGATTCGTCAGCAACTGCAAGGCGATGCCCTGTTTGCGGGCACGAGCATCTGGATCACGGTGCAGCGCCGTTTTGTCTATGCGGAGGGCTGTGTGGGTCCGGGCTTCGACAGCGCGGCGCTGGAGCGCAGGCTCTCTGCGATTGCCGACGTCGAGCAGGTCTTCGTGCGCGTGAGTTCGGACCCGCGCGGCGCACTGCCTTACAAGACGCTCTCGAGTGCGCCCTGAGCGCGCACAGTGTGCGCTCGCGTCGATGCATCGCACATGGCTCGCGGCATGGCACAATCGCAACGTCGAAAAACTAGAAGCCCATCGGGTGCTCCAAATGACTCTTCCTGGTTCGTCGTTGTTCCGTTTGCGCAGATTGCCGTTCGTGGCAGGCGCGTTGACCTTGATCGCAGGGCTTGGTGCGTGCAGCAGCGGGCCGCCGCTGTTCCTGTCGGACGGCCGACCGACGGTCCAGGTCCAATGCCCGGCCTCGGGCGATCGCGATTCTTGCGCGCAGCAGGCGCGTGCTCGCTGCGCCGGCGCGGGTTACGACACCGTGACGTCATCGACCGACAACGGCAACTACACACTCGTATTCGCTTGCCGCAAGGCTCAATAAGCCTCGCGCCGCTCAGCCCTCGGCGGCGGCGCCCGTGCCACGCGCCGGCAGATTCAGCAAAAGGCGCAGCAGGTCAGGCTGGCGGCGCGTCGCCGTCTTCTGAAAGATCGATTGCAATTGTTTGCGCACGGTGTCGTGCTGCACGCCCACGTGTGCGGCGATCTCCTTTTGCGTGAGACCCTCCGCGAGCAACAGCGCGATACGGCATTCGGCCGGCGAGAGGTCGAAGGCCGCGGCGAGCACTCGTTCGTCGACTAGCGGCGCGGATCGCGGGTGATAAAAGGTCAGCGCCGCGAAGGCGCGCAATTCCGAGGCCGAGGGGTCGTCGGCCGTCACCACGTTGTAGAACGCGTAGAGCACCTCCTGCTGGCTCGCAGCAGGCTTCGCCAAGGCTTGCTCATGGCCCGGCTCGTCATGGGTCTGGCCGTGCGGGTGCGTTGAGGCGGCGCCGTCGGGTGCGAGCGCCGCGACCGTGCCTTCTACAGCGCCGACAATGCGTAACGCGCGAAAGCGCGCCGCTGCCGCCCGCGCGCCGCTTGTGCGGCTACGCAGCCTGGCCTCGCTTACGGCGATGTCCTCGAGCAGGCGCGCGTGGTGGGGCGCCGCGAGCGTGAGCCGCCGTCCGCGCACCCGCACGAGCGAGGTCGCTTTCAGAAGCCGCTGCGCGGGCTCGTTGCTATGGAGCACCTCGCCCAGCGCACTCACGAGCATGGCTGGCGGGCGTGAGCGGTTTGCAAGCGCGTCTACGTTCAAGGTAAGGCGGCGCGTATAAAGGCGCACCGCGCGCACGAGGTGCGGCGTGAGCCGCTCGAGCAGTTCGCGGTGCTCGGCCGGGAGCGGACCCGCCTCGGCGCCCGCGCTGCACGCGAGCATGACCGTGAGCCCGTGCTGTTCGAGCAGCTTGCACAGCGCCGCGCAGTGATGGCCTTCCTCGAGCGGACCGAGTTCGAGGCCGGGTGCACAGTCGCCTTCTGCGCAGTCGAATTCCACGTCGCAATGCAGCCACTTGCCCGCCGGGAAAGCACGCAGCCATGCAAGGCGCGCGTCGTCGCGGTAGAGCGGCCGAATGCGCTCCAGCGGTTCCGCACCGGAGAGGGCAAAACCGTCGCTCCAGGAAAACAGATCGCGCTGCCGTTCAAAGGCAAACAGATGAATCGACGCCACGCCAATCGTTTCGCGCAATTGCGCGCAAAAATCCTTCCAGGCGCAAGGATTATCGAGTGTGTCGTAAATAAGGTGCAGCAGGCGATCGTATTGTGATTCGTTTGTTGTCACGCCATTCTCGTCGTTCGCATTGTGAAAGACTATCGGCAGCAAAATGCGCTCCGCATAACGTTCCACAATTGAGGAATATACAGATGCAATACCCCCCGTTAATCTGCTTTCCGATATGGATGCGGATACAACCGTCAGCGTGGACGAGCGGCTTTTGAATTTCCGTGCGGTATCCAACGGATCGGCGGGCTCGCTGGCCTTATTCTGGTCTGACAGTACGAACAAAAGCCGTAAATCCGCTGCGGCGTGCATTTTGTGCGGCCGGAAGGCGCGATTACCAAACTGACCGATTATCCGCTGCGTGCGGAAAAGCGGCGATGCGATGAAAGTGAGTGCGCGCTATTTGCGCGCGCTCGATAAAATTTGTCATTACCGGGGGCAGCGATGAATCATCACCAACTCGAAAAGGACATTGAGCATCTCGAGCACATCATCGGGCGGCTCTCCGGGCGCGACCGTATTCCGCTCTCTTATTGGCGCGGCCGTCTCGAATCGGTTTCCAGTGAGAACCTCGTGCCTTCGCAGATGCTGCGCGTGAAGCGGCTCAACGAAGCGTTGCGTGCGCTCGAAAGCCGTCTGTCGCACGAATCGCTGCAGCATCGCGAGCGCTAACGCCAACGCTTGCGGCAGTTTTGTAAAAAAGCGCCCCTTCATCGTCGCTCCTGCTCCAAACCGGTCACAATGGCAGTCTCGTGACCGAACTGGAGATGACGTTTCATGCCGAGCTACAAGCAATTGACCGCCCAGCTGGAGAAGCTTCATAAGGAAGTTGCTGCGGCGCGTGAAAAGGAAATCGACCAGGCGATCGCCGAGATCAAGGAAAAGATCGCGGAATACGACATCACCGCGGAAGAACTGGGTTTCGTGACCCGGCGTGTGGGCCCCGCGCGCAAGAAAGCGCTGCCGGCCCGCTACATGAACCCGAAGACCGGCGAAACCTGGAGCGGCCGTGGCCGTGCGCCGGGCTGGCTGGCGGGCAAGAACCGCGAACGCTTTCTCATCAAGGAATAACGGGCCGATCCTCACCGGCCCATACAGGCGGATATGCCAGGGTGCGTGAAGCACCCGGCGCGAGAGCCGCCCCCGCTTCAAGCCTCCCGAAAAAGCTCACCTCACACGTTGTGCCGCGCGCAGCGGCGTGCCGCAATGAGCGGGGCCAGAGCGTCAACGCTGCGGTCGCATGCCTGACGCGAAAGGAAATTTTCGTGAAAACGGGGGGCGTCTCGCGAGCGTGCCGGGTGCATAACAGCGCTGACAATGCCCTCGCATCGAGGTCCTGTAAAAGCTCACCTTTGGCAAAGCTGCGCCAGCCTGCACGTCTAACCCGTTCGAACCCCATCAAACCTTTAGTCGGCGGGCCGAATGCCGTGTATCATTCGGTCCCGGCGCCTTTTCGCTTTTTTTGCGCGGACATCCCGGGACATTCCCGATCGCTCGTGCTATTTGCCGCGCGTCGCGGTCCGCACAGGATCGCCCTATGCGCCGCAAGCGTTGCTTGAAAACGCGCCCGCAAGCGCCGCCGCGCTCGCCGCAACCCCCGCCGCGCGGCCCGGTTGCCCGAATTCATCAGTGATACCCGCCCTATCCATGTCAGTAGCCGAACTCAGACGCCGCCGCACGTTCGCGGTCATTTCTCACCCGGACGCGGGCAAGACCACGCTCACCGAAAAACTGCTGCTGTTTTCGGGTGCGATCCAGATCGCCGGTACCGTGAAGGGCAAGAAGAGCGGCCGCTTCGCGACCTCCGACTGGATGGAGATCGAAAAGCAGCGTGGCATTTCGGTCGCAAGCTCGGTCATGCAGTTCGAGTACGGCGACGCCGTCATCAATCTGCTCGACACGCCGGGCCACGAGGACTTCTCGGAAGATACTTATCGTGTGCTGACGGCCGTGGACGCGGCCGTGATGGTGATCGACGGCGCGAACGGCGTGGAAGCGCAGACGCTCAAGCTGCTCGAAGTCTGCCGCAGCCGCAAGACGCCCATTCTCACGTTCATCAACAAGCTCGACCGCGAAGTGCGCGAGCCGCTCGACCTGCTCGACGAAATCGAGCAGCACCTGGGCGTGGCCGCCGTGCCGTTCACCTGGCCCATCGGCATGGGCAAGGAATTCCAGGGCGTGTACGACATCCAGCGCGACCAGGTGCGCGTGTTCCGCGCAGGCCAGGAGTCGCTTGGCGGCGCGGTGGAAACGCTGCAAAACATTAGCGAAGAAGAAGGCGAAGCGCGTTTCGGCTATCACTGGAAGCGCACCAAGGAAGAAGTCGAGCTGATTACGGGGGCGACGCCCACGTTCGATCGCGACGCCTTCCTCGCGGGCGAGCAGTCGCCGGTGCTGTTCGGTTCGGCCATCAACAACTTCGGCGTGAAGGAAATTCTCGACGCGCTGGTCGATCTCGCGCCGCCGCCGTCGCCGCGCATGGCCGTGCAGCGTCCGGTCTCGCCTGAAGAAACGAAGTTCACCGGCGTCGTATTCAAGGTGCAGGCCAACATGGACCTCGCGCACCGCGACCGTGTGGCGTTCATCCGCGTGTGCTCGGGGCATTTCGAGCGCGGCATGCAGTTGAAGGTCACGCGCAACAACAAGACCTTCCGCGCCAACAACGTGGTGAGCTTCCTGTCGCAGCGCCGTGAAACCGTGGCTGAGGCGTACCCTGGCGACATCATCGGTATTCCTAATCACGGCACGCTGAGTCTCGGCGACACGCTCACCGAAGGCGAAGACCTGCAATTTACGGGTCTGCCGTTCTTCGCGCCGGAAATCTTCCAGACCATCGAAGTGGTCGATCCGATGCGCGCGAAGCAGCTGGGCGAAGCGCTCAAGCAGCTTGGCGAAGAGGGCGCGATTCAGGTGTTCCGCCCGATCCACGGCGGCGCAACGATTCTGGGCGCGGTTGGCCAGCTGCAGTTCGAAGTGGTGTCGCACCGCCTCGCGGCCGAGTACAAGGTTGCCGTGCGCCTGATGCCCGCGCGCTATCGCCTCTCGCGCTGGGTCACGTGTGACGATCCCGCAGAACTGCGCCGCTTCACCGATTCGTACGAAGCCCGCATGGCCTACGACGCCTCGAACGCGCCGACGTATCTTGCCTCGCACGTCTCCGAAATCGAGGTCGCGCAAAAGGCCTGGCCGAAGATCGTGTTCAACGAGCTGCGCGAGCATTCGGGCGCGCCGTTCCGCAAGTCGATGTAAAACACGCGGCGCGCTCGCGCCGCGTTTTCAAACCAGCGAAGTTCTTTCTCGCGCATCGTCGTGGCGCACGCCCCAGGGGGCGTGCGACGCCATGCCGCCGCATCTGCGCGCATACGCGCCGGGCGAAAAACGCGCATCGCCTGCGCGCTTGCCCTATCCTCTTCTCGTAACGATAAACGACGACAAACCGGCGCTTGCCCGTACGGCCAGCGCGTGTCCGACCGACGAGGAGTGCCTGTGACCGTACGCAATCTCGATGCGGTATTCCAGCCCAAATCCGTGGCCGTGATCGGCGCTTCGCAGCGCCCCGGCAGCATCGGCAGCATGGTGTGGCGGCGGCTGATCGAAGGCGGCTTCACGAGCCCGCTGTGGGCCGTCAATCCGCGCCATGCGGGCGATTTCGAAGCCTTCGACGGCCGCCCCGTGCTTGCCGACGCAGGCGATCTGCCCGAAGCGCCCGGCGTCGCCATCATTTGCACGCGGCCCGCCACGTGGCCCGCGCTCGTGCATCGCCTCGGCGGCATGGGCACGCGCGCGGCGATCATCGTCGGCGAGGTGCGCGACGAGGCCGATCAGGCCGACCTGCGCCACGCGCTGGCGGCGGCGCGCCCGCATCTGCTGCGCATCGTCGGCCCCGGCAGTCTCGGCGCGCTCACGCCCGCGCTCAACGCGCAACTGGGCGCGGCGGCATCGATTGCGCGCAAGGGCGGCGTGGCGTGGGTTTCGCAGTCCAACGCACTCACCAACGCCGTGCTGCGCTGGGCCGCGCCGCGCGGCCTCGGCTTCTCGCACGTGATCGCGCTCGGCGACGAAGCCGACGTCGATGTGGGCGACGTGCTCGACTATCTCGCGAGCGACCCGGGCACGCGCGCCATCCTGCTCGAAGTGGACACGATCCGCGCGGCGCGCAAGTTCATGTCGGCAGCGCGCGCGGCGGCGCGCAACAAGCCCGTGCTCGCGTTGCGCAGCGGCCGCGACGACAAGGGCGACGCGCTCTACACGGCGGCGTTCCGGCGCGCGGGCCTCGTGCGCGTCGATACGCTCGACGACCTGCTCGACGAAATCGAAACGCTTGGCGTGGGCCGCGTGGCCGCGAGCGACACGGCCACGCTCATCACGAGCGACCGCGGCGTGGCGACGCTTGCGCGCGACGCCTTCATGAAGGCCGGCGACACGCTCGCGCGCTGGGATGACGAAGCGCTTGCGGCCATCCAGGCCGCGCTGCCGCATGCGCAGACGGGCAATCCGCTCGTGCTCGGCGACACCGCGAAGCCCGAGCACTTCGGCCTCGCGCTGCAAACGCTCGCCACGCACCGCTCGAGCGGCACGGCGTTCGTCGTGCACGCGCCCACCCACAGCGCGCCCGTGGACGCGGTGGCGCGCACGCTGATCGAGCAGCAGCGCTATGCATATCGCGGCATGCTCGCCTGCTTCTTTGGCGGCGTGGACGAGAAAACGCGCGACGAGTTGCACGCGCACGGCATTCCGGTGCACACCACTCCGCGGCGTCTGGCGCGCGCGTTCGCGCGTCTCGTCGATTACCGGCTGGGCCGCGAGCTATTGATGCAGACGCCCGAAACGATGCCGGCCCAGGGGCCGGCCGCGATCGAGGCCGCGCAAGGCGAGGCGCGCGCGGCGCTGGCGGCTGGGCGCACGGAACTGAAAGGGGACGAAGCGGGCAGATTGCTGGCCCTGTTCGGGCTCGTCACGCAGGCGCAGGACGAGCCGGGCGTGAAACCGGTGGTGGACGTGACGGTGGAGTTTCGCGACGACGACAACTTCGGCCCGGTGTTCCGTTTCGCCGCGCCTTCGCCGGACGATTTTTCCCCGCCGCTGCGTGTGTATAGCCTGCCGCCGCTCAATCCCGTGCTCTCGCGCGACATCGTCGCTCACTCGCCGTATGCGCGCTACGCGGCGCCCGAGCCGACGCTCGCGGCGCTCACCGAGCTGTCGCAGTTCGTGTGCGAGGTGCGGGAGGTCGTGGGCTTGCGTTTGACGCTGCGCGTGCTGCCCGAGGCGGTCGTGGTTGTCGCGCCCTGCCTGCAGCTCGCGGAAAAGCGCAGCCGTTTCGCGATCATGCCGTATCCGCGGCGGCTCGAAGAAACGCTCGACTGGCACGGCGAGCGCCTCACGATCCGGCCGATCCGTCCCGAAGACGAGGCCATGCACCGCACGTTCGTCGAATCGATGACGCCCGACGATTTGCGCTTGCGCTTCTTTTCGGCGGTGCGCAGCTTCGATCACTCGCAGCTCGCGCGCATGACGCAGATCGACTACGACCGCGAGATGGCGCTCATCGCGCTCGTGCAGGGAGAAGACGGCCAGCCGCGCACGCTGGGTGTGGTGCGCGCGGTGGCCGACCCGGACAACGAGACCGCCGAATTCGCGGTCGCGATCCTGTCCAATCTGAAGCGCGGCGGCCTTGGCCGCCTGCTGATGGCGCGCATCATCGAGTACGTGCGCTCGCGCGGCACGCACTGGCTGCTCGGCGAGGCGCTGCGCGAGAACGCGCCGATGATCGGCCTCGCGCGCGCCTGCGGCTTCACCGTCACGCCCACGGAAGACCCGGGCGTGGTCGGTTTTCGCATGCCGCTCGACTAAAGCGGCAGCGTCAGGCGGCCAGCTTCGCGAGCGCGTCGTCGATCTGGCCGCGCGTGAGCGCGAGCTCTTCGAGCCAGGCTTCGCCGTACTGCGCGCCGGTTTCCTTCTCCAGCCGCGCGATGGTCGCGGCGCAGCGCGCGGCGTCCTTGGGCGTGGCGATGAACGCCTTGACCGACTGGCCGCCCTGGAAGGCCTCGAACAGCGGCGTGCGGATGTCGTCGGGCAGCGCGCGCGTGGTCCACTGATGCGTCTTGCCGTTGAACGTGAGCGAAGGCGGCAGCACGCGCTCCTTGCGCGTGGCCGGAATCAGGCCGAAATTGCGCGCGGCTTCGGCGATCTGCTCGGCCGTGAAAAGCTCCTCGGGAGCGATCTCGAATTGCGCGATGGCGGTTTCGACGGTCTTCATCGCGTCGGCGCGGTCGTCGCGCTTTTTCTGCGCGCGCGCGACGATGTCGCGCAGCTCGTCGGCTTCTTCGGGCGTGATCGTGAAGCTCGCCTGTTTCTGCTGAAGCTCGGAAAAGCGCTGGAATTCTTGATCGGTCAGGAGTTTCGCCATGGGTTTTCGAATGCGCGGCCGCCTTGCAAGGCGCACAGGTTTTTTGAGAGGGCCGCCATTCTAACCGTTTTGCGTGGCGGCCTTCCATTTGCGCGGAACGGGCAGGCATGCTCGCGCGGCGCACATGTAGGACGTGTCCGATTTCATCATGCGATGGCGCTCCCTATCATCGCCGGATGAACTCATCGCGCCCCTCATCTCAAGCCGATTCGCGTCCGGAGGCTTTGCTTCAACGCGGCATCGGGCACCTGAACGACGAAAAATACAGCTTCGCCGAAGCGCTGTTTCGCGAGATCCTCGCGCAGGACCCGCATCATGCCGAAGCGCTCCATCAACTCGGCGTGACGCTCGCGCGGCAATCGCAGTTCGAGGCAGCCGAACACTGGCTGCGCGCGTCGCTTGCCCAGCGCGATAGCGGGTCGTGCCGGCGCGATCTCGCATGGACGCTGTTATGGCAGGGCCGCGACGGCGAGGCGATCGAAGCGTATCGCGCCGCGATCGGCGCGGGCGTGCGCGAGGCGCGCGTGTTCAGCAACCTTGGCAATCTGCTCAAGAAGCGCAACTCGCTGTTGCAAGCCGAGGCCTGCTACCGCGAGGCCATTGCGACGGACGCCAGCTACGCGCTCGCCTACAGCAATCTCGCGATGCTTCAGCAGGACGCCGGCCAGCTCGAAGCCGCCGAGGCAAACCTCAAGCAAGCGCTCACGCTCGCGCCGAACTCGCCGCATCTCTGGCAGTGCTATGGCGGTTTGCTGGAGCGTCTGAACCGCATCGACGAAGCCGATGAAGCGTATTGCCGGGGCGGGCGCTGGGAGGCCGCGCAATTCGTGCGCCGCCGCGAGGCGCACTGGCAGCAGCTCGCCGAGATCGACGCGGCGGCGCTCGCCATGGTGTCGGCGGGCGCGGCGGACAACCTTACGCCGTGGTGCCTGCTCGGCATTCCGGCGCTCACGCCGCAGTTGCATCGCGAAGCGGGGTTGCGCTTCGCGCAGAGCCGCTGGCGCGGGGAACTGGCCGCGGCGCCGCTCGTGGCGCGCGGCGCGGGGCTCGCCGCCGCGCTTGCACGCTGCAAAGCGGGCGAGCGGTTGCGCATCGGCTATCTCTCGGCCGACTTTTACGACCACGCCACGCTGCGCTTGCTGGCGGGCGTGCTCGAACTGCACGACGCCACGCGCTTTGACGTTCATCTGTACTCGTACGGGCCCGACCCCGACGCCATCACGCGTGCGCGCTTCGCGCATGTGCCGGGCACGTGGCACGACATCGGCGCGCTGTCCGACGCCCAGGGCGCCGCCCAGATCGCGCGCGACGGCATTCACCTGCTCGTCGACCTGAAAGGCTATACAACGGGCGCGCGGCTTGGCATCACGGCGCTGCGGCCCGCGCCCGTGATCGTGAGCTGGCTGGGCTATCCCGGGTCGCTCGGCCACGCGCGGCTGGCCGACTACCTTATCTCCGACGCCATCGTCACGCCGCCTGCCTCAGCCTCGCACTACAGCGAGACGCTGGCGCTGATGCCACATTGCTACCAGCCTGTCGATCACCGCCGCGAGAGCGCGCCGCCGCCCTCGCGCGTGCAAGCGGACTTGCCCGAAACGGGTTTCGTGTTTTGCAGCTTCAACCAGACCTTCAAGTTCAACGCGCCGATGTCGGCGTTGTGGGCGCGGCTGCTCAAGGCCACGCCCGGCAGCGTGCTCTGGCTGCTCGACCCGGGCTCGGTGCGCGCGAAAGCGAACCTGCGCAGCTTCTACGAAACGCAAGGCGTCGATCCCGCTCGCGTGATCTTCGCGCCGCGCGTGTCGCAGCAAGCGCACCTCGCGCGCCTGTCACTCGCGGACCTCGCGCTCGACACGCTGCCAGTGGGCTCGCATACCACGGGCAGCGACGCGCTCTGGGCCGGCGTGCCGATGGTGACGGCGCCGGGCACGTTGTTCGCGGGCCGCGTGGGTATGAGTCTGCTGCACACGGTGGGCCTCTCCGAACTCGTCGCGCACGATCTCGACGCGTACTTCCAGATCGCGCTCGGCTTTGCCACCGACGCGGCCTGGCGCGCGAGGGTGCGCGAAAAGCTCGCGGCCGCGCGTAGCACGTCGCCGTTGTTCGACACGGCGCGATTCACGCGCGATCTCGAGCGTCTCTACATGGCGATTGCGCACCGCGAGGCGCAAGGCGTAATGGAGGAAACGGGCGGTCGTACGCCCGTGGTCGTGCAGTAGACGAGGCATGCGCCAGCATGAGCCCGCGCCCGGTGGGCAACACGCAGCACTGAACCTTACGCCGCGCCGTCCTCGCGAAACATCGACAAGGTTTGCACGGTTGCGCTCAGCATCTGCGTGGCCTCGTCGAGCGAGGGCGCGACATAGTCGTCGATGCGCTTGAGGAACGGGCAGGTCAGCGCCGCGATCGCCTGACCCGAAGGTCCGAGCACCGGAAACGTCACGTCCGTCACACCGAAAATTTGCTGGCTGTCCTTGCGCGAGAAGCCCACCTCGCGCACCTGCTCACATGCGGTTTCCAGCGCCGCGTGATCGATCGCCACCTCGCCCTTCACCTTCGTATGCTCCGCGAGCATGTGCGCGCGCTGCTCCGGTGTTTGCCACGCGAGCAGCGTGCGGCCCGAACTCGTGTCGACGAGGCCCACGCGCGAACCCAGCCGCACGGCAATGCCCCACGTGCCCGGCCCGTCCACCTGTGCGATCACCAGCAGGTTGCCGCGGTCGTACACGGTGAGGTGGCAGGACTGCTCGGCTTCGTCGGCGAAGCGCTGCATGAGCGGCAGCGCTTCGGAAATCAGGCGCTCCATGGGCGGGTGGCGGTGCGCGAGCGCAAAGAGCTTCAGGCTCAGCGCATAGCGGTCGCCGCCTTCCGAGCGGATCACGTACTGGCGCGCCACCAGCCGCTCGAGCATGCGGTAGATCTCGCTCGCGTTGCGGCCTAGCGCCTTCGTGATCTCGGCGCGCGTCAAGCCGGCTCGTTGCTCCGCGAGCAGTTCGAGGATGTCGAGCCCTTTGTCCAGCGCGGGCGCGCGATAGCGATCGGCGTCGTCTTTCCCTTCGGCTTCTTCGGGCACGTTGTCCATCTGGCTTTTTTTCGCGTTCTTTTCCATCTGATCGTCCCCAGGGAAATCACGGACCCATGCTGCACTGCACATCGCTTGACCTTGTGATGTGCGTATATGAATAATACGTTCACTGGTGAATAAGCGCCAGCGTCGTCAGGTAGGGAAGAGGCAGTTGCAACGGGTCGCCGGCGCTTCGAGCATTCCACGTGGGCGCGGCGAACACATGTCATTCAACAAACGAGAGTCGGTCGCGCCGGGCACTCAGTTGCCGCGATCGATCCAGAAGGAGACACACATGGCGTTCGCATCCGGGCTCTTGAAGGCCCGCCGCTCCACCGCAATTCACCACGCGCGCGGCGCCTTCGCCCGCGCCGCCACAACATCGCTTTGCATCGCCGCGGCCTGCGCTGCGGCGTTCGGCGCGTCGAGTGCGGCCAACGCCGCCGAACTCGGCAAGGTCGGCCTCGGTCTGCCGCTCCTGACTTCGCCGTTCTGGCAGTCGTACAACAACTACCTCGGTGCTTACGCGAAGCAGGACGGCATCGACGTTCTCGCGCCCGTGAACTCGAACAACGATCCCGCCCAGCAGATCACGGACATGAACAACATGATCAATCTGGGCGCGAAGGGCATCGTGGTCGGGCCGATCGATTCGGCCGCGATTAGCCGTGCGCTCGGCAATGCCGCCCAGAAAGACGTGAAAGTCGTGGCCGTGGACGTCGCGCCCACGCAAGGCAACGTTGCCATGGTCGTGCGCGCCGACAATCGCGCGTACGGCGAGCAGGCCTGCAAATACATTGGCGAACACGTGAAGTCGGGCAAGGTCGTGCAGATCATGGGCGACCTCGCCTCGGTGAACGGGCGCGACCGGTCGGAAGCGTTCCGCGCGTGCCTGAAGCACTACCCGAATCTGTCGCTGCTCGAAATCCCGGCGGCCTGGAAGGGCGACGTGGCGGCGAGCGCGCTGGACAGCCTGCTCACCGCGAATCCCGACGTGAAGGGCATCTATTTGCAGGCGGGCGGCGTGTATCTCTCGCCTACGCTGCAAACGTTGCGCCGCAAGCAATTGCTCTTTCCCGCAGGCGATTCGAAGCACATCGTGATCGTTTCCAACGACGGCATTCCGCAGGAGTTCGAAGCAATCCGCAAGGGTGAGATCGATGCAACGGTTTCGCAGCCCGCCGACCTCTACGCGAAGTACGGTCTCTACTACATCAAGGCCGCGCTGGAGGGCAAGACGTTCAAGCCGGGCAAGACCGATCACGACAGCACCATCATCCAGTTGCAGTCCGGCATTCTCGAAGACCAGTTGCCGGCGCCGCTCGTGACGAAGCAGAACGTCGACGACAAGAACCTGTGGGGCAACACCGTCAAATGAACGATCGAACCAGCGATCGGGCCGTAGCGGATAGCGTGCCGCCGTGGGGCGGCGCGGTATCCGTGGGCAGCCGCGAGGCGGCTGCGCGGGCTCTCGCGCCTGTGGTCGAGGCGAGCGGCGTGACGAAGCGTTATGGCTCCACGGCGGCGCTCGCCGACGTGAGCCTGCGCGTTGTGGCGGGCGAATCGCATGCACTGGTGGGCCGCAACGGTGCGGGCAAGTCCACGCTCGTTTCGATCCTCACCGGACTGCGCAAGCCTGACGAAGGCACGGTGCGTTTCAACGGCGAGAGCGCGCCCGCGCTCGCCGACCGCGACGCCTGGCGCGAGCGCGTGGCCTGCGTGTATCAGCACTCGACCATCATCCGCGATCTCACAGTCGCGGAGAATCTCTTCATTAATCGCCAGCCACGGCGGCGCGGCGTGATCGACTGGCCGACCATGCGCCGCGACGCGCGAGCGCTGCTCGATCACTGGCGCATCGACGTGCGCGAGGACGCGCGCGCGGGCGACCTCACGGTCGAAGCGCGCCAGCTCGTAGAGATTGCGCGGGCGCTTTCGTATGGCGCGCGTTTCATCATCCTCGACGAACCGACTGCGCAGCTCGACGGCGAGGAAATCAAGCGCCTCTTCCGGCGGATCGACGAATTGCAGCGCGAAGGCGTGACGTTCCTGTTCATCTCGCACCATTTGCAGGAGGTGTACGAGATTTGCCAGGCCGTCACGGTGTTGCGCGACGCGCGTCATATCGTGAGTGCGAGCGTGGCCGAATTGCCGCGCGAGAAGCTCATTGAAGCCATGACGGGCGAACGCGGCGGGCTGAACGTCGCCGATGCGGCCGCGCGTGCGGCGCTGCCCGCCAACGCGCCGCTCGCGCTGGAAGTACGCGGCCTCACGGGCCGCGACTATCAC
Organism: Paraburkholderia sp. J7; assembly: GCF_905220155.1. Taxonomy (NCBI): domain Bacteria; kingdom Pseudomonadati; phylum Pseudomonadota; class Betaproteobacteria; order Burkholderiales; family Burkholderiaceae; genus Paraburkholderia; species Paraburkholderia sp. J7. The sequence continues at coordinate 53,030 of NZ_CAJMYZ010000021.1, read as the reverse complement.
GACGTGTCGTTCACGCTAAGGCGCGGCGAAGTGGTAGGACTCACGGGCGCGACGAGCAGCGGTCGCACGAGCGTGGGCGAGGCGATTGCGGGACTCATGGCGCAGCGCTCGGGCGAGATCCGCGTAAAAGGCGCGCCGCTCACGCCCGGCGACGTGCCCGCTGCGCTTGCGAGCGGCATAGGTTGCGTGCCAAAGGACCGTCATCACGAAGGCCTGGTCCTCACGCAGTCGGTGGCCGAGAACGCTTCCATGACGATTGCGGGGCTGCTGGGGCGCTTTGGTTTCGCGCCGCCGGCGAAGAAGCATGCCTTTGGCAAGCGCATGATCGAGTCGCTCGGCATTGTCGCGCAAGGTCCGGACCACGTGGTTTCAGGTCTCTCGGGCGGCAACCAGCAAAAGGTGGTGATGGCGCGCGCATTGGCAAGCCATCCTGATGTTCTCGTGCTGATCGACCCCACGGCGGGTGTGGACGTGAAATCGAAGGAAGCGCTGCTCTCGGTCGTGGACCGCGTGCGCGACGAAGGCAAGGCCGTGCTGGTGGTGTCGAGCGAACTCGACGACTTGCGCACCTGCGACCGCGTGCTCGTGATGTTTCGCGGCGAAGTGGTCGCCGAGATGGCGGCCGGATGGCAGGACCACGAACTGATTGCATCGATTGAAGGAGTCGATCTCCATGAAGAATAGTGTTTCGACGCCCGCGTTCGCGACGGCGCAGTCCAATGCGGCCGCGAACGCTCGCCGTGCACGTCCGCGCATCGAACTGGCGCGCCTGCGCGATTTCGCGCTGCTGCCTGCGCTCGTGCTGTTGCTCGTGATCGGCGGCTTCGTGAGCCCGAGCTTTCTCACGCGCGCCAATCTCATCAGCGTGCTCGGCGCGTCCGCCGCGCTCGCGCTCGTGGTGCTCGCCGAATCGCTTATCGTGCTCACGGGCAAGTTCGATCTCTCGCTCGAATCGACCGTGGGCATCGCACCCGCCGTTGGCGCGATGCTCGTCATGCCGGCCGCGTCAGCTGGCTTCGGCACGCAGTGGCCTGCGTTCGTCGGGCTTGCCGCCATCGTGCTGGTGGGCGCGCTGATCGGCTTCATCAACGGCTTTCTCGTGGTGCGGCTGCGGCTGAACGCGTTCATCGTGACGCTCGCCATGCTGATCGTGCTGCGCGGCATGCTTGTGGGCGCAACGAAAGGCGGCACGCTCTTCGACATGCCTTCGTCGTTCTTCGCGCTCGCCACGACCATCGTGCTCGGCCTGCCGGTTTCTGTGTGGCTCGCCGCCGCTGCGTTCGCGCTCGCCGCGTTCATGCTGCGCTATCACCGCGTGGGCCGCGCGCTCTATGCAATCGGCGGCAATCCTGATGCAGCGCGCGCCGCCGGTATCCGCGTGGAGCGCATCACGTGGGGCGTGTTCGTGCTCGGCAGCGTGCTTGCCGCGATTGGCGGCTTGATCGTTACCGGCTACGTGGGCGCGATCAATGCGAATCAGGGCAATGGCATGATTTTCACGGTGTTCGCGGCGGCGGTGATCGGCGGCATTTCGCTCGATGGCGGCAAGGGCACGATGCTGGGCGCGCTCTCGGGCGTGCTGCTGCTCGGCGTGGTGCAGAACCTGCTCACGCTCGCCCAGGTCCCGTCGTTCTGGATTCAGGCGATTTACGGGGCAATCATCCTCGGCTCGCTGATGGTGGCGCGGCTTGCGGGCGGCGAGGCACAGAACTAAAGGCGGAGACTCTCTGTGAACAGCAATGCACCCCAAACGGACGCTCGCCTCATTCTGCTCGCCCCTGAGGACAACTGCCTGATTGCGGCGGCGCGCTTGACGCAGGGCGAGACCGTTGAGATAGAAGGCGAGCGCGTGACGCTCGCGAGGACGATCGAACTCGGTCACAAGGTGGCGCGCTACGCGCTCGCGAAAGACGAGAAGGTGCTGCGCTACGGCGCGCGCATCGGCCACGTGAACGGGCCGGTGGCGCGCGGCGAGCATCTGCACACGCATAACCTGGAAAGCGATTATCTACCGACCTATACGCACGACGCAGGGCACGAGTTCGTGCCGCACAAGTCGTGACCCCATGATGCGGCATGCGCCCGGAGCAGGATTCAAGTTATGAGCGATAGCAACGTCACACCTTCACAAGCCGCCGAACCCATGCTCGAAGGCTGGCTGCGCAACGACGGCCGCAAGGGCATTCGCAACGTGGTTGCGGTGGCCTATCTCGTGGAATGCGCACACCATGTGGCGCGCGAAATCGTCGCGCAGTTTCGCGAACCATTCGACGCTTTCGACGATCCAGACAGGCAACATGAGCCGCCTGTGCATCTCATCGGCTTTCCCGGCTGCTACCCGAACAGCTACGCCGAGAAGATGATGAAGCAGCTCACTACGCATCCGAACGTGGGTGCGGTGCTGTTCGTGTCGCTCGGCTGCGAGAGCATGAACAAGCACTACCTCGTGGAGCAGGTTCGCGCGAGCGGCCGCCCCGTAGAAGTCCTGACGATTCAGGAAAAGGGCGGCACGCGCAGCACGATCCAGTACGGCCTTGACTGGGTGCGCGGCGCACGCGCGCAACTCGCCGCGCAGAAGAAGGTGCCGATGCGTCTGGACGAACTCGTGGTCGGCACGATCTGCGGCGGCTCGGACGGCACGAGCGGTATCACCGCGAACCCGGCAGTGGGTCGCGCCTTCGATCAACTGATCGCGGCGGGGGCGGCCTGTATCTTCGAGGAAACAGGCGAGCTGGTGGGCTGCGAATACCACATGGAGAGCCGGGCGGCCAGGCCCGAACTGGGCGCGGAAATTGTGGCATGCGTGGCCAAGGCGGCGCGCTATTACTCGATTCTCGGCCACGGTTCGTTCGCCGTCGGCAACGCGGACGGCGGGCTCACCACGCAGGAAGAGAAGTCGCTCGGCGCGTACGCGAAAAGCGGCGCCTCGCCGATCGTCGGCATCGTGAAGCCTGGCGACGTGCCGCCCGAGGGCGGGCTTTATCTGCTCGACGTGGTACCGGACGGCGAGCCGCGCTTCGGCTTTCCGAATATCAGCGACAATGCGGAGATCGCGGAGCTGATCGCGTGCGGCGCGCATGTGATCCTGTTCACGACGGGGCGCGGGTCGGTGGTGGGTTCGGCGCTTGCGCCCGTCATCAAGGTGTGCGCGAACCCGCAAACCTACCGCAATCTCGCCGGCGACATGGACGTGGATGCAGGCCGCATTCTGGAAGGCCGCGCAACGCTCGACGGAGTGGGGCGCGAAGTGTTCGAGCGCACGCTGGCGGTAGCGGGCGGCGAGCGCTCGAAGTCGGAAGGGCTCGGGCACCAGGAATTTATCCTGACGTACAAGACCTTCGAGCCAGTCGGTCCCGCATGTCTGCCCGCCAGTGCGCGCGTGCCGATTGTCGAAGCCGTGAACTAAAACGTGCTTTTAAACCGTTTCGTTGTGGATACAACCATCTCCCGGAGGTGACGAGCCATGGCGCAAGAACAGCATCCCAAGGTGGCGCACACGCGCCGTATCGGACGCACGGCGCTCGAAGTGAGCGCACTGGGTCTAGGCACCGCGCCGCTCGGCGGCCTGTATCGCGACCTGACCGAGGAAGAGGCGCAGGCCACTGTCGACGCCGCGTGGCAGGCCGGCATCCGCTTTTTCGACACCGCGCCGCACTATGGCCACACCAAGGCCGAACACCGGCTGGGCGCGGCATTGCGGCGCTATTCGCGCAACGAGTACGTGATTTCCACGAAAGTGGGCCGCCACTTCGTGCCGCGCACGCATCCGTACGACGGCAGCGAGGGCTGGCAAGACCCGCTGCCCTTCGAGGCGATCTTCGACTACACGCGCGACGGCATTCTGCGATCGTTCGAGGACAGCCAGCAGCGGCTGGGCATTCCTGAGATCGACATCCTGCTCGTGCACGATATCGGCCGCTTTACGCACGGCGAGCGCAATGAGCACTACTGGCGGCAACTGAGCGACAGCGGCTTCAAGGCACTCGACGAACTGCGCAAGGCGGGTGCGATCAAGGCGATCGGCTTTGGCGTGAACGAACGCGAAGTGATACTCGAGGCCATGCAGGAATTCGATATCGACTGCGCGCTGCTCGCGGGCCGCTATACGCTGCTCGAACAGGCGCCGCTCGACGATCTGCTGCCGGAGTGCGAGAAGAAGGGCGTGAGCATTCTGCTGGGCGGTGCGTTCAATTCGGGCATTCTCGCGCATGGTCTGCTTGGCGAACTCAAGTTCAACTACGCCGATGCGCCGAAGGAAGTGGTCGAACGCGTGGCGCGGCTCGAAACGATTTGCCGGACCTACGACGCGCCACTCGCGGCCGCGGCGCTGCAGTTTCCCTATGCGCATCCGGCCGTGGCGACCGTGCTCAACGGCGCGCGCAGCCCCCAGGAAGTGCGCGAGAACGTGGCCTCGTTCGAAACGAATTTGCCCCGCGAGTTGTGGCTCGCGCTGCGCGACAAGGGTCTTCTCGATCCTCGCGCACCGCTTCCGCAGGCTTGAGCCATGGCTACGATCGAACGGATCGACGCCCATCAGCACTATTGGGACCCCGCGCGCGGCGATTACGGCTGGCTCACGCCGTCGATGACCACGCTCTATCGCGCGTTCGGCCCCGCCGATCTCGCGCCGCTGCGCGCGTCGTGCGGCGTGTCGCGCACGGTGGTCGTGCAGGCCGCGCCCACCGTCGAGGAAACGCGCTGGCTGCTCGATCTCGCGCGCAACGAGCCCTCGATTGCGGGCGTGGTGGGCTGGGTGCCGCTCGACGACCCGCACGTAGGCACGCTGATCGCCGAGCTTGCGCGTGAGCCGAAACTGTGCGGCGTGCGGCCGATGCTCCAGGACTTGCCCGACGACGACTGGATCGCAACCGCCGATACCGCGCGCGGCGTAGAAGCGCTCATCGCGCACGATCTCGCCTTCGACGCGCTCGTCTTCACGCGCCACGCGCAAGCGCTCGCCACGTTCCTCGCGCGGCATCCGGATTTGCGGGTGGTGATCGATCACGGCGCGAAACCGCCCATCGCGGCTGGCGCCGCCAGCGGCTTCGCAGCGTGGTCGCAGGCCATCACGCGCTTCGCGCAGTTCCCGCAAGTGCATTGCAAGCTCTCGGGGCTCGCGACCGAAGCCGCGCCAGGCTGGGACAACGCCACGTTGGCGCCCTGGGTCGCGCATCTGTTCGCGTCGTTCGGTCCGCAACGCCTCATGTGGGGCAGCGACTGGCCGGTGCTGAACCTCAATGGCGACTACGAACGCTGGCACGCCTGCGCGCAACAGCTCACTAAAACGTTTTCGGCGGACGAGCGCGCCGCCGTGTTTGGCAGCAACGCCGCGGCTTTCTATCGGCTGAAGACCGACCTTACGACCAACCTTGAGGCCGGTCCAGCCGGTTAGACAACGTCCGCCGAACGCCACGAGGCGCGCCTGCGTCGCCATAATGGCCGTTTGCGTCATCCCGACTTCTTTCCGCGATTTCATCGCTCGATCGCGGCATGGGGCGCTTCCTGCACTGTCGGGTATCGCCGTGCCGCGCATCCAACCGGAGTGGCAGATGGTACAAAGACTGGCCGGCAAGACGGCCTTGATCACCGCAGCGGGCCAGGGCATCGGCTACGCGGCCGCCGAATTGTTCGCACGCGAAGGCGCGCGCGTGATCGCCACGGACCTGCGCATCGACGCGCTTTCAGCGCTACCGGTCGAGGCTCGCAAGCTCGACGTGCTCGACGGCGCAGCCATCACGGCGCTCGCGCAGGAACTGGGCGCGATCGATGTGCTGTTCAACTGCGCGGGTTTCGTGCACGCGGGCTCGATACTGGAAGCAAGCGAAGAAGATTGGGACTTCGCGTTCGATCTGAACGCGAAGGCGATGTACCGGACCATCCGCGCGTTCCTGCCGGGCATGCTGGCGAAGGGCGCAGGATCGATTATTAACATGTCGTCGGCGGCGTCGAGCGTGAAGGGTGTGCCCAACCGCTTTGTGTACGGCGCCTCGAAGGCTGCCGTGATAGGGTTGACGAAGGCCGTGGCCGCGGACTTCGTGACGCGCGGCATCCGCTGCAACGCGATCTGCCCGGGCACGGTGTCGTCGCCGTCGCTCGAGGAGCGCATCGCCACGCAAGCGGCGGCGCAGGGCACGAGCGTCGAAGCCGCGCGCGCCGCGTTCGTCTCGCGCCAGCCGATGGGGCGCGTGGGCAAGCCCGAGGAAATCGCAGCGCTCGCACTCTACCTCGCCTCCGACGAATCGGGGTTCACGACCGGTCAGGCGCATGTGATCGATGGCGGATGGTCTAACTAGTTAGCTCCAAAATTCTCCCAGGCGATGCTGACCGACAGCAACGCACAGACACACGAGGAACACAGACGATGAAACTGCTTCGCTATGGCCCGAAGGGCCACGAAAAACCGGGCCTGCTCGACGCCGAAGGCCGCATTCGCGCGCTCTCGGGCAACGTGGCCGACATTGCGGGCGATGTGCTCTCCGACGCCGGCCTCGCGCAACTGCGCACGATCGACCCGGAAACGCTGCCGCTCGTCGAAGGCAATCCGCGCATCGGGCCCTGCGTGGGCCATATCGGCAAGATGGTGTGCATCGGCCTGAACTATGCCGACCACGCGGCCGAATCGGGCATGCCGGTGCCGAGCGAGCCGGTCGTCTTCAACAAGTGGACGAGCGCTATCGTCGGCCCGAACGACGACATCGAGATCCCGCGCGGCTCGAAGAAGACCGACTGGGAAGTGGAACTGGGCGTGGTGATCGGCAAGCACGCGAAGAACGTGAGCGAGGCCGATGCGCTCAACTACGTGGCGGGCTACTGCGTGATCAACGACGTGTCCGAGCGCGAATGGCAGATCGAGCGCGGCGGCCAGTGGGACAAGGGCAAGGGCTTCGACACCTTCGGCCCGACCGGCCCGTGGCTCGTTACGCGCGACGAAGTGGCCGATCCGCAGAATCTCTCGATGTGGCTCGAGGTGGACGGCCATCGCTACCAGAACGGCAGCACGCGCACGATGATCTTCTCGGTCGCGAAGCTCGTTTCGTACCTCTCGGAGTGCATGAGCCTGCAGCCGGGCGACGTGATCTCCACCGGCACGCCGCCGGGCGTGGGCATGGGCGTGAAGCCGAACCCCGTGTTCCTGAAGGCGGGGCAGACCGTGCGTCTGGGCATCGAGGGCCTCGGCGAACAGCAGCAGAAAACGCGCGCGGCTGAGTAAGCGCCGTAAGCGCGGCTGAAGCACGAAAAAGCGCGCGAGGGGAGGCGGGGCAGACCCGCTTCCCCTCGCGCGCTTCGTTTTGCGGCGCAGGCCCTGGTTCGTCTAACTTTTCTCTTCCGAGCCATTGCCTTCCGGCAGCCGGTTCACCGTCCCCTGCGCGAGCGCCACGAGCTTTTCGTCGCCGTTTTCCATCACGTAGATGCTGCACTGGCAGGTGGCCTGGTATCGCCCCGCGTGCACCACGCGCGCGCGCGCCATCAGCGTGCCCTTGAGTGCCGGGCGCAGATAGTTGATCTTGTATTCCCCCGTCACCACCCGCGGCCCGAGCGCCAGCGCTCCGGCGAAGGTCAGCGCGTTGTCGGCGAGATAGCTGATCACCCCGCCATGCACGAAGCCGTGTTGCTGCTTGAGCTCGTCGCGCACCGGCAGCCGCAGGGTCAGCTCGTCGGCTCCCACGTGCGTCAGTTCGGTTCCGAGCAGCACGCTGAACGGTTGGGCATGCAAAGCGCCGCGTGCGCGATCCACAAGATCTGTCATCGTGGCATTCCCTGGGTCTATCCCCGTGTGGTTTCCTAACCACTCTAGGAAGCATCGGCGTCGAGTCAAGGTGAATCGAATCGAGGCGGCATTTTATTGTTGCGAAAAATGCTGGGAATGATCGTGCAACCATTGCTGAAATGATTCGTTGCGCATTTTGGGCCGTTTTTTCACGGTTTAGGGCTCAAAAATGGCCTTTGCGTGGCCGTAAACGCAGTGCGGGCCCGGGCGATCACATGCTCGCGCCTCACTCATTCACTGCCATCCCAGGTGTCCCCGATGTTCAGCAAGATCAAGGTCGCATCCGGCCTGTTGTGTGTCCTCGTCGCGTTCTGTGTACTGCAGCTCGTGACGGCAGGACTTGGTTACTGGTCGCTCACGCGCACGCACGACGACGTGGCCGACCTCTCGAAAGTGGCGTTGCGGCAGGCAAGCGCCGCCAACGTCATCACCCAGCAGTTGATGGACGCCCGTATCAATCTCTCGCGCGCGGGCACGCGCATGGTCCGTGGCGGCACAGTGCCGACCGACATGGTCAATCACGCGCGCGACCAACTGGCCGCCGCCGACACCACGTTCGCAGCGCTCATGGCCGTCCCGCCGATCAACGACGACGACCGCGCGCGCGTCGCCGCGCTCGGCGAGCGCTTCCAGGTCTACCGCAAGGCGCTCGGCGAGCTGATCGATGACCTCAACGGCAACAATCTGCAAGCCTTCCTCGACCAGCCTACGCAGTCTTACCAGGATGCCTATCTCGCAGAGCTGCACTCCTTTGTGCAGTTCAGCTCGGCGGCGAGCCGCGCATCGCTCGACTCGATCGACTCGCGCCTCGCGCTCTTCCAGGGCGTGGGCATCTTCATCGTGCTGCTGCTGGTCGCACTGGCGAGCGGCGTGCACTTCGCGTTGCGGCGCGGCGTGGTGGAGCCGCTCGAGGAAGCGGGCCGCCATTTCGACCGTATCGCGCGCGGGCGCCTCGACGAGCGCATCGCCGCGCGCGGCGAGAACGAGATCGGCCGGCTGTTCCAGGGTCTTGCGCTGATGCAGGCAAGCCTCGCGCGCACGGTCCACACCGTGCGGGAAACGGCGGGTTCCATCAACGTGGGCGCCGACGAGATCGCCACCGGCAACGCCGATCTTTCGGCGCGCACCGAATCGCAGGCGGCGTCGCTGGAGGAAACGGCGGCGAGCATGGAGGAATTGACGGGCACCGTGCGCAACACGGCCGAGAACGCGCGCGAGGCGAACGCGCTGGCCGAGGCCGCGCTCGACGCGACCGCGCGCGGCGGCGCCGTGGTGGGCGAGGTGGTCGAGCGCATGCGCGGCATTGCGCAAAGCTCGGACAAGATCGCGGAGATCATTGGCGTGATCGACGGCATCGCGTTCCAGACCAACATTCTCGCGCTCAACGCGGCGGTGGAAGCGGCGCGCGCGGGCGAGCAGGGCCGCGGCTTCGCGGTCGTGGCGGGCGAGGTGCGCGGGCTCGCGCAGCGCAGCGCGCAGTCGGCCAAGGAGATCAAGACGCTGATCAGCGAGTCGGTTTCGCAGATTCGCGGCGGCTCGGAGCTGGTTGAGCGCGCGGGCGAGTCGATGCGCGAGGTGTCGAACTCGATCTCGCGGGCCACGCAGATGATGGCGGGTATCAGCGCCTCGTCGCTCGAGCAGAGCACGGGCATCGATCAGGTGAATCAGGCCGTCTCGCAGATGGACCAGATGACCCAGCAGAACGCGGCGCTCGTGGAGGAGGCCGCGGCTGCCGCGGCTTCGCTGCATCAGCAGACGCGCCAGCTTTCCGAGGCCGTGGCGGCGTTCGAGATTTCGCCGGCCGTGCTGGCGGCCTGAGCCGCCTGAGCCGCTTTAGCCGCTCGAGCGCCTCGGCGGCGGGCCTGCGCCCGCCCGCCTTGGTGTTTCGCGCTGTGACGTATCGGGCGTCTCAGATGCCCATGCCCTGATAAGCGGTCAAAAGGTGATACGGCGTCGTGGACGGCATGTCCGCGCGCGCCACGTCGCCGTTTGCGCTGCGGCATTCCACCCAGCCCTGCGGCGTGAGAAAGCGCGGTGCGAAGCGCGCGACTTGCGGCGCGAGCGCGGCGCGCACCTCGGCGTCGCCGTGTGTGGCGAGCGCGCGCAAGTATTCCGTTTGCGCCCAGATCCGCTGCGTGGCATCGATTACACGGCCGTGCTCGTCGAGCGCGGCCGCCACGGCTCCCGTTTCCGGGTCCACGCCGTGCTTCTGCGCAAAGGCGAAGGCGCGCGCGAGCGCTTCATCCAGACCCGACGCACCCAGGCGCGCGCCCGCACGCGTTGCCAGCCAGAACCATTCGAACTGATGTCCGGGCTCGAGACGGTTGTCCGCCGCGCCGAGCGGCAATTCGGCGATGCAGCCCGTCGGCTCGTGCAGGAAACCGCGCGCGAGCGCTTCGACGAGCTTCGTGATGGCGGTGTCGAAGGCGCTGTCGCCGGTCGCCTCGCTCGCGACGAGCCAGGCTTCGGTAAGGTGCATGAGCGGATTCTGCAGCGGAGCGCCGGTCACGCTCGCAAAGGAAGCGTCGAGCGCCGCGTTCAGCAGCCCGTCGTGGGCGGCGAAGCGATCGACGATCAGCGAGGACGTTTCGCGCGCGACGTCGAGCGCTTCGTTCACGCCGAAGCGCTGGCCGTAGGCCGCGGTTGCGAACACCACGAAGGCGTGCGTGTAGAGGTCCTTGGTGGTGTCGAGCGGCGCGCCGGCGGCGTCGACGCTATAGAACCATCCGCCGTGTTTCGGGTCCTGAAAAGTGTGGCGCAGCGTTTCGAAGAGCGTTTGCGCGTGCGCGGCGTCGCCGGCCTGCGAGAAGACGAACAGCTGGCGGGCGCACGCCATCGCGCGGTAGCGCGTGACGGGCAGGGGCTTCGCGCCGGCCGCATCGAGCGCCTCGTAGGGCAGGCGCAGGTCGGCGTTGAAGCCAGGGCCGCGCCACATCGGCAGGACGATGCGGTCGAAATGCTCGCGCAGGCTGGCTGCGCTCGTAGGTGTGTTCATGGCGAAAAGGTGCGGCGGACCGCGTCACTTCAAATGAGCAATGCCGGCGATTGTACGCATTCGCATATTGCGCGGGAGAGATTCCCGCCTGCCGCGGGGCGACCGCGCCCACGACAACAAGACCAGGAGGGTGATAACAATGATCGGAAACTGGGAACTCATTTCGCGGCTGGTGCTGGCCGCTCTGCTCGGCAGCGTGATCGGCTTCGAGCGCGAGCGGCTTTCGTGGGCGGCGGGCCTGCGCACCCATATGCTCGTGTGCGTGGGTTCGGCGCTCATCATGCTCGTCTCGGCCTACGGTTTCGCCGATGTGCTCAAGGAAGACCACGTCGTGCTCGATCCTTCCCGGATGGCGGCGCAGGTCGTCTCGGGCATCGGCTTTCTCGGCGCAGGCTCGATCCTGTTGCGCGGCGAGATCGTGCGCGGCCTCACGACGGCGGCGAGCCTCTGGTCGGTCGCGGCCGTGGGGCTCGCGGTGGGCGGCGGGCTCTATACAGGCGCGATTGCGGCGACCATCATCATTCTCATCATCCTCGCGGGCATCAAGCCGCTCGAGCGGCGCTTCATCACGTTCCGGCAGCGCCGCCAGCTCACGCTGCTCGTGAGCCGCGGCGCCCTCACGTTTCACTCGCTGCACGACGCGCTCGGCACGTCGAGCCCGCGCGTGAAGCAGTTCGTCGTGCAGCAGAGCGACGACTCGCCCGAGCTGGACGAAGTGATGATCACGCTCGCCCGCGTGTCGTCGATGGAGTACGAGGCGATTTGCGCGACGCTGCGGCGCTTGCCCGACGTGAAGGAGTTTCGCGAGGACGGCGTGCAGAGTTGACCTGCGTGGGTTGTCCCGTCGATGCCTGGTGGGTAAGTGGGGGAAGAGCATCTGGCCACGCGTTCTGGCATGCGACAATGGGCGTTCGAACCAGAACACGAGGACGTCGCCAAACGGCCGTGAACGGCCGGCGCGCGACGCGAACCGCATCGCTGACCCATGGCTGATTACGCAGATACCGCATCCTTGAGCTCTTCGCATCCTGAACGCACCGCACCGTGGCAACCGCGCGCCACATCGGCGCCGTCCAACGTGACTGAATCCCCTGTTGCTTCCGAATTCGATGGTCCGCAAGCGCTCGACGGCGAGAGTCTCGCCGCGGTCGCGCAAGCGGATGCTCCCGTGCGCCAGGGCACGTTGAGCGGCTTCGAAAACCCGGAGCCCGCCCAGGCGGCGGCAGCGTCCGGCGATGAGGCCAGCGTGGCGAGCCCCGTTGCGGGGGCAACGACCGCGCGCCGCGCGCCGCGGGCGAAGCGTGCCGCTGCTCCGGCCGGGGCCGGGGCTGGGATCGATCCGGTGGCGCCGGGCTTTGGTGAAGCGCAGGGCCCGGCTGCTGCGGCCTTCGTCGCCGAACCGTCGTTTGCCATCGACAACGCAGAACGCGTCGAACCCGCTGGGTTCGCGCCCGAAGCCGCTCAAGCGGCCGCCGAGCCAAACGCGCTGGCGCAGCGCCTCGACGCGCTTCAGGGCGCGCTCGCCGAGCAGCGCCACATGGCCGCCGCGTCTTCGCGGCAACTCAAGTGGGTGCTCGCTGCTGCCTCGGTGGCGGTGCTGGCATCGGTGGGTTTCGGCGTCGCGCAGTCGGTGCGGCTCGACAGCCTCGCGAACGAGTCTCGCGCAAACGAAGCGCGCCTCGAGCAGTTCATCCTGAAGCAGCAGTCCTCGGTCGACGACCTGTCGCAGCGCGTTGCCGCGCAAACTGCCGCCGTCACTGCCGCAACGGCGGCTGCTGCTGTTGCCGCGGAAACCCCGGCGGCCCCCGCACGAGCGGTGGTCAAGGCGCAGCCCGCCAAGGCTGCACCCACGCCCGCGCGCCGTGTCGCGGCGCATTCCACGCGTGCGGCGCACGCCAAAATCGCCCAGAAAGCCACTCGCTGAACGGCTTCGTCGCGCGATCCCGCCCCTGTATCCGAAATATCGATGCGTTGTTTTGCTGCAACGCATCGATTGCGCGCGACCCCGTGCGGCGGTGCGTCGCAGTTTTTTTGCTGCGTTGCACTAGCGTTATCCTAGGGAAAACCCTATAATCGCTTCTGTCTTAGGGAAAACCCTGAACCGCAGCCTAACTGGGAGTCGCCATGAGCTTCATCTTTGCACTGATCCAAAAGGTGAGCGATCTCTTCGCGTCGCCGTACCTGCCGATGGATTCGGAATATTCGTACGAAGCGCGTCACCGCGAAGCAGAGCGCGTTCGCCGCTCGCACTACATGCCGTTCGGCATGCCGCGTGACTGATCGAAGCTGAAGCGCTTCGGACGGCGCTCGCCGTCCAACGCGTTTCTCCGGTCAGACCGCAAGGTCATCAAACAAGGCCGGCTCTCGAAAGAGAGCCGGCCTTGTTGCGTTTGGGGCCGATATGGGGCCGATTTGGGGCCGACATGGGGCTGGTTTGGGGCTGCTGCGAGCCGAAGCCGCTTCGTCTGGCGTGACGACAGCCGCGCGCCGCCCGTGTCATAGTGATGCCGCTTCGAAATCGCTACGTCCCATCTACATGTCCAATAGCTACTTCTACGACCCCGCCCAGGGCCACGGCCTGCCGCACGACCCGTTCAAGGCGATCGTCGCGCCGCGCATGATCGGCTGGATCTCCAGCCGCGCGAAGAGCGGCGTGCTCAATCTCGCGCCCTACAGTTTCTTTGGCGCGTTCGCGACCTTTCCGCCGATCATCGGGTTCTGCAGCGAAGGCCGCAAAGACAGCATCAGCAACATCGAGGAGACCGGAGAGTTCGTCTGGAACCTCACGTCGAAGGCGCTCGCGCCGCAGATGAACCGCACCTCCGCGCCGGTCGCCGCCGACGTCGACGAATTCGCGCTCGCGGGCCTCACCGCCGCACCGGGCCGCAACGTCGCGGTGCCGCACGTGGCTGAAGCGCCGGCCGCGCTCGAATGCAAGCTGCTGCAGATCGTGCGGCTCAAAACGCTCGACGGCACGCCCATGGACAACTGGCTGGCGCTTGGGCAGGTGGTGGGCGTGCACATTCGCGAGGCGTTCCTGAAGGACGGCCTTTTCGACACGCACGCCGCCCAGCCCGTGATGCGCGCGGGCTATCGCGCCGACTACGCGCAGATCGGCGAGATGTTCCAGATGGTGCGGCCAGGCGCGTAAGCCGCTTCGGGCGTGGGCAGGCCGCGGCGTTGCCGCCTCCTGCCCGCCCGCCGATAATGGCCCGACCTGGTGGCCCAACTGCGCGAGGCGCGCGAGGGAGACAATCGATGCAATCTCCGACGGGATCGGTGGTGGCGCTCAGTTCGGCCGCCTCGACGATGTTTTCGATCGGCATGATCGCGCTGGGCTACTGGGGGCTGCACGAGCCCTCGGCCTGGCGCATCGGCGACCGTGTGGTCGTCGGCATTGCGCTCCTGGGCTTCGCGTGCCTCGGCAGCGTGCCCTGGCTCGCCACCTCGCCCGCGAAGCCCAACGACGAGTCGCGCTTCCTGATGGCGCGCCGCGCCTTTCTGTGCGGCGCGACGGCCGTGTGGGTGTCGATCGCGCTGTCGCTGGTGCTGTGATTAGAAGCGCGCGCGCAAGCCCACCGTGCCCACCACCTGATTGGCCGTCGACGACGCGCCGCCCGCCGTGTTGATGAACGCCACGTAGTTGTGCCCCGTGGCGTGCTGGTACATCGCCTCGCCGTACAGATCGGTGCGCTTCGAGAGGCGGTACACGACCTGTGCGTCCACCTGGTTCCACTTCGGATCGGCGCCGAACGTGGTCGTGTTGCTCACGTGGCCATCCGTGAAGGTGTAGGCGAGACCCAGGCTCCACGCCGGGTTCAACTGATATTTCCCGTTCACTTCGTAGTTGTTGAAGCTCATGTCGCCGCCCTGCGAGCCGAACGAGCTCGTACCCGTGTATTCGCTGCGCGTGAACACGAAGCCCGCCGTGGCCGGGCCGAACGTGTAGTTGATGCCGCCGCCGAACGAACGCAGGCGGTCGGCGCCGAGCGAGAAGCCGCCCTTGCCGTTGGCCGTCGATTCCGCGAGATCCACTGCGCCCGGGCTGCTCGCCGTGGCGCCCTGGGTGCCGTTCAGTTGCAGATAACCGGCCGCGATGGCAAGCGGCCCGTTGGTGTAGCTCGCGCCGAAGCTGTAGGCGCGGTTCACGGCGAAGTCGGTGTTGTTCGAGAACGCGTAGAGCGCGCCGAACTTCAGGCCGCTATACGTGTTGCTCGTGAACTTGACCGCGTTGCTCATGCGCAGCGAGTGGTTCAGGTTGTCGTTGTCGAACGGATGCGCGAAGCCCGTGTCGCCGAAGGTGCCCGCCGTGGCCGAAAGCGGCGCGACGAAGTCGACGAGCGAGTCGTACTGGCGGCCGAGCGTGAGCGAGCCGAACTGGTCGCTCGCGAGACCCACGTAGGCCTGGCGGCCGAACATGCGGCCGTCCTGGCCGAGCTTGCCGTTCTGCACGTTGAAGCCGTTTTCGAGCACGAAGACCGCATGCAGGCCGCCGCCCAGGTCCTCGCTGCCGCGCACGCCGAAGCGGCTGCCGTTCACGTTGCCGCTCGTCGCCTGCCAGAGCGCGCCGCCGGTCTTGCCGCTCGCGACATTGTTCGTGTACATGATGCCGGCGTCGATCAGGCCATACAGCGTGACCGAGCTTTGCGCGTGGGCGGCGGGCGCCGCGAGCGTGCCGAGTGCGCCGAGCATGGCGGCAGCGGTGGTGAGCGAGACGGTGTTCTTCATTCGAGGTTCCTGTAGCGTTGTTGTTTCGTACCGGTTTGCAACAGGGACAGGAGTGTAGGGAGGGAAAGGCGCCGGAAAACCGGTTGTGACTGGAGAGGATTCTTCCTCGATCTGGAA
This sequence comes from Paraburkholderia sp. J7, assembly GCF_905220155.1. Taxonomy (NCBI): domain Bacteria; kingdom Pseudomonadati; phylum Pseudomonadota; class Betaproteobacteria; order Burkholderiales; family Burkholderiaceae; genus Paraburkholderia; species Paraburkholderia sp. J7. Next base: position 37,422 of record NZ_CAJMYZ010000021.1, on the reverse strand, counting down.
GGATGATTTCATCTCCGTGTCATAAATCGACTTAGGGCGATGTAGGGCTTGCGTCCGGCTCGATGAAGGGGCGGCCTTGTGAGTTTGGTACGATTCACGCTTTGCCAGCCGACCCTACCTGCCGCGTGAAGCGTTACGTGCCGTTGATCCGCGATCGAATCGCGATGTCGTTGTCCCGCCTGAAGCATGCCGCCGTGCGGCTTGGCGGCTTTGCCCGCCCCGCATTGGCCCGCTCAGGCGCGCGTGCGCTCCACCATTTGCGGCATCCCACGCGGCGCGGCGTGCTCATGACCATCGGCGCGCTGCCGGCGCTCGTCGTGCTCTACGTGCTCGTGCTGATTCCGTTCACGCCGAGCATTGGCGACATCCGCAAGGCGCGGGTGGACGAGCCGGCCCAGATCCTTTCCGCCGACGGCAAGGTGCTCGCCGAGTTCAAGCCCTCGAACCGCGAATGGGTGCCGCTCGCGCAGATCTCGCCGCACATGGTCGATGCGCTGGTTTCCACCGAGGATCACCGCTTCTACGAACACCACGGCATCGATTTCAAGCGCACGGCGGGCGCGGCGCTGCACACGTTCTCGGGCGACCGCCAGGGCGGCTCGACCATCACGCAGCAGCTCGCGCGCAATCTCTATCCCGATGAAATCGGCCGCGCGCCCACGCTCACGCGCAAGATCAAGGAAGCGATCACGGCGTTCAAGATCGAAGCGGTGTATAGCAAGCAGCAGATTCTCGAGACGTATCTGAACACGGTGCCGTTTCTCTATAACGCATACGGTATCGAGATGGCGGCGCGCACCTACTTCGGCGTTTCGGCGGATCAGCTCGACATCCTGCAAGCCGCGACGCTCACGGGCATGCTGAAGGGCAACGCCTATTACAACCCGGTGATCAACCCCGAGCGCGCGCTCGCGCGGCGCAACACCGTGCTCGGCCAGATGGTGAAGTACGGCAAGCTCAGCGAGGCGCAGTACGCCACGCTCTCGAAGAAGCCGTTGCGCCTCGACTTCGAGCGTCAGACCGAGCCGCCGGGCCCCGCGCCGCATTTCGCGCTGCAACTGCGCAAGTGGCTGATCTCGTGGGCCGACCGCAACGACTACAACATCTATTCCGATGGCCTCGTGGTGCGCACCACGATCGATTCGCGTCTCCAGCAGATGGCGACCGCCGCGCTGCGCCAGCACGCGAACCAGCTTCAGGGCATCGCGAACGGCGCGTGGAGCGGACGCAACGGCTGCACGGCCGGCAACGACCAGTTCGCGACGTTCATGCGCGAAACGCAGGACTACAAGAGCGCGCGCGACGCGCTCGCGAACGATGCCGACGCGCTCAAGCAGCTCGCCGCCGACCGCACCTTCATGCGCAACCTCTGCAAGAGCAAGACGGCGGTGGAGGCGGGCTTCCTCGCCATCGACCCGCGCAACGGACAGATCAAGGCGTGGGTGGGCAGCCGCGATTTCACCGAGGAACCGTTCGACCACGTGCAGCAGGCGCGCCGTCAGCCGGGCTCGACGTTCAAGCCGTTCGTGTATGGCGCGGCCTATGCGGCGGGCGCGAAGCCGAGCGACACGTTCATCGACCAGCCGGTGGAAATTCCGCTGGCGGGCGGCGAAATCTGGAAGCCGACCGACGACGTGCAGCCGAGCATGCGCCCGATGACGCTGCGCGACGCGATCGCGTTTTCGCGCAACCGCATCACCGCGCAGCTGATGCAGACGGTGGGCCCGGACAAGGTTGCGCGCCTTGCGCGCGCGATGGGCGTGCGCGACAGCCAGCTCGATCCGGTGCCTTCGCTTGCGCTCGGCACGAGCCCGGTCACGTTGAAGGAGATGGTGTCCGCCTACAGCACGATCGCCAACGACGGCGTGTACCTCGAGCCGCGCATGGTCACGAGCATCGAGGACCACAAGGGCAACGTGCTCGCGCAGTTCGAGAGCGCTTCGCCCGAGCGGGCGCTTTCCGCGGAGGCGGACCGCACGCTGCTCGACACGATGCGCGACGTCGTGAACCGCGGAACGGGTGCGGCCATCCGCACGCGCTTTGGCATTCGCGGCGACGTGGCGGGCAAGACCGGCACGACCCAAGGCAACACGGACGGCTGGTTCATCCTCATGAATCCGCAACTCGTGGCGGGCGCATGGGTTGGTTTCGACGATGGCCGCGTGACGCTCGACGACTACTGGGGCCAGGGCGCGCGCAGCGCGCTGCCGATCGTCGGCGACTTCTTTCAGCGCGCGCTGCGGCAGCGCCTCGTCGATCCGCGCGCGCGCTTCGACACCGAAGTGACGCCGGGCGCGTTCGAAACCTTCCGCGAGAAGCTGCGTGCGTGGATGGACAAGCTGGTCGGCACGCACGAAGCGCCGCCGCAGAGCGCGCCGGTTCGGCGTGCGCCGCCACCGCGTGTCAGCGCCCCCGCACCGGCATCGGTGGCTTCTGCGGCTTCGGAAGCGGGGGCATCGGCGCCTTCCGCGGTTCCGGCGCCTTCTGCCGCTTCGGCGGCGGCTGCGGAAGCCGCCGCGCGCGCGATCATGGGCGTGCCGCCGATCGTCGGTCCGTCCAGTACGCCGCCGGCACTTGCGCCGCAGCCTTCGTATCCGGCGCAGGAGCCGGCGCTTGCGCCGACGCCGACACCCGACGACGCGGAGCCTGACACGCCGGGCGCGAGCGCGAGCTACACGCCGCCGGTGGCGCAGCCACAGGGACAATGAGCGCGTCGTCCCGCGCCGTCGCCTGAGCGTGACGGCGCGGGTGGACGTCTCGCGCTTGACCTGCCGCAAGGTTCCAATCCGGCCCCGCGTCCGTTTGACACTTCCTGACAACAGCGCTGCGAGATTCCGCTAGATTCGCGCGGATCAAAGCTTGCCCCTGGTGCTTCCTGCAGCGTTGCGCCGCGGCTTTCCGAATACGCTGGAGTCAATCGAAATGTCACGCATGTCCCGATCCATCCGCACGCTGTGCCTGCTTTCGTTCGCCTCGGTGGCGGTGAGCACGCTCGCGCCCGCGCTCGTCCACGCAGCCGAAGCCGCAACCCTGGCTTCCGCGGCCGCCGCGCTGCCTGCGGGCGCCGCTGCGCTCGTGAACGGTCATGTGGTTCCGCAATCCGCGCTCGACACGGCAGTGAGCAACGTGGTCAGCCGCACCGGCGCGCCCGACACGCCGCAACTGCGCGCCGTGCTCAAGGACGACCTGATTGCACGCGAACTGCTGCGCCAGCAGGCCGTGCTCGGGCACTACGACCAGCGCCCCGAGGTCGCGCAGTTCCCCGACGCCGAAAAGACCGACGCCGGGATCCGCGGGTGGATTCTGGACAACGTGCACGCGCCGAAGATCACGGACAGCGAGATCAAAGCGCGCTACGAATCGGTCGTCGCGACGTTCGGCAAGGAAGAGTACAAGCCGGCGGTGATCGCCGTGGCCGACGAGGCCACCGCGAACACCGTGCTCGCGGCGGTGAAGGGCGGCCAGCCGTTCGCCGAGCTTGCGCGGCAGTACGGCATCGGCGCGACGAAGGCCACCGGCGGCGAGATGCCGTGGGTGAGCTTCAAGCTGCCGCTCACCGAAGGCAACACGCACGGCGTGCCCATGCCGCTCGCACAGGTCATCACGGGTCTCGCGCCCGGCGCAACCGCGCCGCAGCCGCTGCAGGCCGGCGACGGCTGGCTGATTGTGCGCCTCGAAAGCAAGCGACCGATGCAGGTGCCGACGTACGATGCGGCGAAAGAAGACATTCGCCGCCAGTTGCAAGACGAGGCCATGCAGGCCGCGCTCGGGCAGCGCGTGGCCGAACTGGCGCGCTCGGCGACGATCGTGGAGTGAGACGGCGCGGGGCATCTGCCGCGCAGCCAACAAAAAAGGCAGCGTCCTGGGACGCTGCCTTTTTTCGTTTCGCCTTTTCCTTTTATCTTGCACTGCGAAGCATGCCCTGACGGTACCGTGCGCGTTACTCGTGCACCTTGAACACGGAAACGAGCTCGGCGAGCGCCGCCGCGTGATCGTTGAGCGCGGCGGCGGCGCGCTCGGCGTCGCCCACGAGCGCGGCGTTCTGCTGCGTCGCTGCGCCGATCTGCGAAACCGCGATGTTCACCTGCTCGATGCCGCCCGACTGTTCGCGCGAGGCCACGCTGATCTCGCCGATGATAGACCGCACTTCATCCACGCGCGCGACGATCCCGCGCATGGTCGTGCTCGCTTCGCCGGCAATGCGATAACCCGTCTCGACGGTCGACGACGATTCGGTGATGAGCGCCGAGATTTCCTTCGCCGCCGCCGCGCTGCGTTGCGCGAGCGCGCGCACTTCGCTCGCGACCACCGCGAAGCCCTTGCCGTGCTCGCCCGCGCGCGCCGCTTCCACAGCCGCGTTGAGTGCGAGGATGTTGGTCTGGAACGCAATGCCGTCGATCACGCCGGTGATCTCGGCGATCTTCTGCGAGGAGCGGCTGATGTCGTTCATCGTTTCCACGACGCGGCTCACGGCGCGGCCGCCGTCGAGCGCGGCTTCTGCGGCGCTCGTCACCACGCTGTTCGCACGCGTCGCGTGGTCGGCGTTCTGCTGCACGGTCGAAGTCAGCTCTTCCATGCTCGCCGCCGTCTCTTCCAGGCTGCTCGCCTGGCTCGCGATGCGCGAAGCGATCTCGCCGCTGCCTTGTGCGATGCGCGAGGTGTCCTCGCTCATCTGCGCCGTGGCGCTGCGCACCTGCGCCACGATTTGTGCGAGTCCCACGCCGATGCCGTCGATGGCGCGCGTGAGCCGGCCGATCTCGTCGGCATTCGTCGCATCGCCGCTGCCGATGCCGCTGCGGTTGCTGCTTCCGTTGCCGATGCGCACCGTGAGGTCGCCCGCAGCGAGCTGGCCGGCGGCTTGTGCGGCGGCGTCGAGTGGCTGGCTCACGAGGCGGCGCGCCGCGTAGATCGAAAGCGCCGCGAACAGCGCGACCAGCACGAGGCCGATCGCGGCGAAGCGGTCGCGCGTGGCGTTCACGTCGGCCATGATCTCGTCGCGTACGGCGACGCCGCCGACGAGCCATTGCCACTGCGGCACGCTCACGAACGACACGAACTTCGCGCGCGCGTCGCGCTCGTCGCGCGTCGAGTCGGCGGAGGTGTAGTCGAGCGTGCCTTCGCGCGCCTCGAGCATGCGCGACCAGGGCGCGTTCGCGTCGTCGTAGTGCTTGCCGGCGGCGCTCGGATGCACGAGGAAGGTGCCGCGCGCCGCGCCGTTCGAAGCGTCCATCACGAAGTAGTAGCCGCTTTCGCCGATCTTGAGCTTGGCGATCTCGCTCTTGAGCGCGTCGATCTGCGCACCCACGTCCACGCCGACGAAGAGCGCGCCGATCACATGGCCGCTCGCGTCGAGAATCGGCTTGTACTGCGTGATGTACTGTTTGCCGAACAACTGGGCAAGGCCCGTATACGTGCGGTTGGCCAGAACCGGGCCGTACGCGGGCCCGTTGCGGTCGAGCAGCGTGCCGATCGCGCGCGAGCCGTCCTGCTTCTTGAGCGAGGTGGTCACGCGTACGAAGTCGTCGCCGCTACGCGCGAAAATCGTGGCGATTTCGCCGCTGCGCGCGAGAAACTGGTCGGGGACCGTGAAGTCCATGTTCAGCACGTGGTCGCCGGACTTGAAGACCGGCGTGGCCTTGCCGCCAATGTCGACCGTTTGCGTGGGATCGAGGGTGAAGGCGCCGGGCAGGAAGCTCTCGAAGAGCTGCATGGCGCGGTCGACTTCGGCGTCGAGCGCGCCGTCGATCAGCGAGATCGACGAGGCCACCGACTGGTCCTTTTCCGTGATGCGCGCGCGCACCTGGTCGCCGACCTGCGTTGCCGCCGAGTGCGTGATCGCCCACGTGAAGGCGGCAAATATTGCCGCGACGAGCACGCACGATAGCAAGGCGAGACGCACGCCGACGCTCGCGCGGCTTGATAAGCGTGAAAGCATGAGTTCGGTTCCGGAGTAGCTTGTGAGGAAGGAACCTGCGCCTTCGAGGCGCTGGCATGACGCATTACGGCGCGCGCGAGCGATCCTTTAGGGGTAAACGCGAAAATCCTTACAATTTCATACGGCATGCGAATGGTCATGCGATCTTGTGTCGCAAAAAATGGGACGATTCGGATTCCAAAGAGAACGCCGGAATGAAGAAAAGGGCGCATGATGCGCCCTTTCGTTATATTCCGCACGATACGTCGCGCGGTGAATGGCTGCGTTAGCGCTTTGCCCGCCACGTTCTGAGCAGCAGCGCGTTGGTCACGACGCTCACGCTCGAAAACGCCATCGCCGCGCCTGCGAGCATGGGATTGAGCAGGCCGAAGGCGGCAAGCGGAATCCCGATCAGGTTGTAGATGAACGCCCAGAACAGGTTCTGCTGAATCTTGCGCCACGTGCGCCGCGAAATATCGATTGCGGCGGCCACGAGCGCCGGGTCGCCGCGCATGAGCGTGATGCCTGCCGCGTGCATGGCGACGTCGGTGCCGGTGGCCATGGCGATGCCGATGTCGGCGGCGGCGAGCGCGGGGGCGTCGTTGATGCCGTCGCCGGCCATCGCGACGATGCCGCCGCTTTCGATCTTGAGGTCGCGGATCGTGCGCGCCTTGTCGTCGGGCAGCACCTGCGCGTGGACTTCGTCGATGCCGAGCTGCGCGGCCACGGCCGCCGCGCTGCCCGCGTTGTCGCCGGTCACGAGCACGCTGCGGATGCCCATCGCCTTGAGGCTCGCAATGGCTGCGCGCGCCGTGGGCTTCACCGTGTCGCCGAACGCGAGCAACGCGAGGACGCCGCCGTGCGGATCGAACAACCACGACACCGTATTGCCAGCCTCTTCGAGCGAACGCGCGCGCGCCGCGAGCGTGAGCGGCACGGCCAGCGCCAGCTCGTCGAGCCAGCGGCCGCTGCCGATCGCGAGACGCCGCCCGTTCACTTCGGCTTCCACGCCGCGCCCCGGCACCGCGCGCGCGTGGGCCGCGGCGCTCCAGGCGGCGGCGCCTTGCGCTTGCGCCTCATACGCCTGCACCACGGCCTTCGCGAGCGGGTGGTCGCTTTGCCGCTGCACGGCGGCGGCGAGCGCGAGCGCCTCGTTGCGATCAAGTCCCTCGGCCGCCTCGAACGCAGTGAGCGAGGGCTGGCCGAGCGTGAGCGTGCCGGTCTTGTCGAACGCGACCACGCTCACGTTGTGGGCGGTTTCCAATGCTTCGGCGTCCTTGATGAGCACGCCATGGCGCGCGGCCACGCCGGTGCCCGCCATGATCGCGGCGGGCGTGGCGAGGCCGAGCGCGCACGGGCAAGCGATCACGAGCACGGCCACGGCGTTGAGAATCGCCGTTTCGGCGCTCGCGCCCGCGAACAGCCAGCCGCCCAGCGTGATGGCCGCGATCACGAGAATCGCGGGGACGAACACGGCGCTCACGCGGTCGACGAGACGCTGGATTGGCGCTTTTTCGGCCTGCGCGCTTTCCACGAGGCGGATGATGCGCGCGAGCGTGGTCTCCGCGCCGATGGCGGTGGTGCGTACGGCAATCGCGCCTTCGCCGTTGATCGAGCCGGCGGTGACAGGATCGTCGGGCGCTTTCGGCACCGGCAGGCTTTCCCCGGTGATGAGCGATTCGTCGATGTGGCTGCGGCCTTCGAGCACGACGCCGTCCACGGGCAGGCGCTCGCCGGGACGCACGACCACGATCGAGCCCACGCGGACCTGAGCGAGCGGCACTTCGCGCTCCTCTGTTTTAGCGCCATTAGTGCCATCGACGCGGATGCGCGCGCGATCGGGCCGCAGTGCATTGAGGGCGCGGATCGCGTCGGTGGTCTGCCGCTTCGCGCGCGCTTCGAGCCACTTGCCGAAGCGCACGAGCGTGATGACCACCGCCGAAGCCTCGAAATACAGATGTGCCATGTCGCCAGCGCCGTTGCCAGGATCGGCGAGCATCGCGTAGACGCTCACGCCGTACGCGGCCGAGGTGCCGAGCGCAACCAGCAGATCCATGTTGCCCGCGCCTGCCCGCACGGCTTTCCAGGCGGCGCGATAGAAACGCGCGCCGAACACGAACTGCACGACGCTCGCGAGCGCGAGTTGCACGGCTGCGGGCAACATCCAGTCGAAGCCGAGCCAGTGGCCGAACATCGGCAGCACGAGCGGCACCGTGAGCACGGCCGAGACCAGCACGGCGCGCCATTCCCGGCGTGCCTCGTCGCTGGCGGCGGCGCTTTTCGCCGGGGTGGCGTCGACGTCGGCGGCGAGCGGCGTGGCTTCATAGCCGGCCTTCCTGACGGCCGCGACGAGCTGATCCTGCAGTTCGCCCGTGAGTGGCGAGCGGGTGTTGACGGTGGCCTGCTCGGTGGCAAGGTTCACGCTCACGCCGGCCACGCCGGGCACGCGCGCGAGCGCCTTCTCGACGCGGTTCGCACACGACGCGCAAGTCATCCCGCCGATGGCGAGCGTGGCGGTTTCCGTGGCGACCGGCACGGCTTCGTAGCCGGCCTTTTCGACGGCGGCGACGAGCGCGGCGGGCGCGACGCCGCCGCTCGCCTCGACGGTGGCCTTTTCGGTGGCGAGGTTGACCGAGGCGCGCGTGACGCCCGGCACTTTGGCGAGCGCCTTTTCGACGCGCGTGGCGCACGAGGCGCACGTCATGCCGTGGACCTCGAGTTCGGCCACGGCGGTATCGGCGCGCTCTGCAACGAGGGGGTCGTTCATGGTGAGGGTGCGAGGCTGTAATCGATGTTAAGCAGTATCTACGTTCCCATCGTGGGAAGGTCAAGGGGCAGCGACACTGCGTCACTTTCGTTTCAGATAGAGGGCCTGAGAGCAAGCTACACGGCTGTAAGGCAATATTCCACGCTGTAGTCTTTTCAGGCCCATGCGCGAGCGATACGATACCAACCGGCGGCATTGGCGCCTTGCCGCGCGCCTTTCACCACGGCCCTGGGGGGGCCCGCGCGCGGAGTGGGTAGCCGGTCGACGTCACTTCATGGACCGCCCGCACCGAATACAACACACAAATGACAACAATACATCGAGCATTCTCGTCGTACCGTAGCGGCGCCGCGCTTGCCTGCGTTGCCCTGATCGCCGGATGCGCCTCGGCGCCGAGCGACGTCGCGCCGAAGAGCAACGGCTGGATGAAGGACGAAGTTTCGGACTCGTACGTGTTCGGCTATCCGCTCGTGCTGATGGACCTGTCGCGTACAGCCGCCACGGGCACGGGCCCCGGCCAGGCTGCGCCGAACACGCTGCGCCACGCGCAGTCGCTGCCGCCCGTCGGGGCTTCGAGCCCGCCCGAACCCAATCTCGACACGCTGGCTTCCAGCGGCTGGCTCGACGTTTCGAGCGAGCCGGTGCTCGTCACGCTGCCCGATACGCATGGCCGCTACATGGACGCGCGCGCGCTCGACATGTGGACGAATGTCGTCTGGTCGACGGGCGCCGCGCAAACCGGCGAACGCGTCAGCGGTCTGAAAGCGCAAACGATTGCATTCGTTCCGGCCGGCTGGAAGGGCACGCTGCCCGCGCGCGTGAAGCGCGTGGACGTGACGACGCGCTACGTGTGGTTCCTCGCGCGCATCCAGACGCGCGGCGGCGGCGACCTCGCGGCCGTGCGGCGGCTGCAGCACGGTCTGCAAGTCACGACGCTTTCCGACTGGGACGATCGCGGCGCGCGCGGCAAGGCAGGCGCTCGCGGCAACGGGGGCGCACGCGGCAACGAGCCGTCCGGCGCCACGCAGAGCGGCGATCCGGTCGCGCCGGGCACACCTTCCGCCCAGGTTGCGGCGCTCGACGCGAACGGTTTCTTCAACCGGCTCGCGCAGGCACTGGAAGACAACCCGCCCACGGCGGACGACGCGCACGCGATCAAGATTCTCGGCGACATTGGCGTGCATCCGGGCGACCCGGCCGAACTGCCCTCGGGCACGAAGGACGCCGCGGTCGTGAAGGCCGGTCTCGCGGACGGCCGCGCGCGCCTCGCGACGCCGCCAAACAACTTGCTGGCGGGCAACGGCTGGCTCTGGGTGGGCGACGACGCGGGCAACTACGGCCCCGACTACGCGCTGCGCGCCTACGCGGCGTATACGTCGCCGGGTCTTCCGACTACCCGCGACGAAGTGCGCGCCCGCGTGAGCCAGGACAGCGACGGTCATGCGCTCAACGGCGCGAACCGTTACACGATGCACTTCACGGCGAAGCAGTTGCCGCCGGTGCGCGGTTTCTGGTCGATCACGGCCTACACGACCGACGGCGCGCTCGACGCCGACGCGCCCGTGCGCGTGGCGTTCGGCGACCGCAGCGGCGCGCGGCGCAACCGCGACGGCTCGCTCGACGTGCACGTCAGCGCCGAACGGCCGCGCGGCGGCGCGAACTGGGTGCCGGCGCCGCATGGCGACTTCCGCCTGGTAATGCGGCTCTACGCCGCGAAGCCGCAAGCGACCGATGGCAGCTGGCAGCCGCCCGCCGTCGAGCGCCAGTAAGCGCTGAGCCAGGCTGAATCAAGCGTTGGCGGGACTTTGTCCCGCCAACGCTTTTTTTGCGCCGCATAAGCCTGCTCAAACGCGCAACGCCCGCGCTCCTCGCCCGCATTCTTATGCATCGCGCAACACGCGCGACAGATACCGGGCAATCTCACTTCCGTTGTTACGTCTTGTTGCGCAAATCCTGCGCCGCGGGCGGCGTTTTCCCGCCGTCCGATCTTCTATCGGACCTATACTTCCGGCTGTCGGCATCCCCGGATTTCCGACTTCAGACCCACATTCCGCGGCGGGCCTGTTGCCGCCTCATCCGCAAGCAAGCATGGCAAGCCTCAACAAAGCGTCGCTCAACTCTTCCTTGCAATCGCTGCGCGCCGTCGCGCGTGCGCCCCGCACCCGGCGCATCCTCACGGGCGTCGTCATCTTTCTCATTGTGTTCGGCCTGGTCGGCTTCTTCGCCGCGCCGCCCATCATTCGTCACGTCGCCGAACAGCAACTGAGCAAGCAGCTCGAGCGTCCCGTCACGATCGGCCGCATCGCGCTCAATCCGTATACGCTGCGTCTCGAAGCGGACCGCGTGCATATCGGCGAGCGCGGTGGCAATGGCGACTTCTTCGATGTGTCGCGCGCCGTCGTGCAGGCGTCGTGGTCGTCGATCTTTCGCGCGGCGCCCATCGTCGAAGAGTTGCGGCTCGACTCGCCGCAGGCCACGATCGTGCGGCTCGACGCGCAGCATTTCAACTTTTCGGACCTCATCGAAAAGTTCTCGACGCCCTCGAAACCGAACAGCAAGCCCGCGCAGTTTTCGGTTTCCAACATCCGCGTCGAGAATGGCCAGATTACTTTCGACGATCGCCTGCTCAATGAAAAGCACGTGATCGACCGCTGGTCGCTCGGCATCCCGTTCATCGCCACGCTGGCCTCCAAGACCGACATCTTCGTCGAGCCGATGCTGCGCGCGCGCATTGACGGCGCGAGCACGCTCGCCATCGACGGCAAGACCAAGCCGTTCTCCGCGACGCGCGAGTCGGAAGTGGAACTGCGCCTGACGGACCTCGACGTGCCGAAGCTGCTCACCTACGCACCGACAAAGCTGCCGGTCACGGTGAAGAGCGGCAAGCTCTCGACCAACCTCAAACTCGATTTCGTGATGTCGGGCGAGAAGCCCACGCTGCGCGTGACGGGCACGACCGACCTGAACGACTTCGACTCGACCGACAACGCCAACGCGCCGTTTTTCGGCGCGCGCAGCCTGCACGTGGCGGCGGCCTCGCTCGAACCGTTCAGCAACGTCTATCGCTTCGACGATATCCGGCTCGACGCGCCCACCGCTTGGGTCGCGCGCGACAAGCAAGGCGTGCTGAGCGTCGAGAAGCTGCTGGGCGCGCCGGCGGCGCAAAATGCGCCGGCTGGGAGCAAGGCTGCGAGCGCCGCGCCGGCATCGGGCGCCACGGCTGCCTCGGGTGCGGCGAACGCGCAGGCGGCGGCCGAAGAGGCGAAGCCCGCGCCGCTCGATCTCTCGATCCGCCAGTTCGCGCTCACGAACGGCACCGTGCACGTGCGCGACGACGTGCCATCGCGCACGGTGAACATCGACCTCACCCAGCTCTCCACCACGCTCGAAAAATTCTCGAGTACCGCGAAGGAGGGTGCGCCATTTACGTTTGCGACCACCGCGAATGACGGCGGCACGGTCAAGGCGTCGGGCACGCTGAGCATGGCGGGCAAGAACGCCGAAGCCAACATCGCGTTAGCGGGCCTGGGCCTGCCGCAGATGCAGCCGTATATCGACAACCTGAGCAGCGCGCAGGTCGTGGACGGCAAGCTGAACCTCACGTCCACGCTCAAGGCCGATTGGGCGCAGCAGCCTGCCGTCGTGCAGGTCGGGCAGAGCACGCTCGGCCTCGAATCGCTCAAGCTCGCGGCCCGCGGCGCGAAGGCGCCTGCCATCGCGCTCGCCCAGGGCACGGTGCAGGTAAGTGGTATCGACCTGAACGCGCGTAAGGCGCAGATCGCCTCGGTGGACCTGACCGGCCTCATGGTGACCGCCGAGCGCCAGAAGGACGGCAACATCGACCTGGCGCAGCTCGCCTCCACGCATCAGGCGGCGCCCGAGCGCACGGCGATCCACGCGGCCCAGAAGTCGGTGCAGGAAGGGCCGGCCTGGCGCTACACGATCGACACGTTCACGCTGAACAACGGCACGATCAACTTCACGGATAACTCGACGCAGCGGCCGGCGAAGCTCGCCGTTACGCCGCTCGACCTGAAGATCCAGCAGATCAGCGACGACCTGCGGCACCCGCTGCCGATCGACCTGAAGGCGACCGTCAACCGCAAGGGCACCCTGGCGCTGAGCGGCAAGATCAACCCCACGCCGCTTACGGCGCAACTCAAGATCGACGCGAACCGGCTCGACGCCGCCGCGTTCGAGCCTTACTTCGGCAACCAGCTCAATGCGGTGATCGCGAGCGCGCTGCTGAACATGAACGGACAGCTTTCCGTGGAGCAGGGCAAGGCGCTCAAGGCCAACTATCGCGGCGACGCGGCGCTCGTGGACGTGCGCATGCTCGACAAGGCCACGTCCGGCCCGTTCGCAGGCTGGCGCTCGCTCGCGCTCACGAACCTGAAGGCGAATTACGACGACGCGCGCGGCACCGACGTGGACGCGAGCCGCGTGACCTTCTCCGGCTTCTATGGCCGCGTGCTGCTCGACGCGCAGGGCAAGCTCAACCTAAAGGACGTGGTCGCGCATCAAACCGGCGCGGCGCAGTCGCTCACGCAGGACACGAGCGCCAAACCTGGCGCGCGCGAACCGGTGCCGCTCACGCCGCAAGCGGCGAGCGCGCCGGTGCAGACCGCTTCCGCACCCGCGCCGGCTTCCGCGCCTGCCACGGTCGTGGCGGCGCAGGCGCCGAAGACCCCCGTGCGCCTGCACTTCGGCGAGCTCGTGCTGCAAGACGGCCGCGTGAACTACACCGATAACTTCATCAAGCCGAATTACACCGCCGACCTCGTGCAGATCCACGGCACGGTGGGCGCGTTCGGCACGGAGTCGACGACGCCCGCTCCGGTGGACATTTCCGCGAAGCTCGCGGCGAACGGTCCGCTCTCGATCAAGGGTACGGTGAACCCGCTCATCGAGAAGCCCTCGCTCGACCTCACGGCGAGCGCGCATGACATCGAGCTCACGAACCTCACGCCGTACTCGGCGAAGTACGCGGGCTACCCGATCACGAAGGGCAAGCTCAACGTCGACCTGCATTACCAGCTCGCAAACGACCAGCTCTCGGCGAACAACCATATCTTCATCGACCAGCTCACGTTCGGCGATCACATCGACAACGACACGGCGACCAAGCTGCCGGTGCGTCTCGCGATCTCGCTGCTGAAGAATCGCAAGGGCGAGATCGACGTGAACATTCCGGTGTCGGGCTCGCTCTCGAACCCCGAGTTCAGCCTGGGCGGCCTGATCTGGAAGGCGGTGCTCAACCTGATCGCGAAGGCGGTGACCGCGCCGTTCACGCTGCTCGCCAACGCATTTGGCGGCGGCGGCGAAGATCTTGGCTATGTCGAATTCGCAGCGGGCACGGCAACGCTGACCGATGCCGACCAGAAGAAGCTCGACACGATCGTGAAGGCGCTCGACGACAAGCCCTCGATCAAGATCGACCTGATCGGCCGCGTCGACCCGGCCGTGGACACGCCCGCGCTGCGCGAGCAATACGTCGATCGCCTCGTGCGGCTTCAGAAGGTGAAGGACACCGTGGGCAATGGCGAGAGCGTGGATACCTCGCAGGTGAAGGTCGACGACAAGGAGTACGAGAAGTACCTCACCAAGGTCTACAAGGATTCGGACTTCAAGAAGCCGCACAACATGATCGGCTTCACGAAGACGCTGCCCGTGGACGACATGAAGCAGGCGCTGGCCGACCACGCGCCCGTTGACGACGCGACCTTGCGCAATCTCGCGCAGCAGCGCGCGCAAGCGGTCCAGCAGTACTTCGAAGGCAAGGTGGATCCGAGCCGCGTGTTCGTCGTGGCGCCGAAGCTGGATGCGAAGGGTATCGACGACAAGGGCGCGACTACACGTGTGGATTTCGGGCTGAAATAAGCACTTTTTCGCGACTCAACGCAGCGGCGCGCTTCGGTTCAACCGGCGCGCCGCAGCTTTTCCGGCCTCGCAAACGCGTGTTTCTCGATCACTTGCGCGAGCGTTGCAAAGGCCGGCGCGATTTCCTCGTGCGGCACGCACGCGTAACCCGTTAGCAATCCTTTGCGATCCTGGCGCATGCTGTAGTAGGCCGCAAGCGGACGCACGATGACGCCCGCATCGAAGGCGGCTGTGGCGACGACGCGATCGTTGGCGTGATCGGGCAGGCCGAGCACGAAGTGCAGGCCCGCTTCGTCGCCCATGACCGGCAGCGCGTCGCCGAAATGGTGCGTGACCGCGTCGATCAGCAACTGGCGCCGCTCGCCATAGAGCGTGCGCATGCGGCGCACGTGCGAGGTGAGATAGCCGTCCATGATGAATTCGGCGAGCACGGCTTGCTGCATGAGCTGGCCTTCGCGATACAACTCAGCCACGCCCGTGCGGAAGGTGGCCGCGAGCCGCTCGGGCACGACCATGTAGCCGATGCGCAGGCCCGGAAACAGCAGCTTGCCAAGGCTGCCCACGTAGATCACGCGGTCGGACTCGTCGAGACCCTGTAGCGACGCAAGCGGACGGCTGCCGTAGCGGAACTCGCTGTCGTAGTCGTCTTCGATGATCCACACCTTGTGCTGACGCGCGTATTCGAGCAGCGTGCGGCGGCGCGCAAGGCTCATCACCATGCCGAGCGGGTATTGGTGCGAGGGCGTGACTAGCGCGATGCGCGGCGGGTCGCGCAGGTCCTGTTCGCGCGGATTGAGCCCTTCGTCGTCGACGGGAATGGGCGCGAGCTTCAGTCCGGAAGACTGCAACACACTGCGCGCGCCCCAATAGCACGGTTCTTCCACCCATGCGCTGTCGCCCACGTCGGCGAGCAGGCGCACGGCCAGGTCGATGGACTGGTGAATGCCGGTCGTGATGATGATCTGGTCCGGCGTGCAGCGCACCGAGCGCGCCACGCGCAGGTAGTCGGAAAGCGCACGCCGCAGCGGCCGGTAGCCACCGCCGGGCGCGTAAGTTAGCAAACCATGATTCGCCGATTTCCACAGCCGCGCCTGCAGGCGGCTCCACGTGCGCGCGGGAAATTCGGCCACGTCGGGCACGCCCGGCATGAAGGCGCCCCACTGCTTGGCGGACACGCCCGCCTCGTCGATGAGCCGCTGGCCGCGCATCGACATGTCGCCGCGCGGGGAGGTGCCGTTCGCATCGTCTTCCTCGTTGTCGTCGGCGGCGGCGGCCGGCGCCGCCGTGCTCACGGCGGCCGAGTCCGGGCGTGTGTCGGCGACGTAGGTGCCGCTGCCCGTCGTCGAGATCACGTAGCCTTCGGCGCTCAGCTGGTCGTACACGTGCAGCACGGTGTTGCGCGCCACGCCGAGGTCGCCGGCCAGCGTGCGCGAGCTGGGCAGCTTGGTGCCGGGCGCGAGCCGGCCCGTCAGGATGGCCTGCTGCATGAGCTGCAGCAGCTGACGGTAGGCGGGCTCGGCGCTTTCCTTGTCGAGTTGCGCGGCGAGCCATTCGGACAGGATGACCATGGCCAAGTGGTTCCATCGATAATAATGAAATGGCTCCATTGAATAGAGCCGGGACCATCTATAGTAATTCGCACGTCAGTTTCGGTTAAAGCCTGTGACAGCATTTATTTAATCGCGTCAGAAGAGGCGGGCCGGGAGAAAGAGCATGCAATGGAGACAGGGCGAATGAAGACCTCGGATGTGATCGTCAGCTTTCGCGGCGTACGCAAGACGTACGACGGCGAGACACTGGTCGTCAAACAACTTGACCTGGATATTTACCAGGGAGAGTTTCTGACGCTGCTCGGGCCTTCCGGCTCGGGCAAAACCACCTGCCTGATGATGCTTGCCGGCTTCGAGTTTCCCACCGGGGGCGAGATCCGCCTCGAAGGCAAGTTGCTTAACAACGTGCCGCCGCACAAGCGCGACATCGGCATGGTGTTTCAGAACTATGCGCTCTTTCCGCATCTCACGGTCGAGCAGAACGTGGCTTACCCGCTGGGCGTGCGCAAGGTGCCCACTGCGGAACGCGCGCAGCGCGTAGATGACGCGCTCAGGATGGTGCGCATGGAAGGCTTCGCGAAGCGCTATCCGGCGCAACTTTCGGGCGGCCAGCAGCAGCGCATTGCGCTCGCCCGCGCGCTCGTGTTCCAGCCCAAGCTCGTGCTGATGGACGAGCCGCTCGGCGCGCTCGACAAGCAATTGCGCGAACATATGCAGTACGAACTGAAGTCGCTGCACGAGAAGCTCGGCGTTACCTTCGTCTACGTGACGCACGACCAGGGCGAGGCGCTCACGATGTCGGACCGCGTGGCCGTGTTCGACAAGGGCATCGTGCAGCAGCTCGACACCGTGGACCGGCTTTACGAGTCGCCTTGCAACGAGTTCGTGGCGAACTTCATCGGCGACAGCAACCGGCTGCGCGGCACCATCGCCGCCGTGGATGGCGAGTACTGCGAAATGCATCTCGCCGACGGCACGCGCCTGAAGGGCCGCAATGTCGCGGGGGCGCAGGCTGGCGCCGCGGCTATCGCGTGCATTCGCCCCGAGCGCATGAAGCTCGCGAACGGTTCGAAGGGCCATGGCGCAAACGCGCTGGCGGGCGAAGCGCGCGGCCTCATCTATTTCGGCGACCACGTGCGCATGCGCTGTGGGCTGCCCCAGCAGGACGAGTGCTTCGTGAAGGTGCCGCTTGGCACCGAGGCGCTCGATGGCTTCGCGCCCGGTCAGCCGGTCGCACTCGAATTCGCGCCTGAGCATTTGCGCGTGTTCGCATGAGGCGTGCGGGCGTGGCGCGCAATTTCGCGCGCCGTCGCTTCGCGAAGCAAGCGTCTCGACGACCGGGTCACGTTTCTCGCACCGAAGGGCCCGGCAAGACAAACCACCAAGGAGAAGGGACTCAACCATGAAGCAGATCGGCAACATGCGCGTTGCAGCGGTCGCGGCCGCGCTCGCACTCTCGTTCGGCGTGGCGAATGCCGCGGAACTGACCGTCGTGAACTTTGGCGGCGCCAATGGCAATGCGCAGAAGGCGGCGTTCAACGAGCCGTTCCAGGCGCAGACGGGCAACAAGATCACCGCTGTCGAGTACAACGGCGAGCAGGCCAAGGTGAAGGCCATGGTCGACGCGAAGCACGTGGACTGGGACGTGGTGGAAGTCGAAACCGGCGACATCGCGCGCGGCTGCGACGAAGGTCTCTACGAGAAGCTCGACTGGGCCAAGCTCGGCAACAAGGGTGATTTCATGCCGGCGGCGCAGCAGCCCTGCGGCGCAGGCTTCTTCGTTTGGTCCACGGCGCTCGCCTACAACGCCGACAAGCTCAAGACCGCCCCTGCGAACTGGGCCGACTTCTGGGACGTGAAGAAATTCCCGGGCAAGCGCGGCATGCGCAAGGGCGCGCGCTACAACATGGAATTCGCGCTGATGGCCGATGGCGTGGCGCCCCAGGACGTCTACAAGGTGCTCGCGACGAAGGCCGGTCAGGACCGCGCTTTCAAGAAGCTCGATGAACTGAAGCCGAACATCCAGTGGTGGGAAGCCGGCGCGCAGCCGCCGCAATTCCTGGTCGCGGGCGACGTGGTGATGTCCACGGCGTACAACGGCCGTATCGACGCCGCGCAGCGCGAAGGCAAGAACCTCAAGGTCGTGTGGACCGGCAGCATTTACGACCTCGACTACTGGGCGATCCCGAAGGGCGCGCCGAACAAGGCGCTGGCCGAGCAGTACATCGCCTACACGCTTTCGCCGAAGCCGCAGCAGGCGTACGCGCAGCACATCGCCTACGGCCCGGTGAACGCGAATGCGATCAAGGCGCTCGACGCGAAGACGCTCGCCAACCTGCCGAATTCGCCGGCCAACGGCAAGAACGCCATTCAGGAGAACCTGACGTTCTGGACCGACCACGGCGACGAGCTGGAGCAGCGCTTCGCCTCGTGGGCCGCGAAGTAAGCGTGAAGTAGCGACGCTCCGGTGCACCACGCGCCGGAGCGTTTGGCCGCTTCGTGCGGCCCAGAGGCTGGAGACAGTAAGTGACCACAATGACGACCGTGACCAACGTTACCGGCGCGGCACGCGAAGAAACCGCGCGCCTGAAGCGCGAACTGCGCGTGGCGCAAGCGAAGAAGCGCACGATGGCGCTCATGCTGATCGCGCCGCTCGCGATCTTTTTGCTGCTGATTTTCGTGGTGCCGATCGCCGCGCTCCTCACACGCGCGGTGCAGAATCCCGAAGTGGCGACGGCGCTGCCGCATACCATCACGGCGCTGCGCGACTGGGACCGCAAGAGCGCGCCGCCCGACGCGGCCTACGCGGCGCTTGCGCAAGACCTGATTGTCGTAAAGGACGGCGACGCGATGGGCGCGCTGGCACGCCGCCTGAACGTCGAAATCGCGGGCTTCCGCTCGCTGGTCGCGAAGACCGCGCGCGCCATGCCGCTTGCCGACGACAACGGCAAACCGCTCACGCTCACCCCCGCGCAAACGCGCGCCAAAATCGTCGAACTCGACGACCGCTGGAACGACGTCGCGTATTGGCAGGCCATCGCGAAGAATAGTTCGCGTTACTCACCGTTCTATCTGCTCGCCTCGCTCGATCACCGGCAGGACGCATTCGGCAACATCGTGCCCGCCGACCCCGATCAGCAGATCTATCTCGACGTATTCGCCCGCACCTTCGTCATCAGCGTGTTCGTGACGCTGTTCGCGCTGCTGCTCGGCTACCCGCTCGCCTACTGGATCTCGACGCTCTCCGAGCGCCGCGCGAATCTCGTGATGATCCTCGTGCTGATTCCGTTCTGGACATCGATTCTCGTGCGCGTGGCCGCGTGGATCGTGATTCTCCAGGGCGAGGGTCTCGTCAACAAGGCGCTGCTGGGCACGGGCCTGATCTCGCAGCCATTGACGCTGCTGTTCAACCGTGTGGGCGTCTATATTTCGATGACGCACATCCTGCTGCCGTTCATGGTGCTGCCGCTCTACAGCGTGATGAAGTCGATTCCGCCCACGTACCAGCGTGCGGCGGTGTCGCTCGGCAGCCATCCGTTCGCGGCCTTCTGGCGCGTGTATGTGCCGCAGACCTATCCGGGTGTGGGCGCGGGCGTGCTGCTCGTGTTCATTCTCTCGATTGGCTACTACATCACGCCGGCGCTGCTCGGCGGCCCGGGCGACCAGATGGTCAGCTATTACGTGGCGTACTTCACCAACGTGTCGATCAACTGGGGCATGGCCTGCGCGCTCGGTGCGCTGCTGCTCGCGGCGACCACGGTGCTCTATTTCGTCTACGCGCGCTTCACGCGCACGCAACTGAGCCTTGGCTGAGGAAGGCGCAATCATGAAATTCGCCAAACCGCTTTTTGCGCCGCATACGTCCGCCGTCGAACGCGTGTGGTACTTCGCGTTGCGCGCGCTCGTCGTGCTCACGTTGCTGTATTTGATCCTGCCGGTGCTCGCCATCGTGCCGCTGTCGTTTTCGTCGAGCACGTTCCTGGTCTATCCGATTCCGGGCTGGTCGCTGCGCTGGTACGAAAACCTCGTGATGTCCGACGAATGGCGCATGGCCGCGAAGAACAGCTTCATCGTGGGCCCGGCGGCAACGTTCGTTGCAACCGTGCTCGGCACGCTCGCGGCCATCGGTATCACGAAGGCCGATTTCCGCGGCAAGGCGCTGCTCATGGCTGTGCTCATTTCGCCGATGATCGTGCCCGTAGTGGTGGTGGGTGTGGGCATGTACCTGTTCTTCGCGCCGCTCGGCCTCGCCAATACGTATCTCGGGCTGATCCTCGCGCATGCGTCGTTGGGCGTGCCGTTCGTCGTGACGACTGTCGCGGCCACGCTGCAAGGCTTCAATCACAATCTCGTGCGTGCGAGCCTTTCGCTCGGGGCCAATCCGGTCACGACGTTCTTCCGCATCACGCTGCCCGTGATCGCGCCGGGTGTGATTTCGGGCGCTCTCTTTGCGTTCGCGACGTCGTTCGATGAGGTGGTCGTGACGCTGTTCCTCGCGGGCGCCGACCAGACCACCTTGCCGCGCCAGATGTTCACGGGTATTCGCGAGAACATCAGCCCGACGATCGCTGCGCTCGCAACGATCCTGATCGTGTTTTCCACGTGTCTGCTGCTCGCGCTCGAATGGTTGCGCGGCAGGAATGCGGCGCGCGCGGTGAAGGCTTGATCGTGTGAGAGGTTGACGGAAAAAAGGCAGCGCCGCGGCGCTGCCTTTTTAGTTTCCGCGCGTTACGCCTGAAGCAGCGCCGGCACGCGCCGCTTGACCCACTGCGTGGCCCGATCGTACGCATGGGCGAGTTGCAGCACCGAAAGATCCGCCTGCGGCTTGCCGATCACCTGCAGCCCCATCGGCAGGCCTTGCGCATTGAAGCCCGCAGGCACGCTGATCACGGGCAGTCCGGCAAGGCTGCCGCCAATCACGACTTCCATCCAGCGGTGATAGGTGTCCATTGTGCGGCCCGCGATCGACTTCGGCCAATGCTCGCTTGCTTCGAACGGGAAGACTTGAGCGCTTGGCAGCACGAGGTAGTCGTAATGCTCGAAGAGGGCGAGCAGCGCGTTGTACCACTGGCTGCGCCTGACCGTGGCGTTCCACACGTCTTCGCCCGAGAGCTTCAGGCCGCCTTCCACTTCCCATTGCGCTTCCGGTTTGAGTTGCGTGCGCTTTTCCGGGGCGCGATAGAGCGCGCCCAACGTGCCCGCGCACGAGAAGTGGCGCAGCGTGAGCCAGGTTTGCCATAGGCGCTCCATGGCGAAGTCGGGGCGCGCGGCCTCGACCTTGCAACCGATCGATTCGAAGTCCTTGAGCGCCGTTTCGCACAGTGCGAGCACGCCGTCTTCCATCGGCAGATAGCCGTCGTAATCGCCTAGCCAACCGATGCGCGCGCAACCAAAGTCGCGTTCGAGCGAGCCCGCGAACTGCGCGGGATCTTCGGCAATGGAAAGCGGTGCGCGTGCATCGTAGCCCGCCTGGGTGGAGAGCAGCATTGCGAGGTCGGGCACGTTGCGGGCCATCGGCCCCGCATAGCCGAGCTGGTGGAAGAACAGTTCGTGGGCGGGCACGGAAGGCACGCGCCCTTGCGACGGACGGAACCCGAACACGTTGTTCCAGGCGGCGGGATTGCGCAGCGACCCCATCATGTCGCTGCCGTCCGCCACGGGCAGCATGCGCAGCGCGAGCGCCACGGCCGTGCCGCCGCTGCTGCCGCCCGCGCTGCGCGTGGGGTCGTAAGCATTGAGCGTGGCGCCGAAGACCGTGTTGTAGGTATTCGAGCCGAGGCCGAATTCCGGCGTGTTCGTCTTGCCGATGAAGATCGCACCCTGCGCGCGCATGCGCGCGGCCATCAGGGAATCGGCTGCGGGCACTTCGTTGCGGAACAGCGGCGAGCCCTGCGTGTAGGGAATGCCGGCCGTGGCCGTGAGATCCTTCGGCGCTTGCGGCATGCCGTGCATCCAGCCAAGGTACTCGCCTCGCGCGAGCTGCGCGTCGCGTTCGCCGGCCTCGGCGAGCAGCGTGGCGCGCTCGCGCAGCGAGACGATGGCGTTGGCCGGCGTATTCACGCGCTCGATATGGTCGAGAAACGCGGTCATCACTTCGCGGCAGGACACCTTGCGAAGCCGTATCCATTCCGAAAGCTGGAGCGCGTCGGCCGCGACGAGATCGTTGGGGGACAGTTGTGCGGGGGACGGCTGTGCCTGGTTCATACGTATCTCTCGTTTGCGGATGGAACAAGGGGAGAGTCATTGTCGCGCAGGCACGGCGCAAGCGAAAGGAAACGAATGGTTGCCGTTATGGGCAGATGGTTGCCGCGTGGGGCGGCCAGGCTATCGTACGGGTGCAATGGGTGCCGATGTGTCGTTGCCCGCTGTAGCAGGCTCCATAAGAGGAAGTGGGGCGCCACCGAGGGCTTGATAGAGCGCTGCTGTGTCCGTTAGCCGGTCCGCATGAACGCGTGTGCGGTCGAGCATCGTCTGGAGTGCCTGGCGTTGTGCATCGATCAGCGAAAACTCGCTCACGTCGCCTGCGCTGTAGCGAGTGTGTGTGATCGCCGCGTTGGCCTGGGCTTCGCGGGCGGCGTCGTCGCGCGCCTGCAGTTCGGTCGCATCGTTCTGGAGCGCCTGCAGTGAGTCGGCGACCTGCTGCAATGCTTGCAGAACGGTCTGGCGATAGTCGGCGAAGGCGGCTTCATACGCCGCTTCTGACGCGCGCTTCTTCGCGCGCAATTCGCCGCCATGGAACAGCGGCTGTGTGAGGCCGAGACCGAGGTTCCAGATATTGAGTCCGTTGACGACGTCCTCGATGTGCGTGCGCTCCGATCCTATGCCCGCGGAGAGCGAGATCTGTGGGAAGAGATTGGCGGTGGCCACGCCGACGTTCGCGCCCGCCTGGTGCAGCAGCGCTTCGGCGGCGCGTATGTCGGGACGCTCGCGCGCCAGCGTGGAAGGCACGGTGAGCGAGACCGTGTCGGGCAGATGCAGGGTATCGAGAGCCAGTGCGTCGAGCGGCGCGGCGAACTGCGAAGGCGCAACGCCCAGCAGGGTTGCGAGCTGATGCTCTGCGGCATCGCGCTGTGTTTCGAGCGGCGGCAGCGAGGCGCGCGTTTGCGCGAGCAGCGTGCGCTGGCTTCGCACGTCGATCTCCGCTATGCCGCCGGCCGTGTAGCGCGCTTGCATGATCGCGAGTTGGCGTGCCTGTGCCTGCGCGAGTTGCGTTGTGAGGTCGATCTGGCGTTGGAGCGACGCGCGGCGTATGGACGTAGCAACCACGTTGCCGGCCACCGAGAGTCGCGCAGCCTCCATTTCGTATGCCTGATAATCGACCTGGGCGAGTGCGGCTTCGAGCGCACGACGGTTGGCGCCGAACACGTCGAATACGTACGAAACGCTCACCGATGCGCTGTAAAGCGTAAACGGCGGTGGATTCGGCACTTGTGTAATGCCGAACGCGGCGAGATCGACCTTCTGGCGCGTGCCGGAAAGCTTCAGATCAACGGAGGGAAAGTTTGCCGCGCCTGCTTGCGCGTTGTAGTTTTCGCGCGCCTCGACGAGCTTCGCGCGCGCCGAGTCGAGCGTAGGGCTCGCGCGCAAGGCCTGATCCACGAGTGCGTTCAACTGCGCGCTGCCGAATTGCGTCCACCACGCGTTCGGCGCGTGTTCCGCCGTGGCGAAGGTCTGCGCACCGCCGCCGGGTCCTGTTGCACTAGCGGTTGTCGCGGGCACGGGCTGACGCGTCCAGCCCGTGGCGTCGGGAGCGGCTGGCGTATGGAAATCGGGGCCCACGGTGCAGCCCGAGAGCGTGAGCACAAGCAGGCAGGCAAAGGCGGCGTCGCGCGTCATGATGATGGGCCTCGCGCTAATCGAGCGTGCGCCGGTAAAAGCGCACGGCGATCGCCATGACCGCGACCGTGAATATAGCGAGCGGCCAGACCGCCGGCCACAGGTCGGTCCAGCCGTTTCCCTTGAGCAGGATGCCGCGCACGAGCCGGTTGAAATACGTGAGCGGCAGCAGGTTGCCGAGCCACTGCGCCCAGCGCGGCATGCCGCCGAACGGGAACATGAAGCCGGAGAGCAGCAGGCTTGGCAGGAAATAGAACATTGTCAGCTGCATGGCCTGCAACTGGTTTTGCGCGAGCGACGAGAGCGTGATGCCCACCGTGAGGTTCGCGGCGATGAAGAGCAGCGCCGAAAGATAGAGCGTGACGAGACCGCCCGCGAACGGCACATGAAACACGTAGCGCGCGGCGAGCACGATGATGGTCGCCTGGATCAGTCCAATCGCCACATACGGAATGATCTTGCCCGTCATCACCTCGATAGGCAGCACGGGCGTGGCGAGCAGATTCTCCATCGTGCCGCGCTCGCGTTCGCGCGTAATGGCGAGGCCCGTCATCATCACCATCGTCATCGTGAGGATCACGCCCATGAGGCCTGGCACCACGTTGTATTGCGTAATGCCCTCGGGGTTATAGAGCCGGTGCACCTGCACGTCGAACGCGGCAGGCGTGCCGTTCAGGTGCGCGAGCGGGCCGGTGAGGTCTTTCGCGGCCACGGGTCCAACAAGGCCCGGCAATGCGGCGAGCGCAGTGGTAATGGCGGTGGGATCGCTCGCATCGGCTTCGACGAGCAGCGAGGGTCTTTCGCCGCGTAGCAGGCGCCGCGAGAAATCGACAGGAATGCTTAGCACGAACTGCACCGTGCCGCGCGCGAGCGCGCGGCGCGCCGAGGCTTCGTCGGGCAGCGTTTCGACCACGTCGAAATAGGCGGAATTGCGCATGCCCGCGACGAAGCTGCGCGCGAACACGCTGTCCTCGCCCACGACAATGGCGGTGGGCAGATGCTTGGGGTCGGTGTTGATCGCGTAGCCAAACAGCGTGAGCTGGATGATCGGCAGGCCGACGATCATCGCGAACGTGATCCGGTCGCGCTTGAGCTGCAAGAACTCCTTGAGCACGATGCTCCACCAGCGCGCCACGGAAAACGGAAACGACGCGCTCACGACGTCACTCCGTAGTTGTCCTGGGCATGGCTCATCAGATAGATGAAGACATCTTCGAGACCGGTGTCGATGCGTTCGGCGCGCAACGGCTGGCCCTCCACCGCGTGCGCGACCGCTGTAGCGAGCGCGGCATGATCGCGTCCGCTCGCATGCAGCGCGGAGCCGAACACCACTGTCTGGTCGATTCCCGGTGCGTTGCGTAACTGCGCCGCCAGCGCGGTCAGGCGCTCGCCATGAATCGCCCACGTTTCGAGGTTCTGTTCGGCGATCACCTCGGCGGCGGTGCCCTGCGTGAGCAGCTTGCCGTAGGCGATATAAGCGAGCTTGTGGCAGCGCTCGGCTTCGTCCATGTAATGCGTGCTCACGAGGACCGAAATGCCCTGCGCGGCAAGCCGGTGCAACTCCTCCCAGAAGTCGCGGCGCGCGGTAGGATCGACGCCCGCAGTCGGTTCGTCGAGCAGCAGCAGTTCGGGCTCGTGCAGCATGCAGGCCGCGAGCGCGAGACGCTGTTTCCAGCCGCCCGAGAGCGCGCCGGTGAGCTGGCTCGCGCGGCTTGCGAGCCCGAGCGATTCTAGCGCGCGATCGACAGCTTCGCGGCGATTCGGCATCTGATAGATGCGCGCGACGAAGTCGAGGTTCTCGCGAATCGTCAGGTCTTCCCAGTACGAGAAGCGCTGCGTCATGTAGCCTACGTGACGCTTGATCTGCGCGCTCTCGCGCAGGATGTCGTAGCCAAGACACGTGCCCGAGCCGGAATCGGGCGTGAGCAGACCGCACATGAGCCGGATCGACGTAGTCTTGCCGCTGCCGTTGGGGCCGAGAAAGCCGAAGATCTCGCCGCGCGCCACGCGCAGCGACACGTCGTTCACAACATGCTTGCTGCCGAAACGCTTGTTGAGATTGCGCACGTCGATGGCGTAGTCGCCTGCAGATTGATCAGGTGTGCTCATTGCAGCGTCACCTCGACCGGTTGGCCCGGATGCAGCTTGACGGCGTCTTGTGCGGCAGGCCGAGCCTCGATCATGAAAACGAGCTTCGCGCGATTTTCGTTGCTGTAAATGACAGGCGGCGTATATTCGGCGGCGTTCGAAATCCAGGTGATGGTGGCGGGGACGTCGGCGGCGCAACCGTCGCAACGCACGTTGACTTTGCGGCCTGGCGCGAGCGAGCCAACGATCGTCTCCGGTACGAAGAAGCGCACCTTCACGTTCTGCGGCGGCAACATCTGCACGACAGGGTTGCCCGCCTGCACCCACTCGCCCACACGAAATAGCGTGTCGTAGACGAGGCCGCCGCTCGGCACGCTCACGCGCTTCTGGTCGAGCCGCCACTGTGCCTGCGCGAGCGAGGCGCGCGCGGCCTCGACGTCGGCGGCCTGGGCGGCGATTTGCGCGGTACGCCCCGGCAGATTCGCCACGCGCACCTGGTTTTGCAGCTCGCGCACCTGGGCAGCTGTGGAGGCCGCCTGCGCGCGCGAGTCGTCGAGTTGTGCCTGTGCAATGCCGCCTGCGCGCAGTTGCGTCTCGTCGCGCGTGAGCTGTAGCGCGGCCTTGTGCGCGTTCGCCTCGGCCTGCGCGAGCTGCGCCTCGGTCACGCGCACTTCGGGCGGGCGCTTGCCGGTCTGGAGATCGGCGAGTTGCTGCTGCGCGGCCGTGAGCCGATGCTGCGCCTCGTCGCGCGCGGCCGCTTCCTCGACGGAGTCGAGCGCGAAGGCGGGTGCATTGGCGGCCACGGTTTGTCCGCGTTGTACTTCGAGGTGCGTGAGCGTGCCCGACTGCGACGACGCGAGGTAGACATACTCGCCCTCTGCGTAGCCCTGCCAGCCGGACGGTTCATGCCGGGAGCAAGCGGCGAGCACGAACGCCACGGCGCACAGGCAGGCCATGCCACGCTTCATGACGCGTTCTCCTTGCGGGGCGCCGCGCGGCGCCCGCGCTTGTCCTGCGGCGCCGGGCGCAAGGCCGCGCTCAACAGCGCGCTCACGTGCCGATGCAGTGCCTCGCGCTCGATTTTCGGAAAGCCGCGCGTGCTTTGCCAGATCTTCGAAGTCGCGAGCGGCAGCATGACGAGCGCAAGAATCGAGATGAAGAGCAGCGGTGCTTCGAGTTCGGCATTCACGCTGCCGTTGCGCTGCGCCTCGCCCATGCGCGCGGCAAAGCGCTGTAAATGCTCAATGGGTAGCCGCTTGAGCATGCGCTCGCGCAGCAAGCCACCTTCGTTGACGATTTCGCGCAGCCAGAGCGGCGGCAGCCAGGGCATGCGCGAGGTGACTTCGAAGAGCCGCGCGACCAGTTCCTCCACGAGCGCGTGAGGGTCTTGCGCAACGTCGCCCTCCACACTCTCCCACACGAACGCAATCGAGCGCGCAATGCGCTCGTCGACCACGGCGTCGAGCAGCTTTTCGCGGTTCGTGAAGTAGTAGTGAACCATGGCGGACGTCACGCCCGCGGCCTCGGCGATCTGCGCCATGGTGGTGGCTGCAATGCCCTGTTCGCCGAACAGTTGCGTGGCGCTGGCGAGCAGCCGCTCGCGCATGTCGAGGTCGGCGGCGGCGCGGCGCCGGCCGCGCGGGCGGGGCGCCACAGCGGCGGCGGTGCGGGAGCGCGTGATCATCGTCTTACTTTAATTCACGCGTTAGTTAAATTCAAACTCCGCGCGCAGTGGGTTAACCCTGCGGCGGCGCCTCATGAGCCGTTTCAGAACTTTCCTATACAAAAACAATGGCGCGTCGTTCAGGCTGTGAGATTCCCGCTGAAGGCTTAAATAAATAACTCCGCCATGGAACAAAAAATGAAACGCATCGTTGTCATCGACGACCATCCCATCGTGCTGAAGATGCTCGCCAACGTGCTGAATACGGAGTACGAACTGGTCGGAGAGTGCAGCGACGGCGAAGAGGGCCTGCGCCTCGTGCAGGAATTGCATCCCGATCTGGTGATCCTCGACCTCGAATTGCCGAAGCTCGACGGCCTTTCCGTCATCCGCGGCATTCGCGCGAAGCAGCCCGGCGCGCGCATTCTCGTGCTCTCTGCGAAGCCCGAGTTGGTCATGGCCAATCACACGCGCGTGGCGGGTGCGAACGGCTATGTCAACAAGAATCGCGGCGTCGAGGAGCTGTGCGGTGTGGTCAAGGCGGTGCTGCTCGGCTACGACTGCTTCCCGGCGGGCAGTTGCGGCGGCGGCCGCGACGTGGCGCTCAACGGGCTGTCGCCACGCGAAGTCGAAGTGTTGCAATACCTTGCGCGCGGCATGAGCAACAAGGGCATTGCGGGGCGGCTCGGGCTTTCAGATAAAACCGTCAGCACGTATAAGACCCGTGTGCTGGACAAGCTCGGCGTGTCGTCGCTCGCCGCGCTGATCGAGTTTGCGACGTTGAACAAGCTGATCGAATAGCTGAACCGGAAGCGCGGTCGAAAAAAAAGCCCGACTTGCGTCGGGCTCCAAGTGTGACCGCACCCGTTGCCGGGCGCGGCACCTGCAAAAAACGGCTTGCTTACGCCGCGAGCAGCGAGCGCAGCACGAACGGCAGAATACCACCGTGCTTGTAGTAGTCGACTTCGATCGGCGTGTCGATACGCAGCAGCACCTGCACGCGCTGATCCTTGCCGTCCTTGTGGTGGATCACGAGCGTCAGGTCCTGTTGCGGCTTGAAGTCGTCCGTCAGGCCTTCGATGTCGAACGTCTCGTCGCCCGTCAGGCCGAGCGATTGCACGCTGTCCGCGCCCTTGAACTGCAGCGGCAGAACGCCCATGCCGACCAGGTTCGAGCGGTGAATACGCTCGAAGCTGCGTGCAACCACGGCCTTCACACCGAGCAGCTGCGTGCCCTTGGCTGCCCAGTCACGCGACGAACCCGTGCCGTACTCTTCGCCTGCGAACACCATGGTCGGCGTGCCGGCGTCGATGTACTTCATGGCGGCGTCGTAAATCGACAGCTGTTCGCCGCTCGGCTGGTGAATCGTCAGGCCGCCTTCCACGCGCGTGCCGTCGGCCTTTGCCGGGATCATCAGGTTCTTGATACGCACGTTGGCGAAGGTGCCGCGCATCATCACGTCGTGGTTGCCGCGGCGCGAGCCGTAGCTGTTGAAGTCGGCCTTCTGCACGCCGTTTTCCTTCAGCCACTTGCCTGCGGGCGAATCTTCCTTGATCGAGCCAGCCGGGCTGATGTGGTCGGTCGTGACCGAGTCACCGAAAATGCCCAGTGCGCGCGCGCCCTTGATCTCGGGCACTTCCGACGACGGCGTCATCGAAAAATCGCTGCCGAAGAACGGCGGCTCGGCGATGTAGGTCGACTTCGGCCAGTCGTAAACCTGGCCTTCTTCGCCTTCGATCTTGCTCCACAGGTCGCCCTTCTTCGTGAGCTGGCTGTAGTTCTTCTGGAACGCTTCCGGGTCGAGCGCGAACTTGAGCAGCGCGTTGACTTCGTCGCTCGTCGGCCAGATGTCGCCGAGATAGATGTCGCGGCCGCCCTTGCCCTTGCCAACCGGCTCCGTCATCAGGTCGCGCGTGATGTTGCCGGCAATCGCGTAAGCGACGACGAGCGGCGGCGAGGCCAGGAAGTTCGCGCGGATGTTCGGGTGGATACGCGCTTCGAAGTTGCGGTTGCCCGAGAGCACCGCGGCCGCGACGACGTCGTTCTTGACGATCGACTCGTTCAGCTCGGGCGTCAGGTCGCCGGCGTTACCGATACAGGTCGTGCAGCCGTAGGCCGCGAGTTCGAAGCCGAGCTTCGAGAGGTAGGGCAGCAGGCCCGTCTTCGTCAGGTATTCCGTGACGATGCGCGATCCCGGCGCGAGCGACGTCTTGATGTGCGGCGCGACCGTCAGGCCCGCTTCCACGGCCTTCTTCGCGAGCAGACCGGCGGCCAGCAGCACGCTCGGGTTCGACGTGTTCGTGCACGACGTGATCGCGGCGATCAGCACGTCGCCGTTGTGCAGCTTGACCTTCTCGCCCGCCGCGTATTCGGCGGAGAGGTCGGCGGCCTTCTTGTTGAAGCCGTTTTCGGCGACCGGCTTCGAGAACAGGTCGGTGAAGGTCGACTTCACGTGGCCGATTTCGATGCGGTCTTGCGGGCGCTTCGGTCCGGCCAGCGAAGGCGCGACCGTGCCGAGGTCGAGCACGAGCGTCTTCGTGTAGTCGATGTCGCCGGCCTTCGGCACACCGAAGAGGTCCTGGGCCTTGAAGTAGTTCTCGAATGCCGAGATCTCGGCTTCCGTTCGGCCCGTGCCCTTGAAGTAGTCGATCGTCTTTTCGTCGACCGGGAAGAAGCCCATCGTTGCGCCGTATTCCGGCGCCATGTTGCCGATGGTCGCGCGGTCGGGCACGCCGATCGAGGCCGTGCCTTCGCCGAAGAACTCGACGAACTTGCCGACGACCTTTTCCTTGCGGAGCATTTCGGTGATGGTCAGCACGAGGTCGGTTGCCGTGCAGCCTTCGCGCAGCTTGCCCTTCAGCTCGACGCCCACGACGTCCGGCGTGAGGAAGTACACCGGCTGGCCGAGCATGCCGGCTTCGGCTTCGATGCCGCCCACGCCCCAGCCGACCACGCCGATGCCGTTGATCATCGTGGTGTGGCTGTCGGTGCCGACGAGCGTGTCCGGGTAGTAGACGGTATCGCCGCCTTCAGCCTTCTTGTGCACGCCGCGCGCGAGATATTCGAGGTTGACCTGGTGGACGATGCCGATGCCCGGCGGCACGACCTTGAACGTGTCGAACGCCTGCATGCCCCACTTCATGAACTGGTAACGCTCGTTGTTGCGCTGGAATTCCAGCTTCATGTTCAGGTCGAGCGCGTCCTTCTGGCGGAAGTAGTCGATCTGCACCGAGTGGTCGACGACGAGGTCCACCGGCACGAGCGGCTCGATGACCTTCGGGTCGCGGCCGACCTGCTTGGCCACGCCGCGCATGGCGGCGATGTCGGCGAGCAGCGGCACGCCGGTGAAGTCCTGCAGCACGACGCGGGCGACGACAAACGGGATTTCGTCGACGCGCGTGGCGTTCGGCTTCCAGTTCGCGAGTTGCTCGATGTGCTCTTCCGCGATCTTCTTGCCGTCGTAGTTACGCAGCACAGACTCGAGCACCAGACGGATCGAGACCGGCAGGCGATTGATCTTCACGCCAAGCTGCTTGCCGAGCTGCGGCAGCGAGTAGAACTTGCCTTTACCGGAACCGCTGTCGAAATCTTTTAGCGTTTTGTGGAGATTGTGGGCCATAGTGTTTTCCTTCGTTTAATCGCGGAAATAACGCTTACTGCTCATTTGCTGCTGTCACGGATACCTGCCTGATTGCTCAGATCACATACATGTCGACGTACTCGTTGACGGGCAGGGCGCACAGCCGTGCTTCGTCGAGCGAGACATCGAGAATCGCCTGCTGCTGCTTCGCGGGGAAGCGGCGCGCGAGGTTGATTCGAAACTTCTCGATCAATAGCGGGATGCCTGCTTCGCGGCGCCGCTTGTGGCCGATCGGGTACTCCACGACGACCTCGTCGAGCGTCGTGCCGTCGCTTAGCGCTATGGTGAGCGCATTTGCGATCGAACGCTTGTCCGGATCGTGATAATCCTTCGTGAATTGCGGGTCTTCCACGCATACCGTTTTCGCGCGCAGGGCGTCGACGCGCGGGTCGCTCGCGACTTCGTCTTCATAGTCGGCGGCGGTGAGACGCCCGAAGATCAGCGGCACGGCGACCATGTACTGGATACAGTGGTCGCGGTCGGCCGGGTTGGCAAGCGGGCCGCGTTTGTCGATGATGCGGATCGCCGCTTCATGCGTGCGGATGGTGATGCGCTCGATGTCCGCAACCGTCTTGCCGCGTTGCGCGAGCACGCCGTGCAGCGTCATCGCAGCTTCGGCTGCGGTCTGCGCGTGGAATTCAGCGGGGAACGAAATCTTGAACAGCACGTTTTCCATCACGTACGTGCCGTAGGGGCGCTGGAAGCTGAACGGCTGTCCCTTGAACGAGACGTCGTAGAAGCCCCACGTTTTCGCCGTGAGCGCCGAGGGATAGCCCATCTCGCCCGTTTTCGCCATGAGCGCGAGACGCACCGCGCGCGAGGTGGCGTCGCCGGCGGCCCACGACTTGCGCGAGCCCGTATTGGGCGCATGGCGGTAGGTGCGCAGCGACTGGCCGTCGACCATCGCGAGCGTGACGGCGTTGATCAGCTCGTCGCGCGTGAGCCCGAGCAGGTGGCCGACCACGGCGGTCGAGGCGAGCTTCACGAGCAGCACATGGTCGAGACCGACCTTGTTGAACGAGTTCTCCAGCGCAATGCAGCCCTGGATCTCGTGCGCCTTCACCATGCCTTCGAGCACGTGCCGCATGGTGAGCGGCGATTTGCCCTGAGCGATGGCGGTGCGCGAGAGCCAGTCGGCGGTCGCGAGAATGCCGCCCAGGTTGTCCGACGGATGGCCCCATTCGGCGGCGAGCCACGTGTCGTTGAAGTCGAGCCAGCGGATCATCGCGCCAATGTTGAACGCGGCCTGAACCGGGTCGAGCTGGAATGACGTGCCTGGCACCTTCGCGCCGTGAGGGACGATCGTGCCCGGCACGATCGGTCCCAGCAGCTTGGTGCAGGCAGGGTAGGAGAGCGCCTCGAGTCCGCAGCCGAGGGTGTCGATCAGGCAATGCCGGGCCGTTGTCAGCGCGAGCGCGCTGTCTACCCGGAAATTCAGCACATAGTCGACGATATCGACCAGTACCTGGTCCGGATGCGGCCTGACGTTGGAGATCAGGGCGGACATCGAGGCGGTCCCTGGCCGAGGCTTACTGGCCTGCTGCGCCGCTAGCCGGTGCGGCGCGGTTGGCCGGGTTCAGCGCGTTGGCCTGCGTCGGCGCCATGGCGCCTTGCTGCATGGCAACGGTCTTGCACTCGTCGGCGAGGCGCGAGCTGTCCTTGTCCGAGAACAGCATGGCCTTCGTCGGGATCACGACGAGGTCGAGGCCGGTGGCGGCGTCGTGGAAGCGGTCGGCACCCGTGGTCGTGGTCTGGCGCGGCAGGTTGTAGTTCTTGTTCGCCCAGTGAACGGTGACGATCTGGTCACGCGCCATGTCGCCCTTCAGGTCGAATTGCGCGCCTTCAGCGCAGCTCCAGTGCTCCGAGCCTTCCGGGACCGGATCGACCTTCGCTTCCTTGGCCGGATTGGCCTTGCGCTTGATGATGCGATGCTTCGGGGCCGGCTTCTTGGCAGTCGTGGTCGACGACGTGCCTTGTGCGGCGGCGTCGGTGGCGGCCAGCATCAGCGTCGAGGACAGTGTGCCGATGACAGCGGCGATCAGCAGTTTCTTCATGAGTGTCAAACCTTTATCTATCTAAATGCGGTTGATCAGTGCGCGGTTGAACAGGCAACCGCCGTTTGCACTGCGCGCGCCCCGAAAGCGCGCAGCGGACGCTATTTTCACCTATTTATCGCCATGAACTTCAATTTCTCAGGCCCGGTGTTGTTTGCGCCTTGGTTCGCTAGTAACTGCCTGTAACTGTGCGTGACTGCCGGTGCTGCGCTATGCGGTGCGCGCCCCGCGTTGCTGCTCTGGCGCAATACGTTGAAAACGTTTTCCGCGCCCGTTCGTGGCGCACGTCACGCCTTCTGCGCCTTCTCGCCGGATGTAGCGACGCCCGACGCGAACAGCGGTGCCGCTTCGGCCGGCACGGCACGGCCGGTGGCGCGTGCGCGGCGCAGCACCGACCAGTAATAGCGGTAGCTCGCGCGGTCGTGCAGCGTGTCGCCGTGGCGTGTCGGACCCCATTGTGCGTGCTGCGCCGCCAGCAGGATTTCGGCGGCCAGGGCGATTTCCTCGTCGCGCGGCGCGAAAGCGGCCACGATCGCGGGAATCTGCGCCGGGTGAATGCTCCACATGCGCGTGTAGCCGAATTCGTTACGCGCGCGGCGCGCGTCGTTCGCCACTACTTCCATGTCGCGCACTTCCGTGCTCACGTTGTGCGAGGGGACGCGGCCAAAAGCGTGGCACGCGGCCGCGATTTCGAGCTTCGCGCGGCGCACGAGCGGGTGATCGAACTGGCCGGGCGAGCGCATGGCCGTGTCGGGAATGGCGCCGTCGTGCGCGGAGACGAAGTCCATCAGGCCGAAGCTCAGCGACTCGACGCCGCGCAGCGCAGCGAGGTCGAATACGCGCGCGAGCGCACCGTGCGTTTCGACGAGCAATTGAACGGGAATGGGCGTGTCGATGCCCATCTCGACGCGCGTGGCTTCGATGAAGGCCGTCATTTCGGCGGCGTCGCCCACGGCGCGGATCTTCGGCAGCGTGATGAAGGCCGGCGCACGTTTGGCGGCGCGCAGGATCATGCGCACGTCGTCGCGCCAGTGCGGGTGATGAAAATCGTGGATGCGCACGCCAACGCGGCCAAAGCGGTCGTGCTCGCCGCCGATGAACGACGCCACCAGCTCGGCGTGTTCGGCCTCGCGGCCGACCTGCGCGCCGTCTTCGCAGTCGAGCGTGATGTCGAATACCGGGCCCAACTGCTGCTGCAGCGCGAGCGATTTGAGCATCAGCTTCTCACTGCCCGCGTAGTGGTCGCATGCGGGCAGGATGGCAGGCGGCGCTTCGCCGTCAAACAGCACTTCGGCTGGGAGCATGGCGCGCATCTTCGGCGTCGGGAGTCGAGTTTTGTAGGAGATACCGGATTCGGATGCGTCCTGCGAGCAAGGCGCATGCGGATCGGGCGGGCCGCGTAGGTGGGGCCGCCTAGGGGCCCGCTTAGGGCGGCGGAGCTAGCCCCGCGCGCCCATAAAGCAGAACGGAACGGGCGTTAATCGCGCGTTCCGTTCATACAGCTGGCTTACTTGCCGAGCAGGTGAGCCACGCCTTCGCGCTCTTCGAGCAGCTCGTTCAGCGTGCCGTCCATCTTTTCACGCGAGAACGCGTCGATTTCCAGGCCTTCCACGCGCTTGTATTCGCCGTTTTCGCAGGTTACGGGCACGCCGTAGATGATGTCTTCGGGAATGCCGTACGAGCCGTCCGACGGGATGCCCATCGTGACCCACTTGCCGTTCGTGCCGAGAACCCAGTCACGCACGTGGTCGATGGCTGCGTTGGCGGCCGACGCTGCCGACGACAGGCCGCGCGCTTCGATGATCGCAGCGCCGCGCTTGCCGACCGTCGGGATGAACGTGTCGCGGTTCCACACGTCGTCGTTGATCAGCGCGTTGAGCGACTGGCCGTCGACCGTGGCGAAACGGAAGTCGGGGTACATCGTCGGCGAGTGGTTGCCCCACACGGCGAGCTTCTCGATCGAAGCGACCGGCTTGCCCGACTTGGCGGCCAGTTGCGAGAGCGCGCGGTTGTGGTCCAGACGCAGCATGGCGGTGAAGTTCTTCTTCGGCAGGTCCGGAGCCGACTTCATGGCGATGTAGGCGTTCGTGTTGGCCGGGTTGCCGACGACCAGCACCTTCACGTCGCGGCTGGCGACGTCGTTCAGCGCCTTGCCCTGAACCGTGAAGATTTCAGCGTTGGCCGAGAGCAGGTCCTTACGCTCCATGCCCTTCGAGCGGGGGCGTGCGCCAACCAGCAGGGCAACGTCGGCGTCCTTGAACGCGACCTTCGGGTCGTCGGTGATGACCACGCCCGCGAGCAGCGGGAATGCGCAGTCGTCCAGTTCCATCACAACGCCCTTGACGGCGGCTTGCGCTTGCGGAAGGTCAAGCAGTTGCAGGATGACGGGCTGATCCTTGCCGAGCAGGTCGCCATTCGCAATGCGGAACAGCAGGGAGTAAGCGATCTGACCTGCGGCGCCGGTGACGGCAACGCGCTTTGCGGGCTTAGCCATTGAAAATCTCCAGGAAGATGCGTTAGACGCCAGGGTAAAACGCCATTCTATATGCGCGATACACGAAGCGTAGGTGAAACCGGCGGTCTTTCTCGCTGGCGTGCGCGCTTCACTGGAACAACAATGACTGACAAGCCGTGACGCGTGCGCCGCCGGCGCGGACCGCCGTGCCGGTAACCTGTGCAACATGGCAAGAGGTGAACGGAGCGCCCTTCGAGGGGCGCCGGACGCTGGCCGCTTCGCGTGTGCCGACTCCTGCAACAGCTCGCTCGGGCTCTCCCACAGATGCGCGGCGCGCGATGACTCACGCGTGCCGGCTGGGCGGATGAAACCTCTACTGCGTTTACTGCGTGAGGGAACAGCATCGTGCAAGGCGGCTCGCGGCGCATTCGCCACGAGGTGGATGCAGCCGGCGGCTCCTCTTCGTCATGCCGGTTTCATGTCCTGAAATTAGCATGCAGCCTGCCCGCAAACCCTTGCTCGATCGGGAGTGTAGGAGTCGTCAGGGTCAAAGTCAACAGTATCTTATGTCTTATATAAGACATAACTATTGCAGGCAAAACGCTTGATGCGTGGGGGGCTTTATGTTGAAATGCGCGCCATGAGTGCAAACCCGGCCAGCAACGCGAATTCCACCGCTCCCGAGAGCGGGGTTCCAGCGTCTGCGCCCGCGGTGCCCCCGTCCCCGACCTTCAGTCCGCTGTACCAGCAGATCAAGGGGCTCATTACACAGAGCCTCGAGTCCGGCGAATGGAAGCCCGGTGAAATCATCCCCAGCGAAGTCGAACTGGCCGCCCGTTACAAGGTGAGTCAGGGGACCGTGCGCAAGGCGATCGACGAACTGGCTGCCGACAATCTGCTGGTGCGCCGTCAGGGTAAGGGTACTTTTGTTGCAACGCACAACGAAGAGCGCGCCCAGTTTCGCTTCCTCAGGTTGCTCGCCGATGACGGCGCGGAGCACCCGCACGTGAGCAAGCTGCTCGAGTGCCGGCGCCTGCGCGCTTCGGCCGAGATTGCGCGCCAGCTCGACCTCAAGCCCTCGGACCCGGTGGTGCTGATCCGGCGTCTGCTGCAGTTCGATGGCGAAAGCACCGTGCTCGACGAGATCTGGTTGCCAGGCGGTGTGTTCCGCGGCCTGACGAGCGAGCGCCTCGCCGACTACAAAGGCCCGCTCTACGCCATGTTCGAGGCGGAGTTCGGCACGCGCATGATACGCGCGACCGAGAAGATCCGCGCCGTGGCCGCCGAGCCTACCGTGGCCGATCTGCTCAAGGTGCCGGCGGGTTTTCCTTTGCTATCGGTCGAGCGGGTGTCCTATACCTATGGAGACCGGCCGGTCGAGGTACGCCGCGGATGGTATGTCACAACCGGGTACTACTATCAGAATGATTTGAGTTGACGAGCGCCGCGCGAAAGACGCGCAGCCCTTCCCCAGAGTGCCTTTGCTTGCGCGCACCACCGCCGTACCCGACGTGGATTTCGCTGCAGCGCGATATGAAAAGGCGCTAAAATTGCGAATTAGTGTTAACACATAGT